>NZ_JBQEPA010000034.1:0-33165 GCF_052056495.1 Phyllobacterium sp. 22229
TCAATGTCCATCCAGCGCTTGTGCGTCTCCTGCGTCGCATCGCCCTGAATTCCATCAATCTGCAAGTAAATCGGCATTGTCTAGCTCCTTGGTCAGTAGGACTGGCGGGATATACCCTCTCTTTGAAATTGCCCAAGTAAAATATGGACAACATATTCACCCCTTAGCATCGTTTTGTGACGGATGTTCAGGTGGATCCTGCAATAGCTTTACCGGTTCGACAGAAACAAGAAGCCCCCCGGCATCATCTGTATCTACACGTACAACTTCCGGATGTAAATTCTCCAGTGTCAATTGCAATATATTGCGTGAAAGTTTTGGCAGCAACTCGCGCGATATGGTCGATTCGATCGCTCTTGCGCCGGTTTCCACAGCTTTGGAGCGGGCAATCAGCGCCTCGGTAACCCTTGCCGAAACGGCAAGATCGGCTTTGTACACATCACGCAGGCGCTTGCCGACCTTGTCGAGCTGCAGCTTGACGATGAGACCCAAGACCTTGTCGTCAAGTGGCTTATAGGGAACAATCGTCACGCGGCCCAGAAATGCCGGCTTGAACTGCCCGAGCAACTCCGGCTGCAGCATATCGACCAGAGCCTGTCCTTCAGGCATGGTGTCGGGATCAGCAGCAAGCGCGGTGAGCGTATTTGTGCCGGTATTGGCGGTCATCAGGATAGTTGTGTTCTTGAAATCGATGTCCCGGCCCTCGCCGTCCTTCAGCATCCCCTTGTCGAAGACCTGATAGAAAATATCCTGAACACCCGGATGCGCCTTGTCGATTTCATCAAGCAGCAACACGCCATAGGGCCGCTTGCGCACCGCTTCGGTCAGTATTCCACCCTCGCCATATCCGACATATCCCGGGGGAGAGCCGAGAAGCAGCGAAACCTTATGCTCTTCTTTGAACTCCGACATGTTGATGATCGTCAGATTCTGGTCTCCGCCATACAGCGTCGAGGCCAATGCCAAAGCGGTTTCGGTTTTGCCGACGCCAGAGGTTCCCACCATGAGGAAGACGCCGGGTGGGCGCCGGTCATCACCGAGATTGGCGCGTGCCGTGATCATGGCGTCCGAAATAAGCGCAATTGCCTGATCCTGTCCGACAACCCGTTCCTGAAGACGCGCTTCCAGTGTCTGTACAGCTTCAACGAGACTGCGCACCAGACGGCCGACAGGAATGCCGGTCCAGCGGGCAGCAACAGCAGCAACGGTTTCGCGGTCGACCACGCGGTGAATCAGCGGAGACTCGCCCTGCAGCAGGTGCAGTTCCTTCTCCAGCAATCCGAGTTTCGGCCTGCTTCCCGGCTCGTCAATCGTATTTTCAATCGCGTCGGCCGCCTTGACGAGAGACTTCTCCTGTTCCAACCGCGCGGTGAATGCCCTGGCCGTGGCCTGCAATGTGCTCAGTTGGGCCCCGATCTCGACCAAACGCTCCCGGCCGGCCGTTGTTTCAGGCTCCAATTCCAATCGCTGCCGTTCAAGATTGAGCAGATCAATGGCACGATTGGCATCTTCGATTTGCGCCGGAACGGTGGCACGGGAGATAGACACCGCTGCCGATGCCGTATCAATCAGACTGACCGCCTTGTCCGGCAGCTGCCGCCCCTGGATATAGCGCATCGACAATGAAACGGCGGCCCTTACAGCCTCGTCGCGAATCTTGACCTGATGGTGTTTTTCAAGGGCTGGCACAAGGCTGCGGACCATGCGCACGGCTGTTTCTTCATCCGGTTCATCCACCTTGACAACCTGAAACCGGCGGGTCAGTGCCGCATCGCGTTCGAAATATTTCTTGTATTCCGCCCAGGTGGTTGCCGCGACCGTACGAAGCTCGCCGCGTGCCAGCGCCGGCTTGAGCAAATTGGCGGCATCCCCCTGCCCCGCCTGGCCGCCGGCGCCGACCAGACTATGCGCCTCATCGATAAAGAGTATCACCGGAACGGGGGACGACTTCACATCATCGATAACGCCTTTCAGCCGCCGTTCGAACTCGCCTTTGACGCCGGCCCCTGCCTGCAGGAGGCCAAGGTCAAGCGTCAGCAAGCGGATGTCACGCAGCATTTCCGGCACATTGCCGGCAATGATCTCAAGGGCAAATGCCTCGACGATTGCGGTCTTTCCCACGCCTGCTTCGCCGACAAGGATGGGATTGTTCTGTCTGCGGCGAACGAGAATATCGATCAACTGGCGCAGCTCAGCCTCGCGGCCGACCACCGCATCGATTTCGCCGTTGCGCGCCTGTTCGGTCAGATCAATGGTAAACGCGGACAGAAACTCTTCGCTGCCGTTGCGCAGCGGTGCGGCCTGTGCCGTTGGCGTCACTGGCACCTCCGCTCCGCGTTCTTCCATCTGGCGTTCCAGTTCGCCCAGCCGGATATCCCGCGCCGATGGCAACGAACTGATCGTCGTGGCACGCAATGTGCTGTCGGACAGCAATGTGTGAAGAAGATCAAGGATTCCGATACTGGTTCGGCTGCTTTGCAATGACACCGCAATCCATGCTTCGCGAATGACATCAATGATTCCCGTCGAAATCGCGGGGGCTGCCGTATTGTCGCGCGGATAGCGCTCCAATGCCCGGTAAGCCTCCGATTCCAACGCCGCCGGATCACCGCCGCTGCGCTGAACAATCGGACCAAAGCGCTCGCTCTTATCATTCAAGCCAAGAAGCCAATGCTCGATCTCGACATGGGAATGATTATTCCTGACGGCAATGGCAACCGCCTCTTCCAGTCCAACGACCACATCGCCGTCAAGCTTTTGAACCAGCCGCCTCAGATCCAGTTTTGGCATGAATTACAACCCTGCTCCCGCTTTCATCACAGCACAATAGAAATATCCATGGCAGGAAATCAATCGCCAAAGCGCCAGCATTGAAAAGGCCGACAATGAAACAACAGTGCCCCATAAAATATGACAGTACGATATCACGCGAACATGATCTTCATGGACGGCAGGATGAATCTTGCCAAACCGCCGTGACAGCGGTCATTTGCCAATGTTCCGTTTGACATATTCTTCTTTTAAGGTCCAAAACGGCGATACGGAGTTTGTGTATTTGGGTTTGCGCATGAATAACTATGAAATTCTCGGTATAGCGTTTGCGGGTGACAAACCTTGCGGGGTGAACCTGAGAACGGACGGCACACTGGTTTTCGCCTATCAAGCCATCCGGGATGCGCGCTCAACGGCACGTTCCGAAGACCGGACAAGCGAGAATCCGGCCATTGTCAGTCAGGACGATGAACGCAATGTGCGCAATGCGGCACCCTTTGTGCACAAACCCTCGAGCCAATGGCGTAACGTCCATGATCTCTGCTTCGAGGCACTCTCCCTTCATACCAAGGACATAGAACTGTTCTCATGGCTTCTGGAGGCGGCCGTCCGCGTGGAAGGGATCAGCGCGGTGGCGGAAGTACTCGGCGCCTTCGACAAGATCATCAAGGACCATTTCGGTCAGATCCATTCAATCGACGATGAAGACATATCGGATAAACTCGCGCCCCTGACCGGTCTCAACGGCAGCCAGGATGACGGCACGCTGGTGCGGCCGCTGCGGCTTGTTTCTCTCCTTCCCAACGAGAGTTATGGCCGCTTCAGCCTTTGGGCATATGATCAGGCGTTCCGTGATCTTTCCGGTCCGCAATGGGGAGAGTTTCGCGATGCACTCGAACATGTCGATGTCCACGGCTTCAGCCGCGCCAAGAACGATGCAATGCGCTCGCAGGCAGCGCTGGCTTCCATAGATGCGTTTCTGACGCAGGAGAGCGGCAGCAGTATCGGCGCTTTTTCCGTTTCCAGGATACAGTCGGTTCTCGACTCCATCAGCGGGGCTTACAACGAAATGGAAAAGCTCATCACGCAGACACTGCCAAGCGTGGTTCCGGTCGCAGCGAGCGCCCATGGCGAACAGCCCGTCAATCCCGGCGTTCCGTTGCAGGCGCCGATGGCTGCCGGCGCCATCCAAAACCGCGAACAGGCATTTGATCAGCTCTTGCAGATTGCCGCTTTTTTTCGCATGAGCGAACCGAATTCAGCCATTCCGCTCGCTCTGGAAACACTTGTTCGCCGGGGCCGGATGGACTTTTTGCGCCTTCTGGAAGAACTTATCCCCCAGGATGATCTGCGTCGCGATGTACTCTTGCGCGCAGGAATAGACGCCAATCAACGGCGGGAAGGAAACTGATCGGGTGAGCCGTGACAGTATAGACTACATCCATTGGTTGAGAAATTAGTTGCTAACTCGAAATGGTTTGCAATAATCCCCCCACTTCTCAAGAAGCACACATAGGCAGGAGGCATCAATTGGCCAGCGTTCACGACAAACTCGAAAGAGTCCGCAAGCCGAGGGTACACATCAAATACGAAGTTGAAACCGAAGGTGCCGTTGTCGAAAAGGAACTGCCATTCGTTGTTGGTGTTCTCGGCGATTTTTCCGGTAATCCATCGGAGCCGCTCAAGCCATTCGGCGAGCGCAAGTTCGTTCAGATCGACCGCGACAACTTCGACGACGTCATGCGCCGCATGACACCGGGGCTGAATATCCGCGTGGAAAACACCATTGAAGGCAAAGGCCGCGAGATGCCGGTTTCGCTCAAATTTGAAAAACTTGAAGATTTCGAGCCCGGTTCCATCGTCGAGCAGGTGCCTGCTCTCAAGTCCCTGCTGGATGCCCGCAACCAGTTGCGCGATCTTCTGACCAAGGCCGACCGTTCGGAAAATCTGGAAGTACTGCTTGAACGCATTCTGCAGAACCAGGCGGACCTGAAGAAACTTGCTGCAGAGCTTGACGAGCGTAAACCTGACAGCGAAAAAGGGACGAAATAAATGGCGACCTCCAAGAGTGCATCGCAAGGGACCACGACCGTTGTAACGGAGAGCCTCCTTGACGAAGCGATCTCCGCAACCAAGCAGACGTCCGCAGACCGCACGGAGCAGTTGCTGCGCACCCTGACGAGCGAAGCTTTGAAGGGGACGGTTTCCTACAACCGCAATCTTTCGGTCACGATCAACAATGCGATCAAAAAGATCGACGAACTGCTGTCGACGCAGGTCGCCGAGATCATGCACAATGAGGACTTTCGCAAGCTCGAGGGCAGTTGGCGGGGTTTGCGCTATCTCGTCTACAACAGCGAAACCAGTGCAAATCTCAAGATTCGCGTCCTGAACGCCAGCAAGCGCGACCTGTCGCGCGACCTGTCAAAGGCGGTCGAGTTCGATCAGAGCAAGATATTCAAGACCATCTATGAAAGCGAATTCGGCATTGCCGGCGGCGAGCCGTTCGGTGCGCTCATCGGCGACTATGAGTTCGGCAATTCGTTTGAAGACATTGAAACCCTGCAGAACATGAGTTCGGTTGCTGCGGCGGCCTTTGCTCCGTTCATCGCGGCGGCCGGACCCACACTTTTCGGCTTCGATGACTTCACCGAATTGTCCAAGCCGCGGGATCTGGAGAAGATTTTCCAGACCAAGGAATACATCAAGTGGCGGTCGTTCCGCGAAAGCAGCGATTCTCGCTTCGTTACCCTGACGATGCCGCGCGTTCTCACACGCATGCCCTACGGTCCGGCAACATTGACCATTGATGAATTCGATTTCAACGAAGCCATCAAGTTCGGCGACAACGCAATGGATCACGGCAGTTACTGCTGGTCGAACGCCTCCTATATCCTCGGCTCGCGCCTGACGGATGCATTTGCCAAGAATGGCTGGTGCACCGCCATTCGCGGCGCGGAAAATGGCGGCAAGGTCGAATCCCTGCCCGTTCATGTGTTCCAGAGCGATGACGGTGATACGGATACCAAATGCCCGACAGAAATCGGCATTACCGACCGCCGCGATGCCGAGCTTGGAAAACTGGGCTTCCTGCCCCTGTGCCATTACAAGAACACCGACTATGCCGTGTTCTTCGGCGCGCAGACAACACACAGGCCGGAGAAATACGACCGCCCGGAAGCAACGGAGAATGCCGCGATTTCAGCACGCCTGCCTTACATGATGGCAACGTCCCGGTTTGCGCATTATCTGAAAGTGATCGGCCGCGACAAGATCGGTTCCTTCATGGAGGCGGAAGATTGCCAGGCCTGGCTCAACCGCTGGATCAACAACTATGTGAATGCCAATGACGATGCCGGACCGGAAAATCGTGCGGCCTATCCGCTGCGTGACGCCCGTGTCGAAGTCAAGGCTGTTGCGGGCAGTCCTGGTTCCTACGAAGCAATTGCATGGCTGCGCCCATGGTTGCAGATGGAAGAACTGACAACGTCATTGCGCATGGTTGCACGCATCCCCAAGGCAAGAAATTGAACGATATCCCGGCGCCCGTATGCGCGCCGGGAAACAGTAGTGTTGATTGAATCGGCCGCCTTGCGCAGACGGAAACAGGAGCACTCGTGTTCCCCTCCGTTGGCGCACAGGCGGTCTTTCTGCCCGCATGTTCACCGGAAGAATGCAGGAGTGATGATTTCGTGATATCCGAGCGTCTGACACCGGATTTAGAACGATATGCGATCCGTCAATCATCTTCCGATGCCGCTGCGCCGGATATGGCGGCAACATCTGTCATTCGCTTGCAGATTGACCGGCTGATTGATGCCATTGACCAAACTCTGACGCTGCAGGTCAACCGCATCATACACCATGCGGATTTTCAACGGCTGGAAGCGCTGTGGCGCAATCTGCTTCAGCTGATCCAACTGCCAACGGGCACAAGCCCCGTGCAAATTCGCGTTTTCTCCGCCAAGTGGAAAGAGATCGCCCGCGATATCGAACGGGCTGCGGATTTTGACCAGAGCCGGCTGTTCGAACTGATCTATTCGCAGGAGTTCGATATGCCCGGCGGTCAGCCCTATGGCCTCCTGATCGGAGATTATACGATTACCGCAGGTATCAATCCCGCAACGGGCACGGACGACATAGCCATTGTCGAGGGCATATCGAGCGTTGCGGCGGCGGCCTTTTCTCCGTTCATTTGCGCTGCGGGCCCATCGCTCCTTGATCTTGAAACCTTTGCCGATCTCGATCGCCTGCCGGATCTTTCATTTCTGCTCAAGCCGCAGCGGGCAGCCCGTTGGAACAGGTTGCGCCAGGCGTCCGACACGCGGTTTCTCGGATTGACGCTGCCGCGGATTCTGGTTCGTCCGCCTTACCGGAACAATGATATCGCGCGGCGGGACGGCTTTGTCTTTCGCGAGGAAACCGACCCCGATGGCAGCTCCCTTCTTTGGGGCAATTCGGCCTTCGCCTTCGCCTTGCTCGTTCTGAGGGAATATGCCTCGTCCGGATGGTTCGCGGATCTGCGGGGGGTGCGGGAAGACGAGCACAATGGCGGGCTCGTGGATTCACTGTCCTATGTATCGTTTCATACGGACAAACATGCTTTTGCCTCCCAGCCGCCCGTTGAACAGCGGCTCAATGCGGAGCAGGAACAAACGCTGAGTGAAGCAGGCTTTGTCCCGCTTTCCACCGTGCCCTATACACCGCACCTGGTGTTCAATTCCAATCAATCCGTGCACAAGGCGGCACGGTATGATTCGGAAATCGCCAATCGCAACGCACGCATTGCCTCCATGCTGCAATATGTGCTTTGCGCCTGCCGCTTTGCCCATTATCTCAAAATGATCATGCGTGAAAATGTCGGCCAGATTGCAACCTCCGATAGCTTGCGTGACACGCTGGAAAGCTGGCTGTTTACGTATTGCATCGGCAATGATGATGCAGACAGCAGCGTGAAGGCCCGTCATCCGCTACGGTCAGCATCGGTCGACGTTCGGGAAATACCGGGCCGTCCCGGAGTGTATGGCTGCGTCATGCGGCTCCAGCCTCATTTTCAGCTCGATGACGTCACGGCAAGTTTCCAGCTTCTTGCCGATATGAACAGCAAATCAGACCAGTCCAGCAGGGGTAAAGCGCTATGACAAACGCAACCGGAAGCGTTTCCGCTCTCATCGACGCCGGCGATCTGCAAGGCGCAGTCAGTGCAGCCTTGTCGGTCGTTAAGCAGCGGCCAACAGATGGTGCCGCCCGCCGCCGCCTGATCGATCTTCTCATTGTGAGCGGCGACTTTGAACGGGCTGACAAACAGGCCGACATTCTTTCAAAAACCATTCCTGACATGATGGTGGGATTGGCGCTCCTGCGCGGCCGACTGCGTGCTGCCGACGCGCGGGCCGCCTGGTTTGAAACCGGTGCAGTGCCGGCTTTTCCCGACGGGCCGAGCGCGAACGATCAGCTGGCAATGAAGAATGCCCTGGCGATCGGGGGGGGCCATGCAGGCATCAACGGAGTGGCCGCGACGGCCTTTCCCGAGAATGTCATCGGCGGTTCGGTCAAAGTCGACGGTCGCTCTGCAGCTTCATTTCGGGACCTTGATGACCGCATTCCGCACGCCGTTGAAATTCTCCACACGAATGGCACCTATATGTGGATCGATTTCAACCGGATCAACCGGATCGAGTTTCAGCCTGTCCGCAGCCTGCGCGATCTCACCTGGCGTCATGCGCTGTTAACACTTCGCGACGACTCCCAGTCGGAAATCATCATGCCTGCCACCTATTTCACGCGCGATGGCAGTGATGCCATGAAGCTTGGACGCACGACTGACTGGACGGAAGCGGGCGGCGGCCTGTTTGCCGGCAAGGGTCAGAAATGCCTGCTGGTTGATGACGATGTTGTCGGACTGCTCGACGTGACGTCGATTGAATTCCTTCACGGTCCGGCGAACTAGATCATGGCGGTGAGCGGCAGGATATCCTTTGAATCCGTTCTTGACCGGTTGATGGATTACGACCCGGATATGACGGCTGACCAGCCATTGACCCCGCGCGAACAGATCAACCGCGTGCGAGAAAACGTTCGCCGGGATATTGAAGCCCTGCTCAATGCCCAGCAATGGCCCCATAGCATCGAAAAGGAATTCGATGAGCTTCAGACCAGCCTGCTGCGCTTTGGCACTCCGGGATTTCATGGGCTTATGCTGGCAACGACCCAGCAGCGCCTGCATCTGGCCGAAGCAATTCGAAAGGTCATCACGGCGTTTGATCCGCGATTGGCGCGCGTGCGGGTTGGTCTGGGCAAAAGCCGTGGTAACCAGGACCGCGTTCTCGATTTGCGCATAGAAGCGGAGATGCTGCTTCCAGACGGCGTGGAAGCGATTGTCTTCGATACCTCGCTCGATCCGGCCACCCGGCATTTCATGATTGGCGGCGTCCATCATGGCTAACCGCTTTCTTAACTGGTACAACAGCGAACTCGGCTCCTTGCGCAAACGCGCTGCCCGTTTTGCCCAGCAGCACCCGAAGATCGCTGGCCGGCTTCGCCTCACGCCGGAAGCGGTCGATGATCCGCACGTGGAGCGGCTTGTTCAAGGGTTTGCCTATACGGCCGCACGCATCCGGCAAAAAATCGACGACGATTTTCCCGAGTTAACGGAAACAATGCTGGAGGCGCTCTACCCGCACTATCTGGCACAGATCCCATCCATGTCGATCCTCAAGTTCGACCCATCCCCTCAACAGGACGAGTCGATCGGTCTTTCCCGCGGGATGATTGTCGATTCCGAACCGGTCAGGGGCGACACCTGCCGCTTTTCCACAACGCAGGACCTCAGACTCAGTCCGATCGCCGTTACCGATTGCAAGCTCGCGCAGCCGCCCTACGTGGCCCCGCCGGCGCCGGATCTGTCTCCCATGGCATGCCTGTCGATCAGTGTCGCGACGACCGGGCCGGTTGATGCGCTCGCAAATCTCGATCTTGATCGGCTGACCTTCTTCATCAGGGCCCCCTTTGCAACGGGAGCGGCGCTTTATGAACTTTTGTTCAACCACACCATCGGCATTGCCGCCGGGCGGCATCGCGAGGACAAGGCAGCGTTGCGTCTTTCGCCAGGTGCGCTGAAACCGGTCAGCTTCGACCACGACCGGCGGATGCTGCCTTATTCCAAGCGCAGCTTTCCGGGATTCCGGTTACTGGCTGAATTCTTTGCACTGCCCGAGAAGTTTCTGTTTTTTGAGCTGAGCGGGTTGAAATCATTTCTTGGCAGCATACCGGGTAAAGAGTTCCACCTCTTTTTCTATCTCGACACGCCAGCCAGCACGCTTGCCAATGCAGTGGGCGCAACAAGCTTCGATCTGAACTGCACACCGGTCATCAATCTGTTCGAGCAGCGGGCTGAACCGATTTCTGTCGACCATATGCGCGATGAATACGATGTACTGCCAGATGCCCGCTACAATTCGACCCGCGAGATTTATGCCATTGAACGGGTTGATATTTCGGATCAGAAAGGCCAGCGCAAGGAGGTCCCTCCCTTCTTCGGCCGCAAGAAGCAAAGCAATGAAAGCCGTGCCGGCATATACTGGCAGTACACGCGCGACATTGATGAGGACAACAAATCTTTCAAGGCAAAGCTGCGATTTGTCGATATGAATCTCAATCCGGCAGCGCCGGAAGATCATCTGGTGGCTTCTGTCGATACGCTGTGCATCAATCGCGGCTTGCCTGAACTCCTGCCCTTCGGCGGTGGGCAACCTTATTTCAAGGCCCAGGCCGCAGTCGCCGAGATCGGCCATATCCATTGCCTTTTGCCTCCCACCCATACCCACCGATTTGAGTCGCAAGGCGAGTCCTATTGGAAGCTGATATCGCATCTTTCTCTCAACCATCTTCCGCTGACCAGCGGAGATCCGGAGATACTGAAAAGCATGCTGCGGCTGTACGATTTCAGACAAGCGCCGGAAATGCGCTCGCTGATTGAAGCAATATCCTCAGTGACAAGCCAGAAGGCGACAGCCCGATTGAGCGATGGGAGCATTGCAAGCGGCGTCGACGTGACGATCGAGTTCAATGATGCCTTGATAGATCGCGGCGTTGCCTATCTTTTCGGCTCGGTCCTGTCGCATTTTTTTGGGCTCTACGCCTCCATCAATACATTTGCCCGCCTTACAGTGCGGCTCACCGGCCTCGCATTGCCTGTGGTGCGCTTTCCACCGCGCACGGCCGATGAGGTGCTGTTGTGACCGATGTTCGGCCGGTATCCCTTCTTGACCGGTTGAAAGCCGAGCCACATCTGTTTGATCCCCATGCGGCACATCTGCTGCTCGAATTGGGTGGAGAGCAAGCTGCATCCGCCGTTACGCTGACATCCCATGCCACCCACAGTCACGCGGCTACAGCGCTCTCGGGCACCGAGAATCGCGGCGGGAATGTCCATATTCACGCAAATTATATCGGGCTGATCGGACCGGTAGCGGCATTGCCATCTGTCTATACCGACCGGGCGCTCGACGAGAAACGCAGACGCAGTTCCAGCTATTTTGACTTTCTGGAAATATTTGCGGGGGAACTGCGCCAACTGTTCTTTGCCAGCACGCGAAAATACCGGCTGTCCAGCTTGATCCAGCTCTTTGGTATCGGTCCGAATAACAAGATTACCCGGAGCATTTATGCGCTGCTCGGGCTTGCGGCGCCAAAGTTGGTCGAGGGGCTGAGGATTGAACCTGAAGTACCGCTGTATTTTTCTGGTTTTTTCGCCAACCAGCGACGCACCGCTATCAATCTGAAACTCATGCTGTCCGAATTTCTCGGCTATGAGGTCGCCGTCCATCAATTTCAGAAGCGCTGGCTGCCAGTCGATCCGGCGGAACAGACGCGCCTGGGACGCGACAGGCAGGAAAACGCCTTGCTGGGAATCACGGCCATCGCCGGGTCATCCTATGCCGATCGCCGAAGTGCCATCCGGATTGCAATCGGCCCGCTGCGATATGGCCAATATCTGTCACTCATGCCGGCGGGCAAGAAATTTGCAGAGCTGCGCGAATTGGTGCGCCTTTACTGCGGTCCCTCGCTCTCCTTTGAGATACAGCTCATTCTGGCCAAGGAGGATATTCCGGAGGCCCGTCTGCAGGGCGGATCACCCGTTGGCCGCCTCGGGTGGGATTTATGGGTCAGGCAGGCTCCGGCCGTCAAAGACAGCGACGACGCGGTATTCGACCCCGATAAAATCGTCTGATGCAGCCCTACCCCTGCTGGCGGAAATATTTGACGGTCACAAGCGGCCTTCCAGGATCGCTTTGCAGTTTCTCCGCCAGGCCTTTGAACGCCTCCTTACCTGCGGTCACATCGAGTTTGTCATCGGACTGGATAGCGATGAAAATATAGGGGACTGACAGGTTCTTTGGCGGCGGGGCAAGCTTGAGATTGAAGGTTGTTTTGTCGCCCTGTCGCTCCGACGGATTGATTGTCTCAACAGTGCCATCGGGCCGGACAAGAAGCACCCGGACGTTGCTGCGTTCTATGCCGTCGAGGGTGGCAAGCAGCGGGTCTGCCGAACCCAACACCTCGTGCTTGAGCGTGAAAGCCGCCTTGCCTGCGTTCACTGGGACAGCGGCCATAAAGGCCACGGCATCACACTGTGCTTCCGCTATCTGGCGGACATTGATTGTCGGCTCGTAGCCGAATTTGCTGATGAAAGCACGTTCCATCTCGATGAATGGGCCCACGCCCCGCGCGAAACCCTCAATATTGATCGTCTGCTGCACCGCAGTTGCACCGTGGGCAAAAAAGCAGGGGCCGCCCGCAAACTGCCTTATCCATTCAGCTTCCGTCACCGGGGCTTGCGGCAGACCATTGCCGCCCGGCACAGGCGCCTCTTGCTTCTGCTCCCCGGATGCCAGGACATCCGGCTTTGGCCCGGCATCGGCAAGCGGCATGCCCGGCTTTTCCTCACCTGTCATCTTTGTCTCTGGCGGCGGTTCCACGGCGGGGGGCCGCGCCGGCTTTACCGTCTCGGCTCCGGTCCCGGCATCCGGCTGCAGCGGGGGAATGATCTGTTCTGCCTTTGGCTTTGTTCCATTTTCACCGGCTTCCAGCTTGAATTCCGATTTGCCTGCTGCCGGCACTGGTCTGGACGTGTTTTGCGCGGTCAGGTAGGCCCTGATTTGCTCTTGATGGTTGTATCCATACCAACCTGCCCCACCCAGGGCGAGCAACAGGCAGGCAAGAGCCAGCCATTTTCCGGAAGTACCCTTTGCACTGGACGGGCGCAGTGCACTCTGCCCGCGCCCGTCTCGCGCAACTGCCGGCATAGGTGCGCGGCGCGCGGGCGAATCTTTTGTAACAGGGATCATCGGGCGCAGGGCATCGATGATCTCCTCCTTTTTGGGTCTGAGCGCCGGATTCGGTTGCAACATGCGCTGGATGATGGATCGTGCGGCTGGATGGATCGTCGCAAGATCCGGAACCGATTGACGTTTTCTGACCACATCGGCATGCGTACCGCTCATATCGATCGGTATCCCGCGCAGCGCGGCAGCAAAGACCAGCCCCAAACTGTAGATGTCACTTGGCTCATGAACGTCACCGCCGAACAATCCGAGCTGCTCTGGCGAGACATAGTTGTACTTTCCGGCAAAGCTTCCGGCAAGGAGCGTGCGGTCGCCGCCGATGCCGAGCCGCGCAATGCCAAAGTCAATGAGTTTGGCGCCCTCAACATTGCCCCCCGACAAAATGATGTTGTCGCAGGAAATATCGCGATGAATGACACCCCGTTCGTGGGCCACTTTGAGACCTGAGGTCATCCGGCTGATGAGTTTGGCCGCTTCGGCCAGACTGAGCGGACGGTCCTTTATACGCTCGTAGAGGGATGGTCCTTCCACGAGTTCCATCGTCAGATAGGCGGTATTGGACAAGCGGTCGACCGAGAAGACGTGATAGCGGACAATCGCATCATGTCCCAAAGAGTTGAGAATGGAGGCTTCCTGCTTGAAAAGCGCAATGACCTGTTCATCACTGGCAAGATGCGGCAGGATGACTTTGATCGCCACCTCGTCGAGTGTTTGAATATTGTGCCCTTTATAGACCTCGGACATGCCGCCCACGGCGAGAAGTGCAGTTACTTCATAGATGTCGTTCAGGCGTGTTCCAGGCTTGATGCTTCCGGATTGGAGTTGTTCGCGCATCATGACCGCCCATCAAGGACTGTGGTTATACGATAGTTGACGACGACGACCGTAACGTTGTCGCTCCCTCCCCGTTCGAGCGCGCCATCAATCAGTGAACGGCATGCCGCTTCAGGTGCCTGCGACAGCACAATGTCCTGAATCTCCAACGCCGAAAGGTGGGCCGTAAGGCCATCGCTGCACAGGATGAATGTATCTCCGTCTCTCAGCTCGCTGCTGATGAGGTCCAGATGGGGTGTCTCCCGAACCCCGATGGCATGCAGGATAATGTTCTTGCCTTTGAAACTGGCAGCACCCTCCGGATCAAGTGTACCGTTGTCAAGCATCTGCTGAACTTGCGTATGATCGCGTGAGAGCTGTGTCATGCGGTTGCCGCGATTAAGGTAAAGCCGGCTGTCGCCTGACCATACAACGGAAAATTGCTGACCAGTGACCAGCAGGGCCACCAGTGTCGACCCCATGACGCCCAATCCATGTTCCTGCGTCAGATTGCGGATATCCTGATTGACGGTAAAAATTTGTTCGCGGAAATCCTGAAGCTTTGCCTCATGCACTGCGTGATGGCCGACCCGTCCGGCCGCCTGCGCAATCATCGATGCGGCAACGTCGCCGTGGGAATGGCCGCCCATGCCATCCGCAACAAGCCATACCCCGTTCTGCGGCTTGGCGAGGAAACGGTCCTCATTGACCGGCCGCACACGTCCGGTATGGGTCATCGCATGGGAAACAAACCATCCTGCTGGCTCCGCTGCGTGGATTTTGCTGTGCGTTGGAACGGTCATGTCTTTCGCTTGTTAGCAGCTCTTGGGTTGAAGGGCATTCGACCAATTTTGTCTGTTGTTCGGTTAGTCAGTGCCGGTCGGTCAGAAACAGCGTCCAGTTGTCCGATGACTGGGTATCCACTTCCTTGAATACGCCTCGCAAATGATTGCGCTGCCAGCAAGCATCTTTACCGGTAATCTGGAATTTTTTCGTATCGACACATAATGTAACCGCACCGTCCAGAATCGGCCGCCCCCGAACATCAATGGCGTGAACATAGATATAGCGGTTTGAGAGCTTTGACTTTATGACATCCGCGCAGCGATTGGCAGCAACGGCCCACCACCCCTCCGTCCGCATTTCGCCCCCAACCTGCTCGCCGATCGCAACATTGGCAACGTCGGCAGTCTGATTGCACACGGTGAAGGCCGCGTGCGCCGCGTCGGGCGCCGCGCATAACAAGGGCGCCGCGAGAACCGCGGCAAACCAGAATGTCTCCTTCGCATTAAAGATCTGTGTTTTCCTGCCTGTGCCACAGCAACTGTGCCGAATCTGGTCCATCATTGAAAAGTTCCGCATCCAAATCGCTATACTCTTGGTATCCAACACTTTATTTGAATAGTCTATGGCCAGACAAGAAATGCCGGAGAAGCCAATGCGACTTGTTCTGAGATTGGAGAACCGATCCCTGCACGGGGATGATGTGGTGCCGGAATTTGCTGCGGATCAGCGCGCCTTCATCATCGGCCGCTCCGAGGAAGCGGATTGGTCTTTGCCGGACAGAAGCCGCTTTGTTTCGACCAAGCACTGCCGTATTTTCCATGAACAGGATGGGTATTGGGTGGAGGATCTGTCGGCGAACGGGCTTCTGATCAATGGAGAGGAGTTGCAAAGGGGCACGCGCCGTGCCCTCTCGGCTGGCGATCTCATCGAGATCGGAGCCTATCAGCTTCGTGTGTTTCTGGAGCATCAGCGGCCGCCCGAGCCGTTGCTTACAGCGGAAGAAACAGTCTTCCTTTCCCGTGGCGGCGACGCGCCGCTGCGCGTGATGGAAGACCGCACTATACTGCTTGGGGCAGAACAGAGCCCGCCGGTACAGCCACGCCATCCCCGCACGTCCGATGTTCTCCCAGCGGTGAAGCCGGTCAAGCCCCGGCCATCTCTGGCCCCTTCCCATTCGCGAGAGCGGTTTATCGAACATTTCGCTCGTGGGGCTGGCATCGACCCGGATACGCTCGCTGGGCGGCACGATGACGAGTTTGCCGAAGAGCTGGGTGCAATCTTCCGCACGATCGTCCCTGGATTGACGCAGCTTCTCACCGCACGGTCGCAATTGCGGGCCTTGATCCGGAGCACCAGGCAGACGATTCTGAAACCCAACGGCAACAACCCCCTGAAATTCATCCCTGAAACCTCGGCCGCACTCGGTGCCCTGTTTGCAGTGAACAAACATGAATATCTCGATGCAGCAACGAGTTTCAGCGAAGCGCTTGACGAGCTTAGGCAGCACGAACAAGCGGTTTTCCAGTCGGTGCAAACCGCCCTCTTCCGCCTGCTCAACGAATTATCACCCGATGCGATCGAAGCATCGGGCAGGAGCGCATTCCTGTCGGGAAAAGGTGCGCGGTGGACCCGCTACGTCAACGCCTGGAACGAACGCAATGAGCCCTATGAGAACGGTATTCTCGATGTATTCCTGCACTATTTCGGCGAAGCCTATGATGAGAAGATCGGAAAAGGGCGGATGGAAGACTGAATACCGGCAGGCCATTCATCCCGGCAATCTGGCAAGAATGGCGTCAACAGCAGCGCTATAGGCACGAAATCGCGCTGCCTTGATCCGTGCCTCGCGATAAACCGGTGAAACCTGTGTACCGCCTTGCCCCGACATCTTGCGGCTGGACCAATCTGTGATCCATCCTGCGGTCTTGCCATAAAGAAATGGATTGGCATCAAACACCGAAGCATCCAGCAGGGAACTCAGCTGCGTATCCGGGGATGCGGAAAGAACGGAAACGGCGCCGCCGCCGCCAAGAAAATGAGCGAGATAGAGATTACCGGCGGTACCGGCAATGCCCGACGCCTTGAGCGTTGCTTCATTCTCGTTGGCGAGATTCATGACCATCTCGGTCGCCAGCGTCGGATCCGATTTCAGGGCCAGCAACTCACTGACGCTCATTTTTGAAACAAGGTCCGCCCGATAGGCACTCATCATGCGCAGCCACGTGCTGTTAATGAATTGTCCCAGGCCGCTGGCCGAGGACAATGGGTTTGCCGCGTTGGGATTGCCGCCGCTTTCCACATGGATAATCCGCTGGACGAGCTTCTCGGCTTCTCCATCCAGGCCGATTTCGCTGTACCCATAGCCTAGAGGATCCACAAGCCCGCCATTTGCCATCAGTTCGAAATGCAAATGCGGGCCTGTACTCAGACCCGTGGAGCCGACGAATCCGATGACTTGGCCTGCCTTTACGGCCTTGCCTGCGACAATGCCGTTCGCAAAACCCTGCAGGTGGGCATAATGCGTCTCTCTGGCACCCGCGTGGCTGATCTTGATGAAATTGCCGAAACTCCCGTTGGTGCCAGCGAAACTGATTGTGCCGTCAAACGAGGCATAAACCGGCGTTCCCGCCGGCGCGGACCAGTCGACGCCTTCGTGAAATTTGACCGACCCGAGAATGGGATGAACACGCGGACCGAAGCCCGAGCGGAAAACGCCCTTGACCGGCAGCACAAAACCTTCAGCGCCGCCCAAGCCCGAAGTGGTATCGTCTTCCGTCATGCAGGCATAGTCGCCGCCACGTTCGGGACGCAGCAAATAACATTTCAAGGTTTCATCACCCCGCCGAACTGAAACATAGAGTACGCGCCCGCTCTCATTGGTCCCGTCACGCGGTGTTTCGGAATACAGAAGGGATATTTTGTCTTCCGGTGAAATGAATTTCCCCAAATCATAGAGCCGCGACATTCGCATGATCGTCTCGGTAATCACATTGACGGGAACCTCATTGCGGATGCCGGCGCTGTAGATTCCATCCATGATGCGAAAATTCTGATCAAGTTTCGCGCCTTCGCCGCCATGGGTAAGGTCGTTCCAGCTTTCATCCTTCCAGGGATCGTCGATTTTGAGATAACTGCCGTCATCTGCCCGGGCCACACTACCGATCAACCCTTCACTGCCATAGAGCGATATTTGTACCGGAGCGGTTGTTCCGCTCTGCGCATCAACGACCGCCGTGCGCCAGACTGCAAGATAACCAGGCCTAAGCATCTGAATGTTCAAATGTTTGGCCACGCTCTCGGCGGCCTTGGCCGTTTCGGCGGGTGTCGTATCACCGTCCTGAAGAACATCTTTTACGCTGCGCTCGGCAAGCAGCCTGACGACAAATTGCTGGTTTTGCGGCAAACGCCTCTTTTCATCGATGATTTCGATATTGCTTGAACTGCCGGGTGAAGACGCTTCAATCTGGGCCGTTTCACCGGGCGATATCTTGCCTTCCCAGCCCGCATCGGACGGGGATGCGTCGGCTGGCAAGATGGGCTGCGCCGGGTTTTGCTGGGCAACTTGCGGTGATGGCGACGTTGCCGCGGCTGTTTGCATGAGCGCAAAATCCTGCGGTGTCGCAGGCAACGCCGTCATGAGCCTTACGGAGCCCGACAACATTGTATCTGCAACAAAATAGATCGGGCCGTTAATCTCCGAACCGCTGGTGTTTCTCTGGAAACGGATCTCGCTCTTTTGCGGCCTCGGCTTTTCATTGTTGACGGACTGGAGCAGCAGTGCGTCTCGCCGGTCATCTGTCGCAGACAGTTCAAACTCGCCTTCCTTGCCAGCGGATTGAACTTCACCCTCGGGTATGACCAGGGTCTGGTTTGTCAAATCGTTCGGCGTGCCGGAAAATTTTGACAGATAAACGAATGCTCCTGCAGCCATTGCGGCACATGCAGCAAGAGCAACCCCCTGCCGCAGGCGACGCCGGTTGCGGCGTTGCCGCGCCACTGTTTTGGCCTGTTTAAAATCGGCCCTTATCGTATGGAGTTCATCTCCACGCATGGATCAGCAACGGATAGCAAGGGAAACCCGATACGCGGGTTGAAATCGTCGGGTGCGGATCTCAAGCTCTGACATCAGCGATACACGCCGCCAATAAGACTTCCGCGCAGGCTTTTCTTTGGCGGGGCTGCTGGCGCGGCAGGTTTGAAGACACGCGGCGAATCGGGTTCGGAGACGGCGATGCGAGAGGTTCGTGGTTTTGCGGACATGCGCGGGCCAGGCCGGACCGGCGCAACAACCTGACGAGGGGGCTCATAGAGGCAAACAACGGAAGGTTCTCGCTGCAGATTGTCGTAAAGAAACTGGCTGGGATCCGTATCGGTTGCCTTCAGCTTTTTGGTGGCAAAATAGCGGGTCATTGCTTCGCGCGAGCTTGCGCCCCACACGCCGTCCACATCGGAGGTATAGCAGCCCAGCCGTTGCAACTCTGTCTGGATGGCCCAGACAAGGTCTTCCTGACCGAAGATTTCCGCGGGTGCTTCCGGCATGTATATGACCGGGTTGATGCCCATCTGCATATTGAGCGCCGGAGGATAGGCAGGGTCATTGGGTGAAGTGGCGGTTAGCCCCCCAGCAGGTCCTTGCGCTCCATCCTCTACATTGGTCCGGCGTGTCAGCCCCTGATCGGCGCGGGGCTCAGATCCACCCAGCGCGGCCACGCGATTTTCCGCATCGCCTTTGACCGCAGCGGACGGCTCCGAGAAATAAAACTGCTGTTTCAAGGACGACTGATCCCAAGGTGTTTGCTGATAAAGCGTTGCCTTCTCGACATCGTTACGGACCTGGATCATCAGATCGGAAATACTCAGGCCCGGCGTTTTGATGTGATCAACAAGCGCCTTGGTAAACGGGCTGAACGAGCTTGTCCCATCATAGCTGATATTTCCGGGCTGCGTGGCAAAAGCCACAAACACCCCGGCACCAGCCGTAACCTGTGCCAAACCGGCATTGACGGATCCACCGCCGGGGAGTGGATTGTTGCGGCACGCGTCAAGGAAGACCAGGGTCTGCCGGTTGCGCCGCTGAACTTCACCAATCACCGTGTCGAGACTGATCGTTTCATCTGCAATCTTGGATTTGTCGTTGAGGCGCGCGTCGACCGGCACCAGATAATTGACACCATTGAGCTGAAATCCATGCCCGGAGAAATAGACGAGTGCCACATCCGCGGTTTCCGCCTGAGTCTTGAATTCTTCAAATATTCGGTCGAATTCCGCATGTGTCGTATCATTGGCCGGAAAAATATCAAAACCTTCATCGCGCAGCGCGGCTGAAATTCCGGCGGCGTCATTGGCCGGATTGACCAGTTTTTCGACATACTGATAATTGGCGTTTCCCACGACAAGTGCGATACGCTTGTGGCTGCCGGCGGTGATGATCTCAGCCTGGGCGACGTGCCCGGCGAAAAGAAGCGCAAGACACGTCAAAACCACCCGTCCAACATGTGCAAGAAACCATTCTGGGGTTAGCGCGTAAGGCGTCACTCGACTGTCTCTACAGCTCATGGGGCTTGACCAGACGGGTTTTGTCCAGCTTACTCCGGTTGCGGATCTGATTGTCGCCAGATCACACTGGATAAGGAAAAATAGCCTATTTCCTGCTCTACTTGCAACCATGTTGTATGGGGAACTAAAATCGCAAGGCTTCAATATTTGCCTCCCGCAAGGCAAATAGAGAAACTACTGTGATGGTCATCGGCAGGAACAACCATGCGAATCGAACTTCAGGCTCAAAACAATCCCAATGACACGTCATTCACGGGTTCAATGGTTGTGCATGAGGCGCAATTTACCATTGGCCGGGGTGAAAACTGCAGTTGGGTGATCAGGGATAGCCGGCGTGTCGTGTCCAAGCATCACTGCACGCTTGAGCAGCGCGAAGACGGTGTCTATCTGGTCGACAAGAGCACCAATGGTGTCAGTGTCAGCGGTGTTGCCGCCGACCGTCGCTACGGGCATCGGCTGTCGGATGGCGATACAATCGAGATTGCGGACTATCGTTTCCGCATTGCCATCCGGATAGAGAATGTCATGCCAATTCACAGCCCGGATACCTTGCCAGGTCCAAGCCTGACATCGATCCTGTCTGACATTGCGCCGGGCGGGATCGGCGCAACGAGCAAACTTCCCGGCGAAAGTCGCGATGAACTCTTCGACAGTCCGGCAAAGCCAGTAACGCGCGAAGCGCTTGGCGCGGTTGATGTCGGATGGGACGGGCCGCCGATCACGGAAGTCGATATCGTCAAGCCGTATCATGCGATCCGGCCCTCGGCCCTTGCGGATCGGATTGAGCAGACACCGAGCGCCAATTCGCTGTTCGATCTTCCCGTTGTCCGTCCCATTCTGCCGGAAAACTGGGACAGTGATGACGAGGAGCCTGTTGCGCCTGCGCTATCGGCATCACCCCATATGCCGCAACTTGCACCTCAATCTCATGCCGCACCTGCGCCAGCCGCGCGGCCAGCTTACGCCGTCCAACCCCGACCGGAGCCGGCCGAGCATGCTGATGCCAGGCTTTTGGCCGCATTCCTCCAGGGTGCCGGGATCGACGCAGCATTGTCATCGGATGTCGATGCAGAGCAGCTCATGCGAAAGGCCGGCGCGGCGCTCAAGATTGCTTTTGTCGAGCTTTACGAAATGCATGTCGGAAAAAATGCCTCCGCCGCCCGCCTGGAACTTGACGGCATTGCCGGTGAAACGCCCTGGATCTTTTCGCTGGCAGGGCAAAGGAACGATCGGTTAATGGACAGTATCATCGAGTTCATCGGGGATGCAGATCCCACAGACATGAAACTGATCGAGCGGGATTTTCACGCAATCACTAATCACCAGACGGCTCTGTCTGCTGCCGTTCTCGACTTTATCGGCGAAGTCCAGCGGGCCATCGATCCTGCCACCCTTTCCACCAGGGCGAAAGCAAAGGCCATACCCGCCCTGCGCAAGGCTGCGCTCTGGGATGAGTTCCTTGCGTCTTCCAGTCTTTTTGACGGTCAGACGGCGGGCAAACCAAAGCCAGCGCTGATGAAACTTCTGCGCAAGTTCTTTCCCCAGCCATAATTGGGCGCGCTCAAGATTACGTTGACGTGATGCTGTCTTATCTGCAAGTTACAGCAGGTTCACAACCTTAGATTGGGCATATGTCCCACTATAGCGCACGGGGAGAATAGTATGCGTTTTGAAGCGCTTGAGGCACACACACATTCCTGTCGTCGCTCGATGTTTCAACGCCGTGTTTTTCAGGCAACCATCATGGGCATGGGCGTGTTTCTGACAGCCTGTACATCCACACCCGAAACAAGCGGCCCCAAATACCAGGATCCCATCCCAACAACTGTAGCGGCCAGTGCAACCGCAAACCCTTCTCCATCCGGTTCACCCACACCAACATCCGTTGAGATTTTCGTGTTGAAATCACCGGGGCGCTTCCAGTCGCTCGATTACTTCCAGTTGAAGGGTGGCAGCGCCCTTGGCGATGATCTTGTGGAACGCAAGACCGTGTCCGTGCGACCGGGCCAAACGACTGAACTGACTATAAATCCGGGCACGGAGGGTGCTTACGCCGGGGTCATTGCCGGTTTCCGCGATATCGAGAATGCGCGCTGGCGTGCACTGACACCGATTACAGGTTCCAGCCGGTTGAGCATTTCGGTCGGAAAACTTTCCGTCAGCGCAGCCGCAGGCCATTAACCAGGACGGTGTTTACGAATGGAACATGACAATCGCGTCGTCTGGTCGGAAGGCATGTTCCTTCGGGTACAGCACTTTCAGCAGCAGGACCGCTGGACGGAAAAGCTTGTCAAATCCGTCGTGCGTGAACTGGTCAAGTTCCCTTGGGGCGTTTCGCGTATTGCAATCAATGAACAACTGCTGGGCAACGGCATGTTCGCGCTGTCGAGCGTGCGCGGCGTTATGCCGGATGGCAGCATTTTTGAAGCGCCTGGACCGGTTGACCTGCCGCCTGCCCTGAGACTGGAGGAAGGCACCAAGAATGTCTTCGTCTATCTCTGTCTGCCCATGCAGCAGCCTGGGCTTGCTGAGATCGGCGGCGAAACAACCCCTGGCCGCAGCGTGCGGTATGCGCGTCGAAAATACGAAGTGCAGGACACCAATGAGGGCAGTTCGATTTCTGCCCTTCTGGATGTCGGACGTTTGCGATTGAGTTTTCTCTTGTCCGACGAGGAGTTGGCCGGTTACGACCGCATCGCCGTTGCACGCATCGTGGAAGTGCGCCAGGACCAATCCGTCGTTCTGGATGACAGTTTCATTGCACCGTCGATCAATTGCACGGCGCAGCTGCAACTGGAAAATATCGTAACCGAGCTTCTGGGCATCATGTCACACAGGGCAGAGGCGATTGCCGATCGCATGGGTGATCCATCCATCCGCGGCACGGCTGAAGTATCGGATTTTCAGTTTCTCCAGGCGCTTAACCGAAATGAAGCTGTCTTTCGCCATCACCGCGAGAATCTGAGCGCGCTGCACCCGGAGACGCTTTATGTGCTGTGCACGCAGCTCGCCGGCGAGCTTTCCACATTCACCAAGGAGCGGCGGCGCGGCTCGGTTTTTCCCGGCTACCGGCATCTCGACTTGCGCGGTTCGTTTGATCCGGTTCTCTTGGATCTGCGTGAATCGCTTTCGTCTGTCCTGGAACGATCGGCAATCGAAATCCCGCTTGACGAGCGCAAGCACGGTGTGCGGGTTGGCACCATCACGGATCGCAGTCTTCTCGTGGGCAGCGGCTTTGTGCTGGCTGTGCGCTGTGACATGCCGTCCGAAGCACTGCGCAGCACCCTGCCCCGGCAAATCAAGGTCGGTCCGGTCGAACGGATTGCAGAACTTGTCAATGTCGCCCTGCCCGGCATTGCGGTTCGCCCGCTGCCGGTCGCACCGCGACAGTTGCCCTATCGTCCGGGCACCAGCTATTTCGAACTTGATCGCGATGGTGCACTATGGAAACAGCTGAGCACCTCAGGTGCCATTGCCATGCACCTTGCCGGGGATTTTCCAGCCATCGAGTTTGAACTCTGGGCAATAAAGTCGTGATGCCATGAGCGACGATAAATTCTGGCGCAGTGAGCCGACGATCATCAAGCCCAAACCGGGGGGCGAACGTGGACGCGCGGCGCAAGGCGGACCAAATGACGCGGATGGCAACGAAACCACGACGCTTCAGTCGGCACTGCGCGACGGTGGGATAGACACAATCGATACCGGTCCGAAAGGCCTGCCATTTCTCGTCGCTGCCGCCCGCCCGCAGCTCAATTTGCTCTACCATCTTCGCGGACTTCATGCCGATCCTGATACCGAACAGCTCAGGACAGCCGTGATCGATGAAATGCGCGCCTATGAGCGTAAAGTCGCAAATGCCAATGTGGATACACAGCACGCCCGTGTCGCGCACTATGCGCTCTGTGCCACTATTGACGACGTTGTTCTCGCCACGCGCTGGGGTGGTGCCAGCAATTGGGCAAGCAACAGTATTGTTTCGACCTTTCACCGCGACGTGCAGGGCGGCGAGCGCTTCTTCGAACTGCTCGAACATTTTCACAAGGATCCGGGCCGCAACCGCGATATCCTTCTCCTGCTTTATCTTTGCCTGTCTCTCGGTTTCAAGGGCAGGCTGCGTGTCAGTGCCCGCGGCGCTCTCGAACTCTCCCAGATAAGGGACAGTCTCTACCGCACGCTCCAGTCATCCATGGGTGATATCGAGCGGGAGGTGTCTCCCCATTGGCGCGGCATCAATGCGCGTTTCTCCAAGGCGCGGTTCAAGAACTTCTACCCGGCACTGCTCGGCATGCTCGTTCTTCTGTGCGCCGTTGGCTATGTGGGTATCCTGCGTCTTCTCAATACGCAATCGGACGGGATCATGATTGCCATGGCGGCCGCCCCGCCGCAAGGCAACCCGTCGATCAAGGTCGAGCAGCCTGCACCGCCGCCGTTGGAACAGGTGGACAGGCTGCGCGACTTCCTTGCGTTCCTTCAGCCGGAAGTCGACCGCGGCGTTGTCACAACGACCCGGGATGGCAACCGCGTGCTCGTGCGGTTCCGCAATACCGGTTTCTTCGAAACGGCAAGGGCGGAGGTCAATCCGCAATTCCAGGGCTTGATCGATCGAATTGGCCGTGCAATCGCCGATGAGAAATTTTCCGTCCACATTGTCGGCCACACTGACAACCGGCCGATGCGGGGCGTGCGTTTTCCCTCGAACTATGATCTGTCCCGCGCACGTGCGCAATCGGTCGCCAGCATTATTGGCACCCACGTCCCGCAGAACCGGATCAGTTTTGAAGGCAGGGGCGAATCCGAACCGATCGACACCAATGATACCGATCCAGGGCGTGAAGCGAACCGGCGTACTGAAATCATCGTCACCGCTAATCCGCGGCCTGAAAAAGACAAGACAACCGGCGCAGGCAACCAACAGTGAATATCCTCAACTGGATCTATACGATCCGCTCCTACATTGAAGGCTATTTGGGCTTCCTGAAGGGCGGTCGCTTCTGGTCGTTGATCTGGGTCGTGGCCATCGCCGTGATGATCTGGTTCTATGGCGAAAGTGTCGCCTTTGGCCAATGGAGGCCGCTCGAATCCCAGTATAACCGCATCATTGCGATTGGCGCGGTTGTTCTGGTCTGGCTGATCTATGTCATTGTATCGGCTGTTCGCCGGCGCCGTGCCGAAGCTGCGATGATCGACGCGGTGGCAGAGGACGGAACCGATTCGGAAACCGAAGCCAAGGAAGAAGTCGCTCTTCTGAGGGAGCGCCTGAAACACGCCCTTCTTCGCCTGAAATCAATCAGTAAGAAGCGCTTCGGGTATGTCTACGATTTTCCGTGGTATTTGATCATCGGAGCGCCAGGTTCCGGCAAGACAACCGCTCTCGTCAATTCAGGTCTGTCCTTTCCCTTTGCTGAAGAAATGGACGAACACAGCATTCAGGGCGTGGGCGGCACACGCAGTTGCGACTGGTGGTTTACCGACGAGGCTGTACTCATCGACACGGCAGGTCGCTATACCACCCAGGACAGCGATGTCACAGTGGACAGCACCGCCTGGCAGAGTTTCCTGGGCCTGCTCAAACGCCATCGTCCGCTGAAGCCGATCAATGGCGTGCTTGTGACCATCAGCATGGAAGACATCCTGACCCAGAGCGCTCAGGCCCGCTTCAAGGAAGTCAGGGTCATCAAGCAGCGTCTGCGCGATCTGGAGGACAATCTCAAGGTCCGGTTGCCGGTCTATCTGATCTTTACAAAAGTGGACATGCTGGCCGGGTTCGGCGAGTTTTTCGACAACTTCAACAAGTTCGATCGCGAACAGGTGCTCGGCGTGACTTTTCCCCTTGGTGTCAGCCAGTCAAAGGGCAGGATTGCCGAGGCTTTTTCCGGTGAGATCGATCTTCTGCTCGAGCGCATGCACCGCTTGCTGCTGGAGCGCATGCAGCAGGAACCGGACGATATCAGGCGCAGCAGCGTTTTCCGTTTTCCGGCCCAATTCGCCTCGATCAAGAGTGTTCTGGTTGAACAGATCGGCGAATTGACAGCAAGTTCCAAGCTGGTTGGCGCGCCGCTCCTGCGGGGTGTCTATTTCGTCTCGGCGACACAAACCGGTGCGGTTTACGATAAGGTAGGACGCTCGACATCAGCACGTTTCTCATTTCTGCAGGAACCCAACACCGCCGGAACCGTCTCGCAGAAAGCATTCTTCCTGTCGCGGCTGTTCAACGATGTTGTTTTCGGCGAAGCCAATCTCGTCACCACCGATATCAAGGTACAGCGCCGCAAGCGCATCCTCTCTGCCATCTTCTATCTCGTGCCGCTGATCATTGCCGGCGGGCTTTTTGCCGGCTGGACCCATGCCTATTTCGCCAACCAGAGCACGATGAGCGCGGTCAATGAACGGATTGCCTCCTACAATCGCGAGGCGACGTCGATTGCCATCGAGGATATTGCGACTGATGACCTGAACCGGATACTCTCGCCGCTCGACACATTGCGCGATGCCATCGCGGATGACATTGCCGGCAAGAGCCGCTGGTATCATTTCGGCACGGATCAGGAAGCCAAGCTCAGCGACAGCATGCAGGCAACATATGCTCGCGCGCTCAACGGCTTTCTTCTTCCGCGTTTGCTTGTGCATCTGCAGAACCGGATGAATGATCCTCAGATCACAACCGGACAGCTCTACGATGCATTGAAGCTGTATGCGATGCTCGGTGGTCTCGGTCCAATGGACGAGCAGTTCGCAATACAGACCCTAAAGGCAAATTTTGCAGCATCCTTACCCGGCGCCGGCCGGGCCCAAGCCCGAGACAGTTTGCTCGCACATAGCCGCGCACTCCTGTCCCGCCCATTGATGACAGTTACGCTCGATGACAATCTCATCAAGAAAGCACGCGACAAGATAAATGCCATTCCGCGCTCGCAACAGCTTTTTGAACTGTTGCTGACGTCAGCCGATGCCATGGCGTTGCCCGAGTGGCGTCCTATAGACAAGGCGGGATCGGGCGCGGAATTGCTGTTTGCCCGCGGCAGCCATACGGATCTTCGTCAGGGCATAGCCGGAATTTTCACCCGTGACGGCTATTTCAACTATTTCCTGCCCCGTCTGGCAGAGATGTCTGAGCAGTTTGCCCAGGAGGGCTGGGTGATCGGTGAACAAAAAGCGCAAGCCGAATCCGGCGACAATCTGAAGACCGATGTGCTGCGCATATATTTCAACGCCAATCGGCAACAGTGGGCGGCACTGTTGAATGACATGGCGATTCGTCCGGCACCCGACCTGATCCAGGCAGCCGATATCGTCCGTATCTTGGCGTCGGCTGACAATCCGCTGCGGACATTTGCAGCGGCTGTAGCCGAGGCAACCAATCTCGATCCGCAGCAGTTCGCCGCATCCCCGGCCAAACCTGCCGGGAAGGAAGCGGCTGTTGACGAAGCGCAGCGGCGGGCCGCGGAGGAGGCAGCCAAGGTGAATGCAGCACGTGTTGAGGAGTTGCAGGCCCTGACCGACGGCTTCGAAACCACCATGCTCGACCCCTACGCGGCGCTGCGCAAATCCCTGCAGCCGCCGGAAGGACAAAAATCGCAGTTCACGGATCTTTCGCCAGTTCTTGAGGAACTGTCGCTGCAACTGAGCCGCGCGGCCACCAATGCAGGTGAGGTCAACACGATTTTTGGTGTCGAGAGCAAACTGGCGTCGGCCAATCAGATGCTGGTCGCACAGGCACAGCGTTTGCCTGAACCGGTCAGCCGTTGGGTTGGGCGCCTCGCCACGGATATCGCCCGGCTGTCTGCAAGCGGGGCCCGGCGATCCATTTCGGATCTGTGGCAAAGCACCGGTGGACGGTTCTGCAAGATCGCCATTGCCGGGCGCTATCCCTTTGATCCGAATGCCAACAACGACGTTGCCATCAATGATTTCATCCGAATGTTCGGTCCTTCGGGCGAGTTTGCAACATTCTTCCAGCTGCAGCTGAAACCATTCGTCGATGTTTCGCAGACACCGTGGCGCCTGGTCGGCATGAATGGTGCGGAGGCCATTGCCAGTGATGCCCTCGTACAGTTTGAAAATGCCCAGACCATCCAAACCGCATTTTTCTCGAAAGGTGGCAATGATCTCAGCCTCGACCTGGATATCACACCCAATGATCTCGATAACAGTTCAACGGGTGTAACGCTCGATATCAATGGCGAAACGATCAACTATGATCACGGACCAGTTCAGACCAAATCATTCAAGTGGCCCGGCCAAGGCAACCGTTCCGCCCGCATCGCCTTCAATCCTCCGGGACCCAACGCAAGCGTGAGCAAGACTGGCCCCTGGGCAATGTTCCGGCTGTTCGACCTTGCCCAGAGAAAGGCAGCAAGCGAAGATCAGTTTACAGCCTCGTTCCGGATGGGCAGCCGCGCCGCAAGCTTTGATGTGCGCGTTGGTTCCGTGCTCAATCCGTTCACGCTGAAGGCACTGCGCACATTTCGCTGCCCTGACGCACTTTGAGGCATGAATTTCAGCAATCCATGACGGCATTGCCATCGTGGATACAGGACCGGAAGAGATGAACCCGATGCTACCAAGAGATACGGTTCTGGCCGGCTATTTCGGCAAGGTGCCGTCCAAGGGCGATTTCATCAGCCGTCGGCTGGATAGGGATGTCCGCATGCAGCTCGATCAATGGCTGCAACCCGCGCTCCAGTCGAGTCGCGAGAAGCTGGGCGATGAGTGGATGGACCTCTATCTCAATGCGCCGATCTGGCGCTTCTATCTTGAGGGCGGCATTTGCGGGCCCTACCCGGTTGTTGGCATGATGATCCCGAGCGTTGACAAGGCCGGGCGTTATTTTCCTTTTCTCGTCGCCGCACAGATACCGGACTTTTCCCTTTCCGTTGCGTCGATTGCCCGTGCCGATGGTTGGCTGCACTCCCTTGAAGACATTTTGCTGAGTGTTCTGGAGGATGAATTTGACATCGACTATTTCGACCATCAATTGGCAAAGAAGGCATTTGATCTTGATAACGCGCCAGCGGGCCTGAACCCGCTTGATGAACCGCCATCACAAACAGGCGCCTTTGCACCCCTGGCCGCCGCTCTTGCCGGGAAGTCGCTGCCGCAATCGGTCTGGTGGACATCCGGATCCGACCGCCGCAAACCCGGTATGTCATTGTATACCGGTTGGCCAGCCGCCACGGCCTTCGCATCATTCTTCAAGGACGATACGGCTTCGTCCGCATTTGAGGATGAATTTGCCAGGGCGAGGCAAAGCGGCCAATCCCTGCACAATAACGGCATGTTTTCCGAAGCGCGGACCGTTGGCAACATTGCCGTCGCCGGCCGGTCTCATCGCGGTACACTTGCCGAGCAGAATACGGAAAGCTTCGTGTTTCAGCTGGAAAGAGGTTTCGTCTCTATCGCGGACGGTACATTCGGCCTAACCCGGAACGCGGCCATCTCGCGTTTTCTGCTTGCCGCCATAGACAGTATTCAATTGCCGGAGAACATCGAGGATGCACTTCAGTTGCTCGCCGATCGCCTGGAAGATGCCAAGCGGGCTCTCACACCGCGTCTTGATATAGCCGTTGCCGGACTTGCATTGCAGGCGGGTTCACTCAGCTTAGTCCTTCGGCCGGAACGGTTTGGTCTCATCGTACAAGGAAATGTCCATTGTCTCCTGTTACGGGACGGCACACTGACCGAACTGACGGACACATCGCTCGGCAAGCGCTCCAGTTCAACATTGAAACTGCAGCTGAATCCGACCTCCGTTACAGTGACGGGAGACCTTGTCGCCGGCGACCGCTTTTTTCTGATGACAGAAAACATAGCGCAAACGGTTCGAGAAGACAGCATGTCAGCCTTGTCCACCACAAGCCGCGTGGAATCAATTGTCGACCGGCTTGTCGATGACAGCCTGATCAATGGCGCTGAAGGCAATCTGACGCTGATTGCCATTGCTGTAGACCCGGCACCCGGCAATCACCGGCAATGATCGTAGGTGCAGAGCGAAGACAGATCAGAACTGCATTCGGAACTGTGCCGTTACGGAGCCGCCAGTAATCGTCTCCCCGAACTGCACATCGCCGCGCACGCTGCCGATCACGAGACGTTCGACACCGTTGATCTTGCCTGTTAACGCCAGCAAATTCATACCCAAGCTTGCTTCGCCATAGGTATCGAGACGTTCTGTCTTTACCGGCAAGACAACCGGATTTGCGCTGTTGGGGTCCAATGTCAGTTTGGCATTAATGTCACCGGCGAAATCGTGATAGGCGGTCATTGTCAGGAATGGCGATAGACGAATTCGGTCATCGGAGAAGAAAAAGTTCCGCGAGACCGTTATGCCGCCAAACCCGATCATGCTCTTGACATCGTCAAACTGAACACGGCCCTCATTCTGATTGAGCAAGATGTTTCGCGGAATAATCAGATCGTCCGTGCTGCTGTTGGAGTATGTGAACCCCGTCGCCGGAATGAACGACCAATCATTGTAGGCGAGTGTATAGGATGCTGATCCGCCAACGGAGGTGCGCTTGCCTTTGACACCGGCCCCATTGATCTTGAATATTGGGTCATCAACAGTAATGGTATAATCCATTAATTCCTGTCGAACCTGCATATCAAAAAAGAGCGGTCCTTTGGTATAGGCTGCATAGCCGCCATAGAACACGGAACTGAAATCCGTGGTATTCGCATAGTTTTTCTGGTTCGATTTGCCGAATATCTGGCCACCCGTCAGGCCGAAATTGACGTTGCCCCCCGTGCCTTGAATATTGAAGACACCTGCATCCATGCCCACCTGATATCCGTAGTAGCTCGTTTCGATGGTTGCCGGTGTGTTGACCTCTGAACCATCGGGCTGGTGAATGGTGCCTTGAGTATCAATTTTGGACATGCCGCCGTTGGTTCTGATCCAGGGAGCAAGACCAAACTGGTTCTTCTCGGGGTCGATGGGCGCTGAAATCAGACCGCTCGAAGGCTTGAAGAACGATGATGCAATGACGTTCTGTGACGCGATGAAGCCGGATACGACACCACTGGCTGCCGTGCCATTGATACCCGACTGAACGACATATTGCGCGTGATTGGTGCCGCCTTCCGATACCGTTTGACGGACCAGATTGTATTGCACGATGCCACCCGTGGGCAGTCCAGTTGCCGTCACCTGGCCGTTGCCGCTGCTGTCGGCAGCGTCAACCAGCAGGATGGTCTTACCAAATGCGGTAGGCTCCTGTCCGGAGGACAATGCATTGAGTTTCAGATTGGTGGTGCCCATCAAGACGCCGCCCAGGGTAACGACGTCTGATGTTCCTTTGTTGAAATCAACATCCAGTGAAATATTCGATCCCGGCTGGCCGATATAACTACCGGAAATCGAAACGCGATCACCGACTTGGTTGTTGGCGAGGTTCAGGTTGCCGCCGGCCTGGTTCCGGAACTGCTCCAGACCGTTGAATCGCGTATTGCCAGTCGCGTTGATCAGTCCGCTGTTCTGAATAACGTCATTGCTGCCCGACAGAGCGAACTGACCGGAATTGCCGATATTCCACACGCCGCCAGCCATGTTGTTGACAAGTGTCTGCGCTCCCGGACCGGAAGACAGAACACCTTCAAGCAATGCGCCGGCATGGTTGTTCAGAGTTGCCTGGCCGCTGATATTGTCCAGCAATGTCAGGTTTTCCGGATTGGATGACGCGGAACGAATGGACGAAAAATTATCAAAAGTGACCGCACCTTTCGTGTCGGTGCGCAGCGCAGTCTGCCCGGCAGTGATGGCCTGATTGATGACCGCTTGCGCGGCAGTTGTCTCGCCTTTCAGGGAGATTGCCGTATCGCTCGCCCGGATAATACCATCAAGATTGAGCTGCATGGCTCCGTTGCCGGTGGTCTCGAGCGCTATGCCCGTATTGCCGGTGACAGCATTCGCCGTGGCAACAGAGATATCGCCGAGCTGAGATTTGACAAAAATTCCGTGACTTGTGCCAGTCAAGGCGGCCGTGTTCGCAATTGTGACCCGCCCGCCCGTCGACCCGGCCGATATAGCCGCACCGGATGTGCCTTGAACATTGCCACGTGCCGCGACATTCACGTCACCGGCACCGGTCGCAACAGCGCTGATACCCGTTCCACCGGAAACAACATCCGCAGTCTGGATATCAATTGCTCCATTCTGCGTTGTGGCAGATATGCCCTGGCTTACGCCGTTTACCGCATTTGCCGCGGCAATTGTGACCCGCCCGCTCGTGGATCCAGCTGATATGGCCGCGCCGGCCGCGCTTGTCACCACGCCGTTGCTGCTGACAGTCACATTCCCGCTACCGCTGGCAGCCGCATCAATACCAACTGCACCGGACACATTCCCGTTCGTTTGGATGTTGATATTGCCGGTTGTCTCGCGTGCAGTTATCGCAGTGCCAGATCCATTGTTCACAAAGGCATTTGTGCTGGTCAGAATATCGATACCGCCGCCGGTATTCGACACATTGATTCCGCTGGTCGACAGTGCCGAGATGGTCCCGCCGATTGCCTGGGCTTTGATGTCGGCCACAACCGTCCCTTGAACGGTCCCGCCTGTCTGGCCGAATGCATTGGTCGACACTTTGTTGGTGTTTGCCAGTGTGCCGCCGCTCAGCAGATAACTGTTCGTCTTCACAGACCCCTGCATGGTGCCACCGGACTGGGCAAAGATGTTCGTGGTCACCATCCCGCCCATCGTGCCGCCGGTCTGTGTCACACTGGTCGTCGCGTTCAACACGCCCATCGATCCAACCGTACCAGAACCTGAAATCGTTGCCGTTTGCGTGTTCACCGTACCCGTCAGATTGCCTGTACCTGAGAGTTCATAGCTGCTTGTCGCGGCCGTGCCCGACAAGATACCGCCGGATTGCGTAACGACGTCACTTGTACC
>NZ_JBQEPA010000034.1:33265-39117 GCF_052056495.1 Phyllobacterium sp. 22229
GCAGTGATCGTTCCTGAAGCCGTTCCCCCGGACAGGCTATAATCGACAGTCTTTGCCGTCCCGCCCATCGTCCCGCCGGTTTGTGTAACGCTGGTGGCAGCATCTATCGTTGAGTTCGATGCAACCGTCCCCGTACCGCTGATGGTTGCGGTGTCAACCTTTATCGTTCCATTGATGACAGATCCCGCCGTCACATTCAGGGCTTGCTGCTGCTGTGTTGTTGTTCCCAGATCAAGTGTTCCACCGGAAACGCTGGTTGTTCCCGTTGTGGAACCCAATTTACCGTCCAACGATGGAAATAACCCCTTTTGAAGCTGCAATACGCCGCCTCTGACATCGGTACCCCCAGCATAGCTGTTGTCCCCGCCAAGCACGACGGTTCCAGCTCCGTCTTTAACAAACTGGGAACCCGCGTTCCCGGTTATCTTCGTATTTATCACAGCCGTTACACCAGGGTCGGCGGTAACAATGTTGGTGGGATTGGACAGATTAAGCGAAGCATTTCCAAGCACCTGATCTGAGAGCTTGTAGCCATCCGTCTTGAACGTCAGCCCGCCAATGTTCTGCTGCCCGGCAATCGAAACCGTACCGGCCGTGCCTTGAAATACCGCCGTGCCGGCACTTGTCCAGGTTGAATTGGTACCACCGTTCGCCGTTGTCCAATTTGTGCCCGTGGCATTCCATGTGCCGGAGCCGCCATCAACTGTACCGTTGGCCGTGGTATTGCTGCCATCCCAGTACTGGTCCGCAGCGTGCGCCATGCCTGCCAAAACGATATTGAGACCAACAGACAACAGGCCCGATGCAAGGACGCATCGCGAAAGGTTAGTTGTAGACCGCAAACGATAAACGTAGTTTTCCTTCCGAAAAACGCGCTGCCTGGAATGGACGGGAGAGGTTGCGCTCGTCTTGTTCAATGAATTGATTTCCGGTGAATGGACGTTGATGAAGCAAATCAGGAACTACGTTCTATGCGCAAACTATACAACGAGGCCAAAGCGCTCAACCCCAAGATGCATTTACATCAGTAGAGTTGCAATTATGTGTCGGTGTATCCACGGGAACTTTGGTTCACGAGAACAAGCAAAAGTTTCAACAGCTTGACCGGGACGGCGGCGCTGATCCGTACCGCTTCGGACAGGACTTGTTAGCGGCTGTTTGAATAATAAATCCCGAAATTCAACGCAAGCAGGGCTGCAAGCGTTACAAGAAAACTGCCAATGAATATAATAGCCTTGCCGCCCGCAGTTTTCTGGCGGTTTTTCTTATTGAACGTGACAGCGATTGCAGCGCCAATTGAGATGCCCGCAACAGCGGGCACAGACATCAGATTCATATTGGCAGCCTTTTTATTTGGTAACAACGAGAAGCTTGGCTACCCATTTTGAATCGTGCAAACAACCTCATAAATGTATAATTGCACAACAAATATATCACTGCGGGTTGAAGATTCCCGTTGCATCAGGAAGCGGGCACACCGGCGGCAGAATCCCTGCGTAACTCCTTCAGCGCAGCAAACATCCACTGCCCGACTTCTGCCGACCCGGTTTTATCCTGTTGCACCGTCACATTCGTGCGGCCCGCAGAGTGATAGATTTGATTGCCCTTGCGTGCGAGTTCGTCCGACAGGATCAATCCGCCCACAGCGGGAGTGGACAACGCGAGCCCTCGGATCAGAGGGTTTTGAACGACCGGCCTGCCTAGGTCGATGTCTTCGGCTTCGTTGATGAAACCATCCGGATCGGCCTTGAGCCATGGTACGCCACCCATGCCGCCATGGGTGCAGTAAAAGAATTTCTCCCTGTAGATCGTGTTTTCTCGATGTGCCTTGGTGCCGTAATTTCCAAAGCTGTTACGGGAATTGCATCGCGGATCACGGCGAGCGTGGAAACAAAATCGAACATTGCGTGGAATAAAACTCGGCGTAATGAGCATGGCTCTGTCGATAGCATCAAACAAGAAGAGTCCGTGTACGGGAATATTCTTGTCCTGCAGCAGGTCGCAAACCTTGGCCACCGCCGCTCCGCCGCGACTATAGCCGGCCAGAAAAATCCGCTTGGGCTTTCCGGTTTTCTGGCTGTAAAGCTTATGCACATGCTCAAAGGCAGCAAAGGCCAGATTGGCTGTCCCGATGCCGTCGATGCTGGGGCCCCGCCGGTAGAATTTGGCTGGCGTATCCCATTCCCGACTCATTCGATTGACAAAGCTATTCTGGAACTCCAGTTGGTACTGACGGTCATTGAACACGCCTGTACCATCCACGCCGGCAAAAATGTCGGTCGCAGCATAGCTCGCCGCAATCTCAGCCTGCCGTTGCCGCTCACCCTCAAGTCTGGCAATTTGACCACTGACATAATTACCCATGCTGGCGGGAAACGGACTTTGCATATTGAACCTCATCGGTTGGTGGACGTCGACAATCCCATCTTTGAAAAACTGTCCGCGAGCCTTGCATCGACTTGCGTATAGGCATTGAGCACAAGATTGAGTTTCTTCGCGATCAGTGGGACCCGGGCCGCCAGATCACGCATGCGAGACGGATTGGAAAAGATGATTTCCGCATAGGTGTTGAAATCGTTCTCGGATGTGGTTGCGCCATAGGCCGACAGAAAACCGGTCTCTACGGGTGGGTCCACAGCGTGACCGCTTGCAACCTGGTTCATCGCACTGGTCTGAAACGTCCAGTCAGCGGGTTCCTGTGCAATGAAAGCAGCCTGAAGCGCGGAATTGCGCCACCAGATAAACGAGCTCGTTTCGTGGTGAACGCCAAGTTCTGCCGCCAACTCACGCGTCTCGGCTGAGGTATTGCGCGGCGCAGCGACGAATATCCAATCCTGGCCATAGGTACCCCCAACCTCGGCGCCGTCGATTGTGATCTTTCCGGCAATGAAGATCGCCTTGATAATCCTGCCAAGGCATCCTTCCGGATAGGCATTGAAGGCCCTGGCGATTCCTTTTAGCGATGCCGCCACCATATCGCGATCGACCGGATCGAACACAACACCCTCTACCGCAGCATCGGCCTCAATATAGGGCGGCGCGAAGAAGCTTTTGGGATTGCCAAAGCCAATGATGAGCCCTTGCCGCCGGCCAAGTGCATCCGCCACACCCTCAAGATCACCGGCATCGTCTCCGGCCGGGCGCGTGATCAGATAGGCGCCGGCGCCAGCCAGCGCTACCGCCATGCCAAGGAGAACACGGCGGGAAATCCTCAATGCGCCAGCTCGAATGAATTGCGCATGACGAAACTAGCGGGCACAGCGGCGCGCGGAAGCACGGTTGCAGCGCGTGAAAACGCCGCCAGGCCGCGGGAGAACAGTGCGGCGGCAGCGGCAAAAGAAGCTGGATCATCAGCCACACCAGCACCGGCAGTGAAGAAATCCTCCACTACCGTGGCAACGACAATCACGCCGGCGGTCGCTATCAAACCAACACCAATGGCTTTTCCCCAATCCCTGCCGGAGCCTGGTTGAGCCTGGGGCACTGTCGAAGGGACTGGCAACATGCGCGGAGAAGGCCCGCTTGTGGGGGGCTGCCGCTTCGGCGTAACCAGGACGACAAATTTTATGTCGACGGCGGTATAAAGGAAATTGTTGATGCGGCCATTTAGTTTGGGCAGCCTCAGTTCGAAACGGAGTTTCGGTATGGGGCTGAGACTGCTCATTTCAACGCCAACGGCAGTCGCTGTTGTCGGCATGCCGGGAGACGTGCTCTGGCTCACCAGCATCGACCTTATCGTACACTCATTCTTTTTTGGGTCGAAGATGAAACGGTTATCACTGACAAGCTCTCCGAACGCATGATGCATCGCCGATGTGGCTTTGACCTCGGTTTTCTGATCGCTCATGCTGTGAGTGAGGGTCGCACTGCTGCTTGCCATCAGCAAAACGTCACCGGTAAGCTGCACTTCAATCGTTGCAGCCGGCGTCTCAACGGTTTGCTGTTCCTTCAGCGTGTATTTGAGTGCCGCCGGTAATTTGACGCTTTTCAGTGCGCCCTTCAAGTCTCCTTGCTGCCCCGATGCGTGCGTGGTTTGTGTTCTAGGCTGCGAGCTGCGGCTCGACGGAACCGGCAATGAGGCGGTTTCCTGACGCGGATGAGCCGCTCCGCTCTTCGCGCTGCCCCTTGGAGCAATTTTCTGGCTTGGCAGAACCGGAATAAGGATCGTACGGCCGGCATGGATCAAATCCGGATCAGGAATATCATGACCCGTGCTGCGTACCACTTCGCGGCGATTGTTGTAGCGCCAGATTCGCGGCCATTGCCCGCCACTCCCCAGTTGGTCCTGAGCAATAGACCAGAGCGTATCGCCCGACTTGATCACATACCGAGCACCAAGCATGGTACCTCCTCTGCCCCTGGAATGTTAAAATCCCCGCCACCCAAAACATGTGAATGAAATCACCATGTTTTGACTACAATCCTGTGACACGGCCGCAACAAGGGGCCGCATCGCCATCATTTGACGCCAAAGGACTGGCCGTAACCTGGAAATGGCAAACTCCATTGGCAAAACCTGAGATATTGCTGCCGGTGACAAACGGTGAAAGACAGGCGGATCATTGTGACAATCCCAGCCAAGATGACCCGATTGAATTTCTGTCAAGATACGTCAAGCATTTCCGGCCGACGATAGCGTGTCCCAAGATTGCGTAGTGACTGTATGGCATCACGTATGTTCTGCTCGGTGAGCGTCGAGAGAAACCAGCCATCCGCCACTAGGTCTTTGCCGAAAAACTTGCGGTGCAGCTCATTCAGCCGTTTATCCACCTCGCCGCCAAGCGGCTCTATCTCGACTTTGGCGTAGGCATAGACTTTCCGTGGGCCTGAATTGGGCGCAAGATCTTTCCGGTAGCCGCGCGGATATTCCGGAGAACCAGGCTCCGCATTGATCGCGGTCCTGGTGGGGGGCAACGGAAATCTGGATTCAACCCCCTTGACCAGTGTATCGCGGGTCGTGACGAAATTCAGGTACATCATTAGTTCGAGAGCATCGGCAAGGGCGGCATCATAAAGAAGGGAACGTGGCGGCTTCATGAGCGGAGCCTGACGTAAAATGTCCAGTGCCTTTCTTGCCTCGTCAGCGCTCGACCGGTTGTCACGAATATCCAGCGCCGCAAGAGTGGCAAACTCAACCGCACGCCCCAGAACCTGCAGCATTGCCAAATAGACGTCGAACGCATCATTTGTGACCGTTGCTTCGGAAGGAACAGGGTTTTGAAGGCTCTTTTTGGCAGCGTCGGTCAGCGCTTTGCTTGCCGCATCAAGCAATTTTCCTGTAGCGAAACTCGCAACCGGACTGGAATCGAGTATTCCAACCAAATTGAATGTCCGCTCCATGCGCAAGTCGCAAATTTTCGCAATTACCTTGTCTTTTACGACAGTTCGGAGAGCAACTTTTCCTATGACGGCCGTGATCGCCGATCCACCAACAATTGAAAGACCGACAAACAGCAGCTCAGCTTTGGCAGCATTGGCCTTGTTCTGTTTGTCCAATACCCTGTTATACGCGGCATAGGCCTTGTTGTAGGCACGCGCATAGGGAAGGACAACATTGTTATCCCACTGTTTTCTCGCAAGCTCTACATCCTGGAGATAGCGCGTGACCAATTCAAGCTTTGTTTCCACCTTCTGCTCCTGATTTCGATTGTTAATCGGCAAGCCAAGTTGCAACTGCCTTTGAGGTGTAGCGTGGCCGACCCGGCAATGTATACTCAATGCAAATCTGCTGGTGCTGTGTTTGACGCAAAAGCAACCCGCTGCAGGTTCTTGCCCTTACGCCGCGCGCGTTGTGGCGAGATCGTAGGATGCAATCATGGGCGACTGCGGGCTCTGATTGGCATCGTAAGGCG
>NZ_JBQEPA010000035.1:0-38170 GCF_052056495.1 Phyllobacterium sp. 22229
CAATAGGCAAAAGAAATCCATCCGCCCAAACGACGCCAATTCTGCTTGACACTGATTCCCGGAAATGCGATTCTCGACCTGCTAAGAATACGAGAGAGGCCTTCCCAGACAGAGATGTTTAGGTGGGCTTTTTTCTTGTGCGGTTTCTAGTCTCCGTTTCTACTTCCTTGACTGTTTGAACGTCTCATACAGACGATCCAAATTGTTCGAAATCCATTCACCGAATGGTTTCGCTTCCTTATCTGTCAGGTCGAGCGAGAAACCCTTAGGTCTTGGCTTACTCGTCACGCTGACCAACTTGTCATCAGGAATCCAGATCCCTTGATCAACCACACGCTTGGGCGTTTTCTGCTTTTTTGATGCCTTGATGTGATTGAGAAGGAGGTTAAAGCCCTCTTGGGTGCCGACTTTGAAGTCCTTGGATCCAATAAACTCGATTGCCTTGGCTGCATTGCCTGTAATCTGTACGAGCTTCTTCAGCTCCTCCCAGCGGTCCCGACCGACGCCCTTTGCGGCACCTACGGCTTCCAAGACAATCGCTGGCACTGTGTCGACGACAGAGATCATTCTGGATAGAAGGGTGTCATCAATAGTCAGAGCGGACTTGACCGTCTCCTTTGTCATCCCACTATCCATGAGTTTGCGCGCAAATAATGCTTTCTCGATGAAGGAAAGGTCTGCTCTCGCGGTATTTTCCTGGCCTTGTGCGAGCACATGTTCGATATCAGCCAGCGGCTTTATGATCGCACGAACTTTGAATCCGAGCTCTCTTGCAACTTTTGCCCGTCTGTGACCGAACACGATCATATACCGTCTGGGATCATCCGGATGAGGACGCACCAGAATAGGCGTGGACTGTCCCGAGTGGCGAATTGCTTCCCTCAATTCCAGATATGCATCATCGTCCTCCCCAATTCGATCGGCGATGAAGGAACCATCGAGGTCGCTGGGATCAAGGGAAACGACAGTTTCGCCGTCCAGCATCCGAATAGAATTTTCAGCAAGTTCATCAAGTGACTGCATCATTGAGCGGGACGCGCCACGCTTGGCATATTCGGATCGGGCCCCCGATGGTGAATGCGCCTGTTGGTCCTCGGCCAAGGAGGCGGTTATGCTTGCTAAAAGGTCCTTTCTAGCCATCATTACCTCCACAAATCGACCCTAGCGTCTTGAAATAACGTGCAAAATTGACGTTCTGCACGGCTGTCAAAATCATCACTTGCGCCCCCATGCCTTGTGAACCAGGGAAACGATCTCGGAATTGACCAGATTCAGGCTTTCTATTGCGCGCTCGTAGGTTGAACGCGTGAACTGGCTCTTTTCGACTTCATAAAGGGTCTGCTTGGTAATCCCCGCATCCGCAACGGCGGTGGACTTCAGCATTTGGCTTTTGAGCATCCGTTTGTTGAAAAGGGCCTGCAGAAAACCAACCATCTGGGCCTGCGGCCCGTCTGTTGGCTCATAGCGGGTCACAAGATAGCGAAACCATTTCAGCCTAACGGCAGCGCCCGCGCCCTTGATTGACTGAAGTATTCCGCCCAGCATCAACAGAAACTGCGACATTGACATCACGTCAAGCATCTGAGGGTGCACGGTGATCAAAACAGAAGTTGACGCCGTAAGCGATGTCAGCGTCAGATATCCGAGCTGCGGTGGGCAATCAATGACAACGACATCATAGCGATCATCAACCTCTTTCAACGCCGAAGAAATGCGGGTGAAAAAAAGCCTTCCCTCCGGTGAACTCTTATTTGAGGCCGCCAGAGGAGTCTCATATTCATACTCCTGCAATTCCAGATTTGCTGGAACGATATCCAAGCCCGGAAAATTGGTAGGTCGAATGATGTCCCGGATCGATTTTCTATGTTCGTCGTAGCGCAGTGCTTCGTACAATGACGGATTTTTATCCAGTTCAGGTTGTATCCCATGCAAAGCTGATAATGACGCTTGCGGATCAAGGTCGATTGCCAAGACACGGTGTCCGGTCAATGCGAGATACTGAGCGAGATGCGCAGCGGTGGTGGTTTTGCCGGAACCACCTTTGAAATTCACCACCGAAATCACCTGAAGCGCTTCGCCGTGCCGACGATACGGGACATAGCGTTTAAAGTCCGAGCGGCCATGCTTGTCGAGATACTGCCTCAGCTCAAGCATCTGCTGGGCTGTATACGAGCGCCGGCCAGACCCGGACACTTCAGGAGCGGGGCCCTTCCCCTCCAAATGCAGTTTCTTGATATGGTTTTGTGTTACACCAAGAAATTCAGCAACTTCTGCAGAAGAAAATTGTCGTAGGCTTTTAAGCGCATTAGGAGGATACTGCTCCAGACGCAACATGTTCAATTTATCCGAGATGAGCTCTCCTTGTTCGAGAATCTCCTCATCAAAATCGAATTGAATTTCGTGATCTGGCTGCAAGTTCATATTTGGTAGTTTCCGGAATAACGCTTTTCTCAAGCGATGTGCTCATGAAGTGTGATTAATGCCCGATTCGGAAATAACAGCAAGATTTTTTTGGTTAACAATACCTTAACAATCATATTGCGTTATTTGATTATGCTGCGCGTCACCTCATCAAATCGAATGAAACATCGGCGGCTCCACCCATTTGATCCTCCCTTAACACATTGGTACAGTTTGATTTTTTCACATTCTGCACGGCTGTCAATTTCCGTGCTCGACTTCATCACATCTCATGGCATCGAGCCCGGATTCAATTGAACAACCGAAAAGCTTGAACGGCCGGCATTGAGAAATACTATTTGCACCGGCTCCATGCGACGACCGGAAACCGCAACAAGATCATAGCTCCCTTGCTCGACTGTCGGCCATGCCGAATACAGTGGATCGGTGAAGATGATGAGAACGTCTTCCCCATCCCCAATATCGTTTGATGATGACAACCAGGTTTGAATGCAAACTCCCAACGGCCAGCTCGTATTGAGCACAACCCGCAAAGGGCTGCGAGCACCCCAATTGGATCATCACCACGCATTGGCCCATTGTTCGCAATGGACGCCCCGCAATTGTGAGAGACGCAGTGCAATCCAGACGATCCGTCCTGGAGACACAAGCACCACAAACATTGTGCGTGATGCACTCGCTGACGTCGCAACACAATGTGAAAGCCCTCTCCACCAGGATGCAGGTCACCGCATGCGGCTCCTTTCCTTTGCGATCATCCGACCGTGATCCTTGTCGGGCACCATGCCTTTGAGATTTTCACCCGCATTAAATCGCTCCGACTTTGCTTTTACGTCCACGACACGGCCAATCTTCTTTGCAACGGTGTTGAGGCCTTGAAGTTCAGTGGGAAGCGCACGATGCCCGGGTAGGGTGCCAGGATCATCGCAAATCACCGATCTTCGCTCAGCTGTTCGCGCTACAGCGACTTCATTGATCCGGGCGTCCAACTGAAGGCGCGCCAATCGATTGATGACTTCTCCGGCATTGGTAAAGATCGACCGGTCAACCGGGTCCTGAATCAAAGCTGCCGTGGCGGTAATCCTTCTCGCAATGTGCTCCTTGGCGCTATCGGCCTGAGAACGAGAGAGATATACTGTCCTGGTTTCGTGGATCGCATTTCTTTCCAAGATAGGATTACGGCGGTCGTGCAGTGTGCACTCCAATCGCTGATATTCGCGTGAAAGCCCATCATGCAGTTCTTTACTCAGTTCGCGTGCGGTGCTGGGGCCATTGCGGTCTCTGCTCAATTCATCAAGCAATTCAATCACACGGATCAGATTTCTTCGCGTCGTCTCGAACCTTACCCTTGCCGCAGCAAGCCGAGGTGCCGTCGGCCGGTCAAACAACTTCATGCAGACCTTTTGCGCAAGCGTCGGCGGAGCTGCCATGCCTAGACGGCGGAATAGTTCCCATTCCCATCGCTTTATCGCCGGAGGCGCAGCGCGGTCCGTGCGCTTTTGCGGCTCCAGTTTGATGCCATGTTCGCGGGCCTTTTCGGCAAAGCAAACCCGCCAATTCGAAAAATCACGGATATTGGGATCGAGGCGTTTTCCGTGACCATCATTCATGGCAACGATGACATGAAGATGCGGATGCCGTCGCGCTTCGTTGCGGTTGTGAATTGCGTAAGCGTACCGGTGGCCGGCAAATTGGGTCTGCAGAAAAGCTGCACCTGCTTTGATGAAATTGTCGCGATCGGTGTCTGCCGGTGCCGAAATCAAAAGATGCATGAAGTCACGGCTTTGTTGACTACTCATCAAAGAGGCAATGACCGCGCTTTCCCGGCTGATCTCTCTGTGATTGTTTGTGACGACTGTACGCCGCTGAGAACCGCGTTCATACTCACCGATCTTGCCTTCTCGATATTTGATGTATGTCTTGGTCGAGATTGTAACAGCCGCCCCACGTCGTCCCATCGAACGGAGCGCGGCGCTCAGGCCCTTCCGCCCGGTGGTTGTTTCGAAACCTTTCCGCAATGCCACCACAATCCCTTCGCCACCCAGATAGCGTTCAATGTTGCGATGAATCCTTTCGCGCGCGTCTTCCGTGGGCTTCAATCTACCTTCTTTGTGCCTATCGGCCCGATCATGCTTTTCAGGGGCGATAATTATGGCAAGCGTCAACAGCATCTGGTCGCACGCCGCCGGCTCGGCGCTATATGCCAATGATCGCTCCGTATCCTGGTCATCATGTAGTCCTTCATTGCCAATGCGCATCATGGCTTTGCTGATCCTGTCGCCACTCGCATTGGTCAGTAGATAACGTAGAATGAGGATATCTTTCGAGCCGGCCCGCCCCTTGAATTCCTGGCTCCATTCTTCGATCGTTCTGTTTACGTCGGCAACTTCGTGGCCATGTTGATCGACAGCCCGCTCCTCCTTTGCCAAATAGGCAAGAACATTGCGCGCAGATCTAACACCAGCACCATAGCTGAGAACTTTCAGTACAACCGCATTGTTGCCGCGCGCACGGCTAAATGCTGTCGCCACGCCGAATCTGCGCGCCGCACGCAAGGACGACAACCCGGATACCACAAAGGGCAGGGGACGCTTGGGCGGACTGCCCCGATCATCATCCTTTTCGATATTCTCAAAATATGTCGGCAGTGCCCGATGGTCATTCAATACGGGCAAGCCGTCGGCAGATGATTTGTGTGGCATGACACTTGGCATCCTGATCTTTAACCAACGATCGCTGTGATCAACCGGTTCGAATCTGCTTGCCCACCGATCGAGTCTCACCTGAGAGCATTCACAGCTCTCACTCTTTGATCCGTTTCCAATGATCGCACCGCCAGATCGAGATGCGAAAAACTCGGATTTCCCTGCCTGGCCGAACCCGCTTCTTGAAAGTTCGCACCATGGGACTGCATCAGAAATGAGATCCAGCCCACGAGCAATAAGCGATCATCAGCCGGGAAGGTTTCAGCTTCGATGAGGCGCATAACAAAAAGCCAACTAGAGTTATATTTTATTTTTGGAGAACTGCAAGCGAAATCCATCTTGTTCATACTTTTGGATCGGCACGACCGCTGAAAACATTGTCCTGCGTTCCATCTGTCAATCACATGATCCCCGGCAAATGAGCCTGAGAAGAAGCATCCCGCAGGCCAGAGATCAGCCGGGATGCAGGCAATCGCCCCGCGGGCGAAACGGGCTTCTCAACGAGAAGTCCTATCCTGCCAAACCAAAACAAGCTGCCAACTCTCAGCACCGCTTGCAACGCACGCCGCCGACAATTCGTCAGTGCCAGAGGAGGGGAGGGGACAACCGTGAATGTCAGGCCAATGTGCTATAGATCGTAAAACGCTGACAAGAGCACAGTCACTCAAAACCGGCCCCGTCTTCAACCGCATTGTTGAGCCCGATGTGCCAGTGGATCAGTGGCAGACCACAGCCCCAGAAACTGCCGCTTCTGCCATGGGCAGCCTCGCCGCAATGGACAACGCAGATCATCATGATCTGCGCACTCTCGTGCCCTGGGTGTGATGCAGGCCCGACGGCGACCCATCATGACAGAGCGGATACAAATCCCACTAGAGTGTATGCTATACTCAGCCAGCAACAGTGATTTGAGGAAAAATGAATGCCAAAATACAGTGCCCCGCTCGAGGAAAGCGTAGAGCTGGGTATTTTTCAATTGCGGCTGGCAGCATCGCTCGCAACGCTGCGCAAACGCGAGCGTTTCAAATTGCATGAACTGGCCAGCAGGGTTGGCGTGTCCAACACCTATATGACACGTATCATGCGCGGCCGCGCTAATGTTTCCCTGGGCCTGCTTTATGCTCTATGCCGGGAGCTCGACGTACCGGTCACCGAATTGATTGGTACATGGGCGGACATGACGGTGGACAATCCGCACAGTGCGGCGACCGACGGCCATTCCGTTGCAGAAGGGAAAAAGCCATAGGTTTGCCCGCGTTTTGTCAGCTCCGACACGGGAAACAAGTGCTGGGATGAACCGAACGATCGCAACCGCCCGGCAATGATCGCAAACGACCGTTGTCTAGCCTGCATCTGAGCCAGCCGCCGCGCCGGTTTCCGCGCGAAGGCGTTCAAAGATACCAAACCAGAACCGATAGTCGGCCCTTCGACCATCGCAGCGCGCGGCAAGCGCATACCAGGCTGCTGCAACGCTGGCTCTCTTGCCGTACAGCAACCGCGTGGCTGCAATTGCCTTTTCAATGTCCCGTTCGTTCCAGATCGCCAGTTCAGGATCGGAACGCGAAGTATCGTCTTTAAGCATGGCATGTTCCCAGGTGAAGCCGGCGGGGTCAGTGTCAATTGCCGGACGTTCGTCCTCACGGACACGTGAGACACATCAGGAAAATCCCGATCTTCGTGTCGTCCCTGGCAATTGATGCACGCAACTGGCCCCATGCTTCAGCAGCACATTTCCATACTTTCATGCCTAAACATCCAAATGCTGCTCGTCAGCACAAGCAAAAGCCCCCAAGCATGGATGATATGTCCTAGCTCAAAACGACGGGCAAACGGCGGCTTTCCTTTCTCCCCCGCAACATGCGAGCAGCAAAATATAACTTCTCTTCTCACATTTGTTGTCATATTTTGTTGCAACAAAAATGACCCGCCTGTCATAAACTGCTCTGGTGAACACTGCAACCCACAAAGGAACGGAAGATGGCACCTGTAATTGTGATCTGTTCGCACGATGCCGAGTTCTTCCTCATGCTGCAGCATATATTCGAGGCAGAAGGGTTCCGCAGCGAGATTGCCCAAACGGTCGATGAGGCTGTGCGCCTGGAAGAGGCCGGCAATGTTGCTGCCATCATTCTTGACTGCGAGCAGGATTTTAAATTCGCCGCGGAAATCTGTGCAAAGTTTCGCTCCGGACAGACCGGAGGCAAAGTACCAATCATCGCCCGCGTTGTGTCCGGTTGCGACAAATCCTATATCGGCCTGCTCAAGGCCGGTGTTGATCAGGTGTTTGCACGGCCAGTTGCGCCGCAGTGGTTCTTGTCCAGCCTCCGGACCATCGTCGGTCCCGGGCGCGATTGCAATCGCCCGGGCGAGAGCAAATCACGGCTTTCCGTTGGCGGCCTGACCATATTGCCTGATAAGTTCCGCGTCCACCGGCATGATGGCAAGAGCATTCATCTCAGCCCGATTGAATTCAAGATACTTTGCGTTGTGGCGCAGTTTCCCGGCAAGATTTTCAGTCGCGAAGAATTGGTCCGCGCGGCGTGGCCGGAAAACGTCCATGTCGAACCACGCACTGTCGACGTTCATATCGGCCGGTTGCGGCGATTGCTGAAACGAGAAACCGGTATGAACCTCATCCGTACCATTCGCTCGATAGGGTATGCCTTTGTCAATGACGAAGCCTCGCGCGCGCAATCGTGAAAATGACGGGGCCTTGTTCACAATGGGCAGATTTGCAAAAATATTGACCTATACGCAAAGAATACACCTAAAAACTTCCTTTACGTGACGATATATTCTTGTAATTTCTCATAATATTTACCTATTTCCCTCTGAAATAATGTAATACTTCAGAATAACTATAGAATAACTGTGAATCTACCGTATTGAGCGACTAATATTCATTCCAAACAGCGATTTTGAGGGATCGGCATGATTGACCAGACAACCACCGCGCGCGGCGCAGGTGCGCACCGTCGCAACACGCAGAAGCTCATTGAGCATGCCGCGCCGCATTTTGCCGCCGCGCATCTTCAGGGACTGATGGCCCTTTATGCCCATCCGCGCGGCGGCCGGAGCGTCGAATTGCTCAATGCCGATAAAATGCCCTGCCGCATCGTCGATTTCGTGCGCTGCTCCTACCTTGGGCTGGACAACCATCCGCAGATCATCGCGGGCGCGGTGCGCGCGCTCGAGCAATGCGGTACGCTGCACTGGTCCTGTGCCCGCACACGTCTCAATTTTGCGCTGCTAGGGCAGTTGGAAGAAGGACTATCCGACCTCTTTTCCGCCCATGTGATTGCCTATTCGAGCGTTCTTGCGGCCAATATGGGCGCCTTGCCGCTTCTCGCGTCCGGTCATCTGACCCAGGGCATAAAACCCGTCATGGTGTTCGACCGTCTGGCGCATGCCACATTGGCGTTTCACAAAGGCACCCTGGCCGAGGAGGCGGAAGTACACACCATCGAACACAATGACCTCGACAGGCTGGACGCGATCTGTCGCCGGAACCGGTGCGTTGCCTATATATGCGATGGCATTTATTCAATGGGAGGCGCAGCGCCAATCGGTGATTTGCTCGATCTGCAAGCGCGGCAAAACCTCTTCCTATATATTGACGACGCTCACGGCATTTCACTGTTCGGCAAAGCGGGAGAAGGCTATGCCCGCTCACATATCTCCGGACCGCTCGGTGATCGGACCATCATCGCCGCGTCGCTTGGCAAGGGATTTGGAGCATCGGGCGGGATTCTGATGCTTGGTACCGCGCATCAATCCGATCTTTTCCGGCGATTTTCAGTCTCGCACGCGTTTTCCGCCTCGCCCAATCTGGCCGCCATTGGCGCTGCTCTGGCGTCGGAAGCGGTGCACAGAACTGCGGAATTGGCCGTGCTGCAAAAAAGCCAGCAGGAGCGATTGATCCAGTTCGACCAGCTCTGCCCCACGCCACTCTCCGGCACTGCCTTTCCGATCAGAACCATGATCATCGGCGACGAGCTTGCAACGATTGGCGCTGCCCGATCCATTCTCGATCAGGGCATCTACGTCTCGGCCATTTTCTTTCCAACCGTTGCCAAAGGATGCGCTGGACTGCGCATCTGTCCGACTGCCGGGCACACGCCAGCGGAAATCACGGCACTCTGCCGGTCGCTTGCCGAGGTGTGCGGCCGGCCCGCGACCGGCGCATGACAGACTGGGCGTACCCAGCGCAGGTTGACACATGACCCAGCCGCATCGTCCGGGACGGGACATTCCGCTGCTTGAAACACAACGCCTCTACATGCGGCCCGTGCGGATATCCGATGCGTCGACGCTCTATCGTCTGCACACCGATCCCCTTGTGGTTGAACTGACATCCGCCGGAACCGCCATGACACGGGCGCAATCCGACGAACGTCTGCGCCTTTATCTGAGGGAATGGCAGGAGTATGGATTTGGCTTTTTCATCGTCTACGAGAAGCAGGCAAATGGTGATCTGGTATTTGCCGGGCGCTGTGGACTGCGTAGCCTTGACCGGGACGATGTCGAACTGGGCTACTGTTTTACCATGGCCGCGTCGGGCAGGGGACTGGCGACCGAGGCAGCGCAACAGCTCGTGGATTTTGCCTTCTTTGCCTGCGGGATGAGGAGACTGGTCGGCCTTGTCCGCCCGGCCAACGCCCCATCGGTCCGCGTGTTGCACAAGATCGGCTTTGCCTATCACAGCACGGGCACCTATCGTGACGCGGTCTATCGGCGCTATGAACTGGCTGCACCACTCCCGCGCCCCTCATGAGGGTACATCCATCGGCGTGGCCAACGGAGCGTTTCTCGTAAATATTTGTGGCGTGACGACCGGTGGAGGAACATCATGCTCAGGCCAGAAAATCGCCTGGCGGTAGACGAGGGAACCCCTGGTGTAATAGCCAAGGCCCGGCGTGCGGACGAGCACAGGCTTTGCCAGTGCGGCAAAGTTCAGTTTGAAATGATATCCTGATTTCACAACGACAAAATCCTGCGCCCCGATCACCACACCCTGACTGGTGAAGACCGCAGGATCATGACTGAAGGCGGGTTTGCTGGTGACAACAAGGGAAAGACGCCCGTCGACCAGCAGCGTGGCTGTCGGACCCATTGCGCTGGGTTCGCCCCCCTGAAACGGTCCCGCAAGCACGAAGTTTCCGTCGCTGAGGTGAATGACCCTGGCGCGCACGGAAAGGGGCCGGAAACCCGGGGTTATTTTTCCGCCCAGATGCAGGGATAACTCGCTGTCGCGACCTGCGGCAAATGCCTGTGCGACAGCCTCAGGATCGGTAATGGGAATGGCGCCGCGCAACCGGCAGGGTGCATGAAGTGCGGCCGCCAATATGGCCGTACTGTCCCCCGGTGCACCGGCAAGGACGCGGTCGCCCATATCGGCAAGAACAAGGGGCCGTGCATCCGGCCGCGCTGCCGCCATCGTCAGCGCGTCACCGATGGCAACCAGTTCGTCTTGAAACCGCATGCGCTTGTGCCAGAAGGCGGCGGCCAGCGGAGCAGCGGCCCGTTCGGCGCTTACCGGATTATTGTTGGTCAGCACCAGCGCCGCCTGACCGATGCCGTGATCATCCGCGTAACGGAACACGTTGAACAGGGAAATATCCCAGATCGCCGGATCCGCCTTGGCCAGTCTCCTGGCCTCATCGTGAATCTCGAGCAGCGGCCCTGCCGCCGTTTCTGCCGCACCAGGCAGGACCATCGGCACTTTGGCCATGGCCGTTACCGGCCGCAATTCGCCCCGCAGCACAGCCAGAAGGCAGACCGCAACCTTGCTCCCGCATTCAACGACATCCGAATGTGGATTTTCCTTGCAGGCAATACACAGGTCCACCGCAGCGAGCATCTGTTGCGTCACATGGGCATGCAGATCAAGACCAATGGCGATGGTGGTGTGTTTGCCGGCCGCTTGGCGCAGGGCGGCCAGCAGATCGCCCTCCGCATCGGCAAGCTGCGTTGTGCCCATGGCGCCGTGCAATTCCAATGCAATGGCATCGGGCTTGAGACGCTGTATGTCGGCGACGAATCTGGCCTTGATCTGTTCGAAAAAGTCGTGATCGACAAGTCCGCCGGGGGCGGCGATGGCGGACAGGCTCGGCAGGATCTGCACCGCGTGCCGTTGCAGCGCCGCAATGATCCCCGCCAATGTGGTTGAGGATGAACGGGCCTGCGCGATCAGTGTTTCGCCCTCCGCCAGCTGGAAATCGCTGCCCTGGGTGAAATGCGGATTGAAGCCGTTGGATTCGTGCCAGAAGCGGCCGACCATGATGCGCGGGGATTTGTCGTTCATTGTCGCGATGTCCCGTGTTGTGCCGCAGCCCTCAGCGAATCCAGGCATTCCACCGCTCCAGCATTCTTGCCGCATGGGCATTGATCCATTGGCTATCCGGCACCACCAGATAGGTCTTGACGTCATCGGAACTGGGCATGGTGGCGCGCGCCTGCGGCGACATCAACGCGATCGCCGCCGCCGAAGGCGGTGTGCAGGACAAAGCCTCGCAGACCTTTGCCTGCGCTTCCGGCGAATTGAGCCAAAAGGCCGCCAGTTTGAGTGCATTCTCGCGGTTGGGCGCCTGTTTGAGAAGGGCGATGCGGTCGGAGACAAGAAACGATGCCTTGTAGCTCCATGCCACCGGCAGCCCCTCATTCTTCAACGCCTGCGCCCGGGAAAGCCATATCTGCCCGATGGAATAGTCACCATTGCGCATCCCCTGCACGCTTTGATCGCCCGTCTTCCACCACAGAGAAACGGCAGGGCGGATCTGATCAAGCTTGGCCAGCGCACGGTCGATATCCAGGGGAAAGAGGGCGCTGCGCGGCACGCCATCGGCAAGAAGCGCAGCGGCCATGACACGCCAGGGATCATCGAAATTGGGAAAGGCGCGCCCGCCGGGGAACCTTTGTGTGTCCCACATATCCGCCCAGGTCTCCGGCGTTGCTCCCTTGAAGGCATCGCTGCGAAAACTCAAGAGCGTGGCATTGGACAGAAGGCGAACCCCGGCGGGCGTGCACGTATCGCCCGGCAAGTCGGCACGCCCGGCAAACTGCCGGCAGAAATCGCTCAGATCCTGCGCCACCTGGCGATGTTGATCGGAACTTGCCTGAATTTCGCCCTGCATGAACAGGTCCCAGGTGACATTGTCTGCGGCAACCATGGCCGCGGCCTTGGATCGCATCTGGCTGTTGGAGCCGGCCACCGTGACAATGCGGATGCCGGTCTGCCGCGTGAAGGGATCAAACCATGCTTCGCGCAGCGCCTTTTCATAGGCGCCGCCCGTTGTCGCAACCACCACCTCATTGGCCAGGGCAGCACCGCCTGTCACGCCCAATAGCAGGCAGGCTGCCAGATTGCTGACGACGCGCCTCCTATATTTTGTTCCTGTTCGCATGGATTGTGTCTCCCGTTGATGTTTGTCTGGATACGCGGCCGATTGCCCTGCGCGGCGGTCAGCGGCGCCGCACCTGGTGGATGAGCCCCATCAGCAGGAACGAGACCCCCATCAGCATGGTTGAAATGGCGGCAATGACCGGCGTCAGGTTAAAATCGATATCCTCGAACATCTTGCTAGTGACGGTTTTTCCGCCGACATCGGACAGAAAGAAGGCCACCGTTGCCTCATCGAAGGAGGACAGGAAGGCAAAGCCGGCGCTGGCGACGACCGCTGGCAGAATGTTGGGCAAAACGACGTGGATGAAGGCCTGCGCCCGGTTGGCGCCGCAGCTGAGCGCGGCCCGTTCCAGCGCAAAATCGAAGCGTTGCAGGGCGGCGGAAACATTGATGACCACATAGGGTACCGCCAGCACCGTATGGGCAATGAGAAAGCCGGCGAAGTTCCCGGTCAAGTGTATTGGCGCAAAGACAAGATAGAGCGCGACACCCAAGACAATATGGGGAATGATGAGCGGACCAAGTACCAAAGCCTCGATGATGGCCAGGCCAGGCAGCCTGCCGCGCACCAGACCGATGGCCGCCAGCGTTCCGGCAAGGGTTGATGCGAATGTCGTTGCCACAGCGATTTTGAGACTGAAAACGGTGGCGGCCATCCAGGCGGGATCGTTGAAATAGGCCTCATACCAGCGCAGACTCAGGCCATGCAGCGGAAACTCCATATGCGATGCGTTGCCGAACGATAGGGCGGCAACAATCAGCGTTGGGACCACGAGGAACAGCAAGATGAGCCCGACCGCAAGGTTGCAGCCGAGCGCTACCGGCAATTGATATCGCCGCCGGCCGGACCCCAGATCGGCAAGCAGCATCGTTTTTCCGGCGGTCGGCGGGCATGCGGCTTGTTCAGTGGACATGGTCAAATCCCCGGCTGGTTGCGAGCACCTTGCGGAACATGAGGACGAGCAACAAAGTGGACAGGAGCAGCACCGTTGCCAGCGCTGCGGCAAAGGGCCAGTCGAGAAGGACGGTGACCTGCTGGCCGATGAGGGTGGCTGCCATCAGGCTGCCGGGGCCGCCGACGAGCGCCGGCGTAATGTAAAAGCCGAGGGCGAGAATGAAGCAGATGACACAACCGGCAAAGACGCCCGGCAAACTCAGCGGCAGCGTTATACGAAGAAAGGCGGCAACCGGTCCGGCGCCCAGATTGCGCGCGGCCTGACCGTAATGGTGCGGGATGGCGCGCAGGGCAACGAAGATCGGCAGAATCATGAATGGCAGGAGAATATGCGTCATGGCCAGAATAACCGCCCCTTCGGTATAGATCATGCGCAAGCCCGTCGCGCTCAATCCCGTCTGATGCAAAAGGGTGTTAATGAGACCGTTGCGCTGGAGAAGCACGATAAAGGCGTAGGAGCGGACCAGGACGGGAGACCAGAGGGCGATCAGCACACATCCCCCGGCAAGCAGTGACAGGCGCCGCCGTTTTCCCGCCATGACCAGCGCGATCGGATAGCCCAGGAGAAAGCTCAGTCCCATGACCGCGACCGCGATTTTGACCGTTCGCACCATGACGTCGATATAGAGAGGATCGCTGAAAAGCCGGCGATAATGTGCCGTGTCAAATTGCGGGACCAACAGGCTGAGCTTGACGAGATAGGCGATCGGATAGACAAAGCCGAGCAGCAAAAGCACAAGCAGCGGCGCCAGCAGGAGCACGGTCAGTGCGGGTCCGAATGACCGGGCCGAATGCACCCGGCATGCCTCTTTCCGGACAGGGAGGGGTTCGGCAAGCTCACGCTTGGCCTGGCCGGTCATTGCAGGCCACCGTCTGCGACAGCAAACAATTGCGCGGCGCCCTCATCGGGAATGAGAGCGACCGCAGCGCCGGGCTGGGCAAAGGGCAGGGGAACGGATGCTGCCACCTGAATCTGGATTATGGGATTTCCCATGGCGGTGATCTCGACCAGAACGATGCGAAAGGCGCCGACGAAAATGCTTGTGCGCACATGGCCGAAAACGGCGGCATGCGGCTCGCCTGGTGGTGCAATCGTCAGGCGTTCGGGGCGCACGGCAAGTTGGACCCGCACGCCGCGCCGGAAAGTTTGGTGACCGATACAGTTGGACAGCGGGACTGCCAGGCTCGACGTCCCGGACAGACGCACAACAACCGAATCAGCCTCAATGCCGAGACATTCGCAATCGATCAGATTCATCTTGCCGATGAACTGGGCGATAAAGGCCGAGCGTGGCTGCGTATAGAGTTGGACCGGCGTGCCGATCTGCGCCAGCGTGCCGTTGAGCATGACGGCAACACGATCCGACATGCTCAGCGCTTCATCCTGATCGTGCGTGACATAGACAACGGTCGCTCCGAGTTCCTTGTGCAATGATTTGATCTCAAGCTGCATCGCCTCGCGCAGATTCTTGTCGAGCGCCCCCAGCGGCTCGTCCATCAAGAGCAGGGGCGGCTCGAACACCAGCGCCCTTGCCAGCGCAACCCGCTGCTGCTGTCCCCCCGACAGTTGGTGCGGATAACGCAGTCCCAGCATGTCCAGATGCACGAGCCGCAGCGCCCTGTGCACACGGTGGACGATATCGGGCCTCGGCAGACGGCGCATGCGCAGGGCAAAGCCGACATTGTCCTCGACGGTCATGTGCGGAAAGAGTGCGTATTTCTGAAACACCATTCCGATGTTGCGCCGGTTGGGCGCCAGCCCCGTCACGTCGCGGCCGCCGATGAGGACGGAGCCGGCATCGGGTGTTTCAAACCCCGCAATCATCGTCAGAAGCGTCGACTTTCCCGAACCGGAGGGGCCAAGGATCGACAGGAATTCACCGGGTTCGACCTGGCACGAAACATCGGCAACGGCCAAAGCGTCCTCATAGCGTTTGCGCACTCCATTGAGCATGAGCGACTGCCCGATCATTTCCCTCTCCCTGACAATATGCGTGATGACGAAACTGCGCTTCATGCCCCTTGCGGGGGTAATGGTGCGACATCGTTTGCGAAGGCCTTCGCACTATTTTGCGATTGACCGCGGGACGGTGCCGTCAGAAAATGCTATGACACGGTGATGTCACACACTGTTCGCATTAACATCACACAACTATTTTGATGCAACAAAATAGTTGCAAAGTCAACGATGGGAAAATAAAATGCCTGAGTCTTCAGTGGCCGAAGCAGCAGCGTCGGTGAGGCCACCCGTGCGCCTGGGTGATATTGCCTATGAGAAATTGAAGGAAAGCCTGATCCGCGGCACCTATAGGCCGGGGCACAAATTGACGGTTCGCGCCGCCGCCGATGCGCTTGGCGTCAGTTCGACCCCCGCACGCGATGCGATCAACCGCCTGGTGCTTGAAGGGGCACTTGTCTATACCGGGCCAAAGACGGTCATCGTGCCGCACCTTGATAGCCAAACCCTTGAAGAGATTACCCTCATTCGCCTTGCACTGGAGGGACTTGCCGCCGAGCGGGCCGGGTCTGAGGGGACGCAAACCATTGTTGCCGAGTTGGAGGCCATCCAGGCGCTGATCGACGCCGCGCTCGATGAAGCGCGCTATGCGGATGCACTCTGGCACAATAAGGAATTCCATTTCTTCATTTACCGCCTGGCCGGATTGCCGCACCTTCTTGGCATGATCGAGCCGCTATGGCTGCGCATCGGCGCCTCGTTCAACGATCTCTATCCCGAGTTTGCCCTGGCAAAATATGGCGTCCACAATCACCGGGCGGCGATCGAAGCCATCGGTGAACGCGACGGCTCCAGCCTGCGGGCGGCCATTGAAAGCGACATACGCGACGGCTTCCGCCAACTGAAAAGAGCCAAAACCGCCGATCATCAGCCGTAAAATCACCGCCGCGTGACATTTTTGTTGCAACATTTTTATAACTGTGATTTTTGTTGCAACATAATGAAGCGCGGCAGCGAGGATATTGCACATGGACGGAGATGATGTTCGGGGCGCCGCCGATCCCGGCGGCTTGAGCCAATCGCAGCGATTGTACCGGCGCGGATGGCGGGTCTTTCCCGATGGAACAACGCGTGTCACCGTCGAAAGGCAACCGGAGCCCATCTATATCGTGCGCGGGGAGGGGGCCCATCTCATCGATGCCGATGGCCGGCGTTTTCTTGATCTGAACAATAATTTCACCACGCTCATTCATGGCCACGGCTTTGCGCCCATGGTTGAAGCGGTGGCAACGGCCCTTAGCAATGGCACGTGTTTTGCCAATCCGACCGAAAGTGAAATCGCTCTGGCCGAACTGATAGCCGGGCGGATTCCATCCGTGGAGCGGATCCGTTTTGTCAACAGCGGCACGGAGGCTGTGATGTTTGCCATCAAGGCGGCGCGCGCCTTTACCGGCAGACCGGCGATTGCCCGCTTCGAAGGCGCTTATCACGGCGCCTATGACTGGGCGGAGGCGGGTCAGGCCAATGGTCCGGCGCAGTGGGGCGTGGCGCAGATGCCGCGGGCGGCACCGACCTATCGGGGCATGCCGCAATGCGTGGCCGACAATGTGGTTCTGTGCCGTTTCAATGACCTTGCCGAGACCGAACGACAATTGAGCGCCGCGGCGGGCAGGCTTGCCTGCGTCCTTATCGATCCGATGCCGAGCCGGGCAGGGCTGCTGCATCCCGACGAACGGTTTCTCGGCATGCTCGCAGGCCTTGCCGACAAGCACGGCATTCTCATCGTGGCCGACGAAGTCTTGAATTTGCGCCAGGGCTATCACGGCGCCTGTGCACGCTACGGCATGACGCCGGATGTGATCGCCATGGGCAAGATCATCGGCGGCGGCTTTGCCATCGGCGCCGTCGGCGGACGGGCGGATGTGATGCGCGTTTTCAGCGCCAATGGCGGCAAGCCCGCCCTGCCGCAGGGCGGAACCTTCTCGGCCAATCCGATTTCCATGATCGCCGGTCGGGTGGCCATGGAGGCCATGACACGCGATCAATTCGACCGGCTTGAGACAATGGGAGATGCGGTGCGGCAAGGATTGCACGGGGCCATTGCCCATCACCGTGCCCGTTTCAGCGTCAGCGGCGTGGCCTCGCTGTTCCGCATCCATCCACGCCCACGCATTCCCACCGACTACCGGCAGGCCTATCTGGGCGAAGCCGACAAGGCGCTGATGGAGCGGCTGAACCGGCACTTTCTGCAGGCTGGCATTATCCTGCCGAAGGGGGCGGCGGCCTGTCTTTCGACGGCCATGACACCGGAAGACATTGCACACATCATCGAAACCTTTGCGGCGTTTCTGGCTGCCAGTGCCTGCACGCATGGAGAAAACGACAATGGCCGGTGACGCATCCCGCAGCGTGGCGCAGTGCATCGCGCTTGCCCTGAGGCGGCACGGCGTTTCGCATGTTTTTGCCCAGAGCCTGCCCTCGGCGGTCATACTGGCCGCCGAAGCGCTAGGTATCCGGCAAATCGCCTATCGCCAGGAAAATATGGGGGGCGCCATGGCGGACGGCTATGCGCGCTGTTCCGGCAGGATCGGCGTGGTTGCCGCGCAAAACGGGCCGGCGGCAGCCTTGCTGGTGCCGCCACTGGCCGAGGCCCTGAAAGCCAGCATTCCGGTGGTTGCCCTGGTTCAGGACGTTGAACGCGGCCACACCGATCGCAATGCGTTCCAGGACCTTGATCAGATCGCTTTGTTTCAGTCCTGTACGAAATGGGTGCGCAGGCTCGCCGCCGCGGACCGGGTTGACGACTATGTCGACACGGCCTTTGCCATGGCCGGATCCGGCCGTCCCGGTCCGGTGGCGCTGCTTCTTCCGGCCGATCTCTTGCGCGACATTGCACCGGAACCTGTATTTCCGCGCACGGCTCAGCTTGGCGTTTGGCCGCTGGACCGGCCGCGCCCGCCGGAGTGCCTGATCAGTGAAGCCGCATCGATCCTGGCGCAGGCGCATGCGCCCATCATTCTTGCCGGCGGCGGCATTCATGCCAGTCAGGCCGCCGATGCACTGGCTGCACTGCAGCAGGACTGCAGCATTCCCGTGCTGACGACGAATATGGGCAAGGGTGCCGTCGACGAAGGTCATCCCTTGTCGGCCGGGGTTCTGGGCTCCCTGGTGGGACCGGGCTCGCTTGGCCAATACACCGCCGCGCTGATCGGGGAGGCCGATGTTGTCGTGCTTGCCGGCACACGCACCAATCAGAACGGCACCGACAACTGGCGCCAGATCACAGGGGATAGCAAAGTCATTCACATCGACATCGATCCTGCCGAGATCGGGCGAACCTACGAGGCCTTGCGCCTTGTGGGGGATGTGCGCGAGACATTGGCGGATTTGCGCGAAGCGCTCCTGCGCGATACGAATCTGGACCGCCGCACGCTGGCGCGGCCGAATATTGCAAGCAGGATCGCCGCATGCTGGGACAGGTTCGACAAAGACCGGCAGGCCAGGGCACATTGCGCCGCCGCGCCGATCCGGCCGGAGCGGGTGATGCACGAATTGCAGGCCTTGCTGACACCGCAAACCATCATTGTTGCCGATGCCAGCTATGCGTCCATGTGGGTAGCGGGGCAATTGCGCGCACTGTCGGCAGGCATGCGTTTCGTGACGCCGCGCGGGCTGGCAGGGCTCGGCTGGGGTCTGCCGCTTGCTCTCGGCGCCAAGGCGGCCAGACCGGATGATGCAGTTGTGTGTATCGTCGGCGATGGCGGCTTTGCCCATGCCTGGGCGGAAATGGAAACCATGATCCGCTCGCGCCTGCCGGTTACCATCGTCGTGCTCAACAATGGAATTCTTGGCTTTCAAAGGGATGCGGAGACCGTCAAGTTTGGCCACTATACAAGCGCCTGCCATCTTGGCGATGTTGATCACGGCCTCATTGCACAGGCATGCGGATGCCCGTGGGTGCGCATCGGCGATCCACTGGAACTGCGTGAGCAATTGCAACGGGGACTGCATGGTCGGGAAGCCTTGCTTATCGAGGTCATGACGGATCCGCAGGCGCACCCGCCCTTGTCGCTGTTTGCGGCCATGGACAGGAGCGTCCGATGAGAGATGATCATTTGCGGGTGGCGGTTGTGACGGGGGGAACGACGGGGATCGGCCTTGCCACGGCCCGGGCGCTGCTGCAGTCGCGGCATCGTGTTGCCGTTTTCAGTCAGAATGACGACAAGGTGCGCGTGGCCGCGGCCGAACTGCAAAAGGTCCATGGACCTGACAGGGTGCTCGCCCGGACCGTCGATCTGGCGCATGCAGCGGCCATTCAGGCCTTCTTTGCCGCAGTGACGGCGGCCTGGGAGGCGCCGGCGGTGCTTGTCTGCAATGCGGGCATTTCGCCCAAGGGGCCCGATGGCGCGGTGCCATTTGGCGCGATGACCCTGCGGCAATGGAACGAGGTGATGGCCATCAATCTGACCGGCGCGATGCTGTGCTGCCAGGCTGCCCTGCCGGGCATGGTCAAAAACGGCTTCGGGCGCATCGTGCTGGTCGGCTCCATCGCTGCACGAGCCCGGCCGAGGATTGCCGGTGCCAGTTATGTCACCTCGAAGGCAGGCCTTGCCGGGCTAACACGGGCATTGGTGGAGCCCTATTCCCGCGCCGGCATCACCGTCAATCTCGTGGCGCCCGGGCGGATATTGACGGATATGTCCGGGCGCGCCGACAGTCCGGCCAATCTTGATGCGCTCGGCCGCATTCCGTGCGGACGCTTCGGCCGCCCGGACGAGGTGGCGGCGCTTGTCGCCTTTCTGGCAAAGGAAACCTCAGGCTTTATCAATGGCGCGACAATCGACATCAATGGCGGCGAATTTGTCGCCCCTTGACGGGTGGCAAACCCGGCGGCGCTTGCGCCGATGATCTGATCCTGGACTGCACAAGAGGCGGGCATGGCTGCAAAACCTGTGATCGCGATCTGTTCTGACGATACCGAGCTCTGTCTGCTGTTGCGACACATTGTGGAGGCTGAAGGCTATGCCAGCGTTCTGGCCAGTTCACCAGCCGAAATGCTGGCGGTCCTGGAGAACGAGATGCCCCAGGCGATTGTCGCCGATACGGCGTGTGAGGGCTGCGGCCTGTCCGCGTTAACCCAGCAGATCAAATCCAGGAGCAGTGGTACGGTCATCCCGATGGCGGCCCTGATCAGGGCCGACCGATCGCGCGAATTGATGCGTGTGCCCTCCGGAAGCATGGATGAAGGGTTTCTCCGGCCTTTGATCCCTGATCGGCTGCTGCGCTTCCTCGCCAGAACGGTGTCCGCGGCGCGTGCGCCTCGATCGGAGGAGCAGGTCCTGCGTCAAGGCGATGTGGCGATCAATGTGCCGGGGCATGTGGCCACCTGCAACGGCCGGCGACTGGACCTGCCGCCGATCGAATTTCGCCTGCTGTACCATTTGCTGCGTTATCCCGATCGCGTTCACAGCCGGCAGGCGCTCATTCCGGTCCTGTGGGATGACGCGGCACGGGTCAATCCGCGATCGGTGGACATCCATGTCAGTCGCTTGCGCCGGATTCTGCGCAACGGCAACACCGGCACGCCGATCAAGACCGTTCGCGCCTGCGGCTATATCTTTGACACCTGCGGTCTGTGACCGCCCGCAACCGAAGGAGCAAAGGGATCAAGCGGTCCGTTTGGCCCCGAGCGTGCTTGACATGTCCGCGCTGCATCTGTTGTCTGCGCCAATTGCCGACGTGCTGCCCCGCGCCGACCGCCTATTCAATCCGCATCCGGGTGCTCAAACAGGTCTTCATCGATATGAAACCGTCTTGCCGTCCCCCGGCCGAGGCTGTTTCTCTCCATCGTTTCGGCAAGGATATGCCGTGCGAGCAGTTGATCGACGGTCTCGGCCACGCCGGAGCGCGTCAGGCCGGTTTGTCCGATAATCGTGGTCAGCGTCAGCGGAATATGGCTGATGTGCATGTGATAAAGAACGCTCATCATGCCGACTTGCTTCAGGCGGGACTGGGCCGTCTCGTTGCTGCGTGGATTGTCCATGATGCGCCGCAGCACCCGGGATGAAAATGCAAGGCTTTTCCGCTGGGCGGCAAGGGGGCTTGGCATTGATTTAACTATTCTGTATAAGTGAGTTAAATGGCACGAGAGGAACCATCCCTATAGCACGGCCTGCGCTCCGATGAAATGCGGCAAGCCTGAGCGCAAGGATGGTGTGTTGTTCGCCCGGGCAGATCAACCATCGCTGCCCATGGCGCGTGCCGCCGCACTTGATCACGGCCGGTCTGCATCGTCTGCCGGCAGCCTTGGGAACCAGAAGCCATGCAATCCGGAATACCCTGGCCTGAGCCCGATCAATCTGAGGAAATGGTGCTCGAAACGGCCATTGAACGGCACAGGACAGCAAGGCTGGAGATAGATGGGCTGTTTGGCCTGCTGGCGCAGGGTGATGCAGACGGGCGGCCGCTGGACGAGCGCCTGGAGATGGCCTGCGCGGCGGCAGAGGCGGCCTGGCTGGCATTTCTGCCCTATCCGGTCGCAAGCCTTGCTGGCATCCGAAAGAAGATCGCTTACGTTCGATCGATTTTGGCGCAAGGCGATGAACTCAGCACAGGCGAGCTTGAGCTCTTGCTGCGCTCGATCCTCTGACTTGCCCTGTTGAGCGATGTGTCCAGGCGATCAGCGCATTTGGCATTGTGCCGGCATTGGGCTGTTGCAAGACGGAGCAGCAGTCATCGGGATGCGGTGGCATCGGCCCCGGCGGCGCGCAGCGTCTTGCACCGTTGCGGCCGCCGCATTGCAAGACCGCGGCGCTCCGGGTGGAGTGCCGCGGCCGGCGATTGGTGGCCTTAACGCGACCAGATGAGCGCATAGCCGTCATCATTTGCGACGAGGCTGGCATAGATCGGAGCGGGGAAGCTCGGATCGTCGAGCCTGATCGAGTGATAGTCACGTCCGGTCTCCTTTGCGATCTTCTTCCAGCCGGCGCCAATCTCGATGGTACCCGCGAAGGCACGCAGGTCGGGTGACCTGTCACTTTCCTTCTCGGCCGGAACAAAGCGGGCCTTGATGTTAAGGTTGAGGGTCTTGATCACGCCGGCGAAAGAGCCGTCATCGTTGCGGGTGAAAGTGCCGATCTGAGCCATTTGTCTTCTCCGTTGCTGTATCAGGACGCGACCACCGCGGCCTTGATGGCGATCGCAGAACACCGGGCGACCGGCACGCACCCGAAGGGCAGAAATGCAATGGAGGGCTGCGCGGGGAAGAGCTTCTTGGCGCGCGAGGAAGCCACGCCGGCATCAGCCGAGCAGGGCGGGGAAGAAGGTCAGCATCGCGCGGTTGCGGGATCATGGTCGGCGGCACAGCAAGCAAACCCGGTGTAAGACAAGCCAGCAAGAAAGGTCGTGGCGAGCAGTTTCGGACAGCGTCATGGGGAGAAGACGCCCGGCATGGCGGAGAAAGCCAGCCGGTGACGATGCACTCATCGTCAGGAGTTCTGGGAGGAAAGACCCTAACGCTGACACAGTAACACCGCACAAATTTGGGGCAACATATTAACTATGCAAATTATCCCATAGCGGTGCTTGATGGACGGTGCATCAGTCTGGCATGCAACATGTGTTTTCATTGCAGAAGGTTGGCTATTCTATTGGTCCACGCCGTATCCAACCCGGCACTATATCTGTCAGCGGCATTTCCAGCCAAAAGCGCGGCAAGTGCTGCTTTCGATATGGGCTCTGGGATGGGCAGTTCATCATATCCCACAGCGGAAAGCCTTTGCGCATAGGAGGGGTGGCCAGCGCTGTCGTCAGATGGCAACTGCCATGCCTTGTCCATGTAATCTGCCAGCGCAATGGGATCAGCCAGTTGACCAGCCATTTCCACCATGCAAACACGGGGCGGACCAAGCTGTTCCCGGCTGCCGTTCACCCCAAACGAGACAGCAAGCTCCCCGCTCCTGACAGCAGGGAGCACAATGGCGGGAGGTGCCTATAGGCCGCCTTGTTTGCGTCGGCAGTCGAAGACGGGAATGCCGAGTTTGCGTGCCTTGTCGGCCAGATTGTCCTGTATGCCCGTGCCGGGAAAGACAATGACACCGATCGGCAATACCTCCAGCATGACATCGTTGCGCTTGAACGGTGCGGCCTTGGCGTGTCGCGCCCAGTCGGGAACAAAACCGATCTGCGGCACCTGGCGATGATCGGCCCAGCACGCGGCGATCCTTTCGGCGCCTTTCGGTGACTTGCCGTGCAGCAACACCATGTCAGGATGCTTGGCGTGAACCTGGTCGAGCGTCGACCAGATCAGGCGGTGATCATTGAAATCGAGCCCGCCGCTGAAGGCGATTTTCGGTCCGGCTGGCAGAAGTACCTCTTGCGCAGCGCGTTTTCTTGCCTGGAGGAAATCGCGGCTGTCGATCATGGCGGAGGTCAGAGCCCTGTGATTGACCATGGATCCGGCGCGTGGATGCCATGCAGAGCCTGTGTGGCGCTCATAATGTGCGGCGGCTTCATCGCGCATCAGCTCAAAGGCATCCTGGCGTTCAATCAGTGTCTGCCCTTCGGCCGTCAGACGTTCCAGTTCAACCGACTTCACCTCGCTGCCATCCTGCTCGCGCTGGTTGCGGCGCTGGCTCTGTTCGTTGCTGTCGAGCTCACGCACGATCCGTTCCGTGGCGCGGTGAAAGAGGTTGACAGCCGACCAGAGCAAGACATCAAGGTCGGGTTCAAGGCGTGTGTCGGCGAGCGTGGCGATCAGCGCGTCAAAGATGTCGGCCACGGCGCCCGCCACTCTGGCGCCTTCTGGAAGCGGACGGGGATCAGGTTCGTCGGCAAAGGGACGATAGCCGTAAAGCTGAAGTTCGGTCAGGAGATGGTCGGTGGACGATGCCAGATGATGCAACTCATGGTCGTTATGCGCGTGCATGGGAACCTCCCTTGGCTGGACCGCGACCGCGCGGCCTTCATGGCGAGACAAGCGGGCGGGCGGACTGGACCTGCACCCGCAGCCATGCGAAGGGCCGCAGCGCGAGCGCAGGATGGCGAAGGGCGGCGATTTTGCCTCGCGATGGAAAGCGCGCTGAGCGCGCCGGAAAATCGCTGGCCGCAGCCGTTGCGGGGCCCGGCCGTCTGCCGGCCGATCGCCCTGGAGAAGGCCGGGGCGCGCTTGCCGGAAAAGGGTCGTACAAGGGATGCTGCGAACCCTCCAGGCGGCATTACCGGCCGGGCAATGGCGGCGGTGACAGGAACCGAGCAACATCCTGCGCGATGAGCTGCCTGCGCAGGCCTGCGGCAAGCGCCTCGATCCCGGCGCGGCGCAGATCCTCGTTGAAGTCCTCAAGCGCCGGAGACAGTACAATCGCCTCGATCCCAGCCGCAGCCGCGCGCGCAAGCAGGGTGTCACGCGCAGCGTCGCCGGCAGGATCGGCATCCTGCGCGATATAGAGCCGGCAGAGCGTGGCCGGAAACAGGAGTGCGGCCAGATGGGCGGACGAAAGCGCAGCGGCCATGCTCATATGCGGCAGGGCACAGCGCAATGACAGCATTGTCTCGATGCCTTCGCCCACGGCCAGGACTTCGCCCGACCATCCAAAGCGGACCGCATGCCCCAGCAGCTTGCCCATGGCGCGCCGCGGCGTATCGATGGGCGCCTTGCCATGCCCGAAAGGATCAAGCCAGGTCCGGTGCGCACCGGTCTGATGACCGGCAAGGTCGGTGACACAGGCAATCATCGCGGGCCAGGTCTCGGTGGGCGAGTGCGCATCCGGGCGATAGTAGCAGCGCGGATGGAACCGCAGGCTCGCGGTTCCATGGAGATTGGTAATGCCGCGCCCGTGCAGATATTTTTCAGCAAGCGTGCCGGCAAGGGGGTGTGCCAGTGCAAACAGGCGCCGCGCCGCGTCCGGCGTTCCGGATGCGCGTTGGCCGGCATCCGATTGGCGAGAGACGCGTTCGGGCTGGGCGTGCGACCCGTCGAGGAAGCGCAGGGCCTCGGCGGCAATGTCCGTAAAGCGGGTCAGGCCACGCGCCTTGGCAATGATGTCGAGAAGATCGCCATACTCGCCGGTGGCCGCGTCCATCCACCTGCCTGGGGTGTCCCTTTCGCATTCTCCGCGGTCCAGTCGAACGAACATCGACCGTCCGGGCGTGTTGCGCACGTCGCCAACGCACCAGTAGCGCCCCTCGCGATGGCCGTTGAAAAGATAATGGCGGCACACGGCCTCGGCCTGGTCGGCCAGTCGCCGTGCAAGCTCGGCAGCAGGAATCATGATGGCCTCCTTGACAAATGGGGCCGCCTTGGCGGGCAGCCCCGGATGCGGCGTGAATATTTGGTCTGGCGTTCTACGCGGGGGTGCCCCCTTGCTTGGCCGTTTCCGCCGGTTCATCTGCGCGATCGCCGGCGGCGGAGACGGGATCTGCGGGGGCAAGGATGGTGCAGCCTGGCGTGCGCAGCGCTTGCGGCAGCCAACCGGTACCGGCAAGAAGCTCCTGCGCCTGCTCGGCCATATCGCCTCGTTTGAGATGGGCGATGCGATCGCTGGCCTGCGCTCCCCTTGCTTCACGAACCGACGCCAGGATATGCGCCTTGGTCACGCGGCCGAGATAGGAGGCAACGGTAGGCTCCCATCCGGCTGCGGCCATATCGAGCGCAAGCGTCATGGCCAGTTGATCGGCATGGGCAAGGGCGCGCGGCGGGCGCGTATAGGCATCCACCATTGCGTTCACCGACAGTGACACGCAATGTGCAAACAGGGTCAGACGGCTGTCACTGTCAAAACCTTGCAGCGCCTCCCACAGCATGCCCGGCTCGTGCGGAAGCCTTGCGAGCCAAGCCTGATGGCGGCCATGCACGGCACCAGCCCATGGGCTGTCATTGAAGCCGGGCGCCTGTGCACCAAAGCCGGCGCTCTTCAGCTCCAATGCCATGCAGCTTTCGCTTGCGTGGGGATAGAATGCACGCAGCGTCAAGGCATGCAGCGCGGCAAGAAAAGCCGTATCGGGCTGCGCACCCAGTGCATGGCGCAGCGCCAGCGTGCGATGCGCCGTCAACTCGGCCAGCAGACGATCAGAGATCGGCCCGGCGCCTTCTTCATCTTCAACGTTTTGTGCGCAAGATGGAGCGGCACTGCGATCCTGTTCCGTCTGATCGCGAGCATCCGCTTCAGCCGGCAGATCGGCATCCGCTTCAACGAGGGTCTCATCATCGGGGCGCACATAGCCGCGTTCGACCCTGACCTTACCCGAGCCGTCGATGCTGACGAAGGCACCGGCGTGGCCCGTCTCGTCCGGATTGAACAGGACGGGCCTGTCGTCGAGTTCAACCAGCGCCATCCCGATCGCGTCAAACCGTTCGCTGATGTCGGCGGGAAGGCTGTCGGCGCAGGCATAGATGTCCTCCAATCCATCCAATTCAGCCTGAAGCGCGGCGCGGCTGGCCGATTCCTCCTGGGTCAGAGCCGCCGGCTCGCCGCGAAGCTGGCGCAGGCCAAAGGTATGACCATACGGAAAATCCGGCGCAACCTCGATCCATTTCCAGCCTTCGGCAGCGATGAGCGCCGCGTGCGCGCGCAATTTCTCCGCCGCCAGTCTGTCGAGAAGGCCGGCATCCTGCAGCCAGCCGCCATCATCGCCCTGAAACAGATCGCGCATGATGGCCCCACCGGCGGCGGCATAGGTGTTGACGCCGACGAACTGCGCCCGCTTATCGGTGATGCGAACCGCGCCCTCCGTCAGCATGCGGCGTATGAAATGCGGTTCCCTGGCATAGCTGCTTTGTGCGAGCTGTTCAAACACCTGTTCCTGTCGCGCATGGTCGCCATTGACCGTAAATGCCATGAGTTGATCAAGGGACATGCCGTCATCGGCATAGACCTCAAGCAATCTAGGCGATACCGACGCAAGGCGCAGGCGCTGCCTGACGACAGCCACCGAAACGAACTGATGGGCGGCGATCTCCTCTTCGGACATGCCTTTCTCGCGAAAGACGAGGAAGGCGCGGAACTGATCGAGCGGATGGAGAGGTGCCCGCTGCATGTTTTCGGCAAGCGAATCCTCCTCGGCGAAGCCGTCTTCGCGAAGGATGCAGGGTATTGGCGCATCCTTGGCAAGGCGCTTCTGTTTGACCAGCCGTTCAAGCGCCCGGTAGCGGCGCCCGCCGGCCGGAATTTCGAACATGCCGGTCTCGCGACCGTCGGCATCATGCAGGGGCCGAACCGTGATGCTCTGCAGGAGGGTTCGTCTGGCGATATCTTCCGCCAATTGCTCGATCGACACGCCGGCCTTGATCCGCCGCACATTGGCCTTCGACATGACAAGCCGGTCGAAGGGGATGTCGCGCGAGGACGACAGGGTAATTTTCCGGGATGATTTTACCATCGCAGTACACTCCATGACGGGCGACTGGGAGCCTCTCTCTCAGCCTCCAACCCGTCACGAAGTGCCGGCCTACCCCTTGCTTTGAGAGGGCGGCCGGCACATCATCCTGCGCCCAGATCAGGCGGCCCGATCCAGCAGATACTTCGTCTTGGCTTCCAGTGCGAGACGCGCATCCTGATGTGTCTGGTCACGCGCCGCGGCGGCGATGCCTTGAACGAAATCAAAGAGGCTTGCCGGTTTGCGGTCTTCCTCGGCCAGCACTGACGCGATGATCCTTGCGGTTTCAGTCGCGCTGAAGCCACAGTTGCGCAGAAAGCCCGCACGCTCCTCGTCCGTGGCGGCGACGGTCCGCTGACGCGCGGCCTTGATGGTTCTGACAAAGGACGCAGCGCTGGAATCGGCAAACCGCGCAAGCGCCGGTGCGGCCTCATGGGCAAAGCGAGCGGCGACGTGCTTGGAATGCCGGATGGTGATTTCCTGGAAGTCCTCCACGCCCCAGAGATTGCGGTTCTGGCACACGGCGCGCAGATAAAAACAGGCTATGCCGAGACTTCTGGCGCCAACCTCCGAGTTCCAGCAATAAAAGCCGCGAAAGAAGAGATCCGGCGACCCATCGGGTAGATGTCCCGCCTCGACCGGATTGAGGTCATCGACCAGGAAAAGGAAGATGTCGCGGTCGCTGGCATAGAGCGTCGTGGTCGCCTTGGTGACCTCGACGCGCGGCCTGTAGATGCTGGTTGACCAGTCGAGCGTGCCTGGCACCTTCCAGCGCGTGTCACCGGTGCCATTGCCCGCGATCCGCCGGACGGCATCGACCAGTTCATGGTCAAAGACGCGGCCGTAACCGGGTCCGGTCACCGCACGCAGTTCACAATGGCCATTGCGTGTCGCAAGGGTCCTGACCGGTGCGGTCCGGTTCGAGGCCAGGCCATGCTGCAGATTGAGGCCGGCGATCGATGCGGGAAGCTGGCGCAGATAGGCAGCAGGGGCGCCGGCAAGGCTCGCAAGCTGGCCAAAACTCCAATGCGTCGGCACCAGTGGTTCGGCCACACCGGGACAGACGAGGGACAGGCTCTGCGCATCGGAGCGGTGTGCCTCAACGCGGATCGCTGCACTGTCGACCAGACGGTGCCAGCTGCGGAGACTGCGATCGTGCACCTTGTCGAAGAGTTCCGGCAGGGAGAGGAAACGCTCATCGTCGGGGCGCGAAAACCATTCCGAGGACACGCGGCCGATCCGCTCACCCCGGCCGATATCGACCTTGTAGCCAACCTTTGCATGGCCTGCGGCATTCATGATGTCCGAATTGTTCATGGCTGTTCTCCAAGACGGGTGCCGGAAGCCTCTCTCCCGATCTTCAAACCGTCGCGGCGCAGCCCGCAGCCCTCTCACTCTCAGCGCGGCCAGCCCGAGCGCAACAGAGCAAGCCGTCCGGGAAGGAACGACCGCGCGCAACGCGCTGCCGGACCGGGCACGGCGGCAGCGCCTGGTATGGAACGCGGATTCTGATGCCCTCGACGGCCGCCTGCGCAGACCGGCAAGCATCATCGTTGCCCCCAAGGGGCAATCCCGGACTGAGGAAATTGACCGGTCACATTGCCTTGTCATCGTCATCCTGCAAGGGGTTGGACACGGCTTCTTCAAGCGTTCTGAAGGCCTCTGCCGCCTGCGGCGGTATGGATGGGCGGACCTCGTCGAGCAGGGCGAGGAGCGCCGCCTCGATCGCGGCTGGATCGGCAAAAGGCAACCCATCAGGCCAGTGATCAGAAGCGGCCCAATGATCCGCAACCGCTTGTCGAAAGCCTGCCTTCGCGCCACTTTCAGCCTCGCCGCGCGCTGAACTTGACCGGTGGACGACAGCCGTTTGGTTGCCGAACAGTTCGCCCTGTCCGCCGCCGGGCCGATGCGGCCATCCGCCGTCTGTGCCCAAAAGCGGCGATTGAAGCCCGAGCCGCAGCCGCAAGCCGTCCAGGTTGGACAGATAGACCAAAGCGCCATGCGGATGACTGGCACTTTTGCGCGCCATGTCGCGTGTTTCAACGATGGTCATGCGCGGCCGGGAAACAGCGGGGTATCTGGCACAGTCGCAAAAGCGCGGATCATTGCCGCCATCGATCTTGTTCAGTTTGAAGATCGGCGCGCCGGCCACATGCAAGATTGCCTCTTCCGGTTTCAACAGCATCAGATCGGCAACCGACAGGAGTTCCCGTTGCACCGGCAGCATTGACACCTGGCGATCGCGCCGGCCATGCCGGTAACTGTATGACGACGTCGGCAGCCAGTCGGTGGTCTTGCCGGCGATGGCAGCAACATGAAGGGCATCGCGCGGATTCTGGAAGTTCATGTAAAGGGTGAGCGTCGATGCCCCGGCGATAATCTCCCGGCCGGGTTTCTGATACAAGCGTTCCAGTTGCGCACTGTCCTGCAGGGTCAGGACAAAGCGAATGCCGTATTTGCGCATCAGCGGGGCCTGGGTAAGGATCGTATCAAGGCGCCCGGCATTGCCGAACTCATCGAGCATCACCATGACATCATGCTGGCCGTCGCGCAGCGGGCCCTGCCGGACGAGCACGTCCATGGTAGTTTCGATGATAAGGGACACAAACCGCTCGAACACCCGCACCGTCTGCATATCGACATCCAGGAAGATGGCCATTTTCCGGTTGCGGATGGCCGCAAGCGGAACCGTTGTCGCCGCAAACATTGCCTCGAGATTCCGGTTCTGCAGCACATCGATCTTGGCGGCGATTTCGGCGGCGATGCCTTCCGCAAGCTTGTCATGGCGCCCGCAGAATTTCTCAAGCTGCATGCAGGTCGCGTCGCTGAGCTGATGACGGTATTTTTTCAAAAGCTGGGCAACGACCACATGTTCCTCCGGCATGGCGCCCAGAATGCGGTGCAGTTCACCCAGGGATTTGCGCGTATCCGGGCATTCGATGACGAAGGCCATCAGGGCGGTCAGGAGGATGCGGGCGCTTTCTTCCCAAAAGTCCGATGCATCGGAGCGGATGCGTTCGGGCATGATCATCATGGCGAGCTTCTGCAGATCGGTGATGCGCTGCACCGGATCAGAACTGACGAAGTCAAACGGATTGAAACAGTCCGTCTCGATCTTTCCCGGTGCAATGACGTAGATCCGATAGCCGTTCGCGCCCAGCCAGCCGCTCATCTCCCGATGCAGTTCGCCGCCGAAATCAAGAATGAACATGGATCCGCCGAAGCGCATGATCGAAGGGATGACAAGGCTGCGCGATTTGCCCTGACCGGGCGAGCCGATCACCAGCACATGTCTGTCGCTGTCGTCGATGAGAAGCCGGCCGCGCTGACGGCCGAGCACCACGCCGCGCCGGCGGCGCAGTCCGAAATCGGCAGCATCGGTCAATGTTGCCAAGCGGGCATTGCCGTAGATGAGGCGCCGGCGCCGGTAGACGGCAAGGCCGATGGGAATGCACAGGCTGGCAAGGGCTGAAAGACCTGCCAGAAGGGTTGCCTTCCGGACAGACGGACTGGCGGCCATGCGGGAAGCAAATGGCAGGGTTGCCATGGCAAGCGGCCGTGCGGAAAGATAGCGCGCCAGTTCAACCCGCCGCTCGAACATCGTTGCCGCGCAATAGAAGGTGACGAAATAGACGGCGACCGCCGTCAGGCTGAGACATTGCGCGATTGCCACGCACTGGACCAGCCGGCGCGTGGAACGAATATGCATGTGATAAAGCAGAGAACGGGAGATCGTGCGGCCGCGCATGAGCATCCACTGGGTCAGAACGGCGAACATCAGCGGTGCGGCGAGAATCAGGGAAAGCACAAGCAGGCCCAACGACTCGCGCCGCGCCGCCAGGGTCAGGAAGCGGCGGGCATCGCCGGCCGATGGCGGCATGGCGATATCCCGGAGCACGGCAAAGATACCGAGCCAGAGCGCGACGGCGGCAAGAAGCGCCAGTATCAGCGTTGCGGCCGGCGATTTCCACCACCGGTCTGATCGCACCGGCCGGCGGGCGCCCGAATGGTTGCGGCGCGAGTCAGGCGTGTTTGCGTTTGCCATGGCAGTCGACCTCATCGGCAAAAAAGATCTCGCTCACGCCGCGCGCGCCGTGTTCGCCGCCTTTTGTCAGTTGCACGACGATCGGAACAATGGACCGGATGTACCCGATGATATCGGCCCGATCCATGCGGATGCCGCTGTTGAGGACCAGGGTCGAAAGCCGGTCAAAGGCATGGCGCGGCGAGTTGGCGTGAATGGTTGTCATGGAGCCCGGATGCCCGGTATTGATGGCATTGAGAAAATCAAAGGCTTCTTCTCCGCGGATCTCGCCCATGAAGATTCTGTCCGGCCGCAGCCGCAAGGCGGCGGCCAAAAGACTGGTCATCGTCACCCGGGCGCTGCCCTGGCCACCTTTTGATGCGGTGAGCAGAACGACGTTTTCCTGGGATGGTTCAAGTTCAAGCGTATCCTGCAGAATGACGAAGCGCTCATGCGGTGCAATGGCCGATAGCATGGCGTTAAGGAACGTGGTCTTGCCCGTCGACGTCCCGCCGCTGATGATCATGCTGCGGCCATGGCGCGCGGCGCATTCGAGGAATGGCCGGATGCGGCTGTTGCGCAAAAGGCGCGACAGCTCGACGTCAACCGCGTCGGTGAATGCGTTTGTGGCCACGCGTGTGGAGCGGAAGGCACCGAGGGCATCATAGTCGGCAAGCGTCAGACGGCGACGGTTCTGCTTGCGGATAGCAAAGCAGTGACCGGTGGCCGAGGTCGGATGAAGCACAAACTGCGCGCGTTCACCGCCGGGCAGGGTGACGGACAAAAGCGGCTGTTCGGCGCTGATCATCTGATTGGAATGCGCCGCGGCGCGTTCGGCCATCAGGGCGATGGCCGCCCCATCCAATGCATCGACCCGGTGTCTGACCATGTCATGCCGCCCCGCCTGCTCGATCCACACCTCGCCTGGTCTCTGGCAGGCGATTTCCCCAATGGCGGCATCGTCGAGAAAGTGGCGAATGGGGACCAGAGCCTCGTCCAGGAAATAGCGCGCCGGACTGACGGGAAGGGCCTGAGTCATCTGTGCCCCCGCGCCTGGCGCATGCGGTCAAACTCCTGGCGGACCGGATCGGGATAAAGCCCGGAAAAATCGAGATCGCGGGTCACGAAGACCTGAACTTCGCTGCCCTGATCGATGCGGATCGTCGGCTGGATGGCGCTGGTATCCTTGAATGCTTCCGCAGCCAGTTGCTGGATACCGGCCGCAAGCGTTTGTGACGCGATCTGCTGCGGGTTGGCCGTGCTCCCATTGCCGCCGGCCGGAACGGTGATCAGCGTTCCGGTCGCGGCATCGACGATGGTTGTGTAAGGCTGATTTTGCCGGTTGCCCAGCGCGGCGAGATATTGCGTGGCGCCGCCGATCATGGTCAGGAGGGCAGGGGGCCCCAACCGCTCCCAATATTTCCTGTCGACCGACCCGGCAAGGCCGGAGCGTCCGAGTGCATCCGTACCAAAGGAACCAAGCAGGACCGATACACCATCGCCGCGCAGCATACGGGTCCAGACGATGAACAGGCGCTCCTGGCCGCGGGCCATGCCGTTCTTGTAGTCACCGACCAGAGAGGATCCGGCCGGGATCAGGACGCGGCGGCCGTCGAAGGAATAGACATCCTTGCGCACGATGGCCTTGACCATGCCGGCCAGATCCGAGTTGATGGCGGTTTCCAATGTGGCGCGGATCAGGGTGCCCTGAGCAATCCAGGCATCGGTTCTCCTGATTTGCCGGGCCGCGGCGGTTTCGACCTGCGCCGCGCCCATGCGGGCAAGAAAAGCGCGATCGCCATCGGTCGCGACGGGCTGAGCCGGTGTCCGGTCCGCCTCGCCCGAGGCGGTGGACTGCGCGCCGGCACCCGGCATGTCAGCGGCGGCGCTGTCGACGACCACGATGCTGGAATGAACCCGTTGCAGCAGTTTGCGTTGCCGGTCCTGTTCGATGCATTCGGGCCGCGCCGAGCGTGCATCGATCACGTCGGCACAATCGGGTTCGGCCGGAGTGGCGGGCGCAAGATCGGCCTGGGCTGCCTGTTCCTCCATCCCCGACGGCGCCGCCGGTACGACAACGGCCGGAATGGCCGGCGGCGGGGGCGGGGCAAAGGCTCCTTGCTGGGGCGCCGTCAGCGGCAGAAACTCCTCGCCCTGCGGCAAATCGACGGGTCCGGATGGCGGCCCATCATTGCCGGCAATGACATAGGCGATGGCGGCGAGGCCGAGCACGGCAAAAAGCAGCGCCAGGACCCGGCCGCGCCGCGTAGTGCGCCTTCTGACCGCCGTTCCCGGCGCGCTGTCCCTCCATTGATAGTCCGGCGCGGGCATGGGTGAACCTGTCATTGCCTGGCCGCCGTGCTTGCGGGAAACGACACGAACCCGCCCAGGCGGCGCGGTGGCACGGCGCCCGGGACGGGCGCGGGCAGGTCCGCCGGACCGGCCCGCAGGTTGAACAGGCAGGTCTCCGTGTCGCCGCCGGAGCGCAGCGACCATTGGCGTGATACGGCGTCGATGACGATATAATCGTCCTCGCGCCGGTAATTGACGAGGCTTTCGCGCCGCCTGTCATCAACGGCAAGGATGGCAGGCACATCGCCGGTGAATTGCATGAAGGTTTTCACCCCGTCGTCAAACACCCAGCTTGGCCGCGCCCTATCGCTGCCCTTGAAGCCGTATTCGAAATTCAAGCGGTCGCGGCGCAGGTTTTTCAGATTGGGGTTTTTCGCCGCCGCCTCGGCCTGGCGCCACATTTCGGCCGTTCCCCGCGGCCCCGCTGCTTCCGGATAGATGAAACGCACCTTGAAGGTCTGCTCGCGTGCGACGCTCGCCGTGTTGATCCGCAGCTCGAATGCATAGCTGCGTCTGGATGTTATCACCGACATGTTGGTCGGGGCGTCCTTCTCGACCGGCTTGAGGCTCAAAGCCTTCCTGTTGGCGGCAACAACAATCTGCCAGGAGAGTGTGTCGCCGGCCGCCACGGTGAGGATATCCTCGTCCGCGCCGAAGAGAATGGTGGTGATGAGCCCATAGGTTGCGGTCACAACGACCACCTGATCGGCCGAATAGGCAACGCTGCGCACGCGCGGATCGGCGCGCCCCGGCTGGGCAACCAGTTCGGCCGACGCGCCGCCAAGTGTCACGGCCAGGTACAGACAGGCAAGCAGCATGCGTTTCATGGCGTGAGCCCACCCGGCATGTTTTCCGGCACGCGGACGTAATCGGTCACGACAAAGCCCAAGGGATTGAACAGCCTGACACGGTTGGAGGCGGGCAATTGCACCTGCCTGTAGCGGACAGTTGCCGACCAGCGGTTGACGACATTGCCGCCCTTTATTCTTTCGCGCGTTTCAAAGCGGACATTCATGGTGCCGGCATTCAACGGATTGACCGAGAGGATTTCGGGACGGATGTCTCCATCCGTCCCGATCACGGAGACAGGCCCGCGCGGGTTGGCGGGGTTCATCCAGGCCTCATAGGTTTTGAAGGCATCGCCGCGCGGATCCGACCACAGCCCGATCATGTCGTAATTGTCGGCCACATAGCGCGGATCATAGGTCTCGCGCCGCAGGACATAATTGCCGACAAAGGCCGCACGCACCGCCTGCAGCTGCGTGACCTTTTCACCATCCCGGGCAAGGGTGGTCACCGTTTCCATATAGCCGGTGTTTCTGTCGACGATGAGCGGCACAAGTTCCGACCGGATCAGCGGAAACATCTGCGACAGGGTGAAGGCCAGAATGCCGGCCAGGGTCCAGCCGGCAGCGGCAGCGCCCAGAAGAAGCAGCGACATCATCGTCTGCAACCGGCCCATGCGCCCTTGCCAGGTTTCGCCCTCGCGGTAGAGGCTTTCCCATTCGCCATTGCCAGCCATGCGATCACCCTGACATCGCGTCCGATGCGCCCGCGGCGATCGGACCGGTTGCTGAAGTCCATAAAATCAAACTCTAGTTTTAAAACACTGTCTTTTCAACCGGATTTGCGCGCCGACCGACGGACTCATCCGGGTTCTGCTTACCTATTTCTGCCGCGCAGACGCGCGGTGAGCTGCCGGGAAAAAAGACTGATGCCGGGGCGCGGGCCGAAGGCGCCCCGGCTGCCGCTTGCCGACCGCGCGGCTGCGACGGCTTCGCCCTTAAGGATCAGTGCCGTTGTAAGGGTGCCCATGGCGACATGCCGGGCGCCGCCGCCGCCCATGCCCTGAAAGGCAAGACCGGTGCCGAAGGCGAAGGTCTGGGCAAAATCGGGGACCTTGCAGACAAAATAGCAGATCAGCAGCAGATAGCAGGCAAGGGCGACAACCTTGGCCACCACGCCGGTATTGTCGAAATCGGTGGTGCCGATGGCGGCCATGATCTGGTCGAGGAAGGAAAAGGACAGGCCCAGAATGATGAAGGTGAAGAGCAGCATGCAAAAGCCGAAGGCCAGGCCCTTCAGCCATGCTTCAAACAGGAAACGCGCCTGTTTGAAGAAATAGGCCATGATGGCGAAAGGGCCGATGGCGAGCATGATGGCAATGATGAACTTGCCGAACAGGGTAACCCCCGTCAGGATCAGAAGGAGCGGTATCAGTCCGACAAGAACAATGGACATGGCAAGAAGTCCGACGATGTTGAGCGATACCCATGAATCATTGGCGCGCATGACAGCGGAGGCGAAATTGTAGCTCCTGACCGCGACATTGCGGACAAGATCGGCCATCCCCTCGGTACCGACGGCAACGCCGCCCATTTTGGCGGCAAGGGCAGCACCGATCTGTTCGGGGCCGTGCAGCAGAATCTGGCCGGCAAGCGCGTTGAAATCCGGCCATGACATGATGAAGGCATAGGCGATGACCACCTTGAGCCCGGTGACGGCGGCATCCTGAAGACTGCCGCGGCTGTAGCCCAGAGCCACGCTCAAGCAGTAGAGGATGACGAAGAGGGTAAAGAGCAGACTCACCAGAGACCGGTTTTCCGCCAGAACGCTCCAGGCGCGGCCGATGCTCTCGCCATTGACCTTGTCGAAGAAGCGCATGGCATCACCATAGAAGGTAACGAGCAGGTTCATGGTGCAGTGCGCCGCGGCGCAGAGACGAAGCGGAGCGGATTGACCGGCCGCATCGGGCCGCAGCCGTCACCGGTCAGACGTCCGGGCTGCAGCGCGAACGGCGCACCGGCGGGCGGCAGCGGCTGAAGATAGGCGTTCGCTGCGATCGGATTGTCGCGTGACGAACATTTTGCCAGTCTTTCCGACCGCGCCGCGCAGGCCGATGCCAGCGCACCGGCTATCAGAATGACGATCCCCGTTTTCATGGCCGGCTTCGCTTCTCCTGCTGCAGTGCCTGCAGGCGGGCGCGGATATCGCCATAGGCGCTGCCTCTTGCATCGCTAACGGCAATCGGTGCCAGAGCCCTGTTGCGCTCGGACATGGCGGCGATACCGGCGCGCTGTTGTTCGGACAGCAGATGCACCTGACTGTTCAGCGATCCGACGGCTTCATTGGTCGTCTGGTTGCCCTGCAGCACCATCTGCGTGTTCTGCTCCAGAGCCCCTTTCAGATCGCCGGCAGCCCCGACATGCCGCGCCGCATCGTTAAAACCCTCGGAGCGCTGCCTAGCCGCCGCATTCATGGCATCGGTCAATGCGGCCATGGTGGTCAGGCTCCGCACCGCCTGATCATAATTCCTGCTGCTTGCCGTGGAACCATTGCCAAACTGATCGGCCAGCGATTTCACCAGGTTGAGGCCGTTGATAAGTTTTGCAGCGCTGTTCTGGAATGGAGCGCCAATGCCGCCAAACGCGGCCTGATTGGCCTGAAGGACGGCGGCAAGGTCAGGCGCTCCGGCCATGGAAAAGCCCTGACCCGTCGCCAGTTTCGCAAAAAGCGCGGCATCCTGACCGCGTTCACCGGTGACGGCCTGCAAGGTTCGGTGCGTATGGTCCTTGACAAGGGACGTGTCGGCCTGGATCTGCCGCGACAATTCCCTGATCTGGCTGGCAAGTCTGATATTCTCGGCGTCTCTCACCCGGACCTGCGCCGTGGCGGCGCTCATCGTCAGGATGGAGCAGACCAAAACATAGAACACGGCTTTCATCGCCTTTCTCCTTTCCATAGAACGGCATGCTCATCACTGCGGCGCCGCTCTAACGATTGCCAGATATGCACCGGCCTCCCCGTGCATCAGATCCAATGTTGCCTCGCGCTGTGCCCGTCGCTGCAGGGCGGCAAGCCATGCCCCGACATTGCCGACCGATGGCACGCGATAGCAGCGCGCACCGGAGCAAACCTTGATGCCGGCATCGCGCACATGCGCCAGCGTTTCGAGGCGATCGGCAAAGCTGCGGGTGCTGAT
>NZ_JBQEPA010000036.1:0-35427 GCF_052056495.1 Phyllobacterium sp. 22229
CCCGCAAATTATTTCGCCGCTGGCGCAGAATGCTCATCTTACACCGTTTTACGGCGCCTTGCGCAGCTCCTGCTTGTTAGAATTACCGCAGTATTTTCAATGCCTTGCATAAAAACCCGCGGCCAATGCGAATAAACGACTGCTGATCTCAATCTATTTCATCAGCGGAGGCAGTTCGAACCATGTTCTCCGTTTGGCTAGAGCTTTCCATTGAAGGAGAATTCCAATGTTCGACATCACACGTCGCGCCGTTCTCGGATCCGCGGCCGCTGCGGCGGCCTTCGGGCTTTCCAGGCAACTCGAATTTATCCCGCCGGCATGGGCTGAAACACCAGTCGAACCGTCCGTGGGCTTCTACAAATACAAGGTCGGATCGGTCGAGATCACCGCCGTCTATGACGGCATCTGGCGCAAACCCCATGACCCGGCATTCATCAAAAATGCGTCTGTCGATGAGACCAAGCAGGCCCTGGCAAAGGCGGGCCTGACCACTGAATTCATGCCAATTCCGCTGACTGTCGTCGTGCTCAAAATCGGTGACCGGCTGGTGATGATGGACGCAGGCTCCGGCGTTGGCCAGTGGCAGGCGAATGCCACCCATCTGCCGGCGAACATGCAGGCGGCCGGAATAGATCATACAAAGATCGACACCGTCATCATCTCCCATTTCCACCCCGATCATGTGTGGGGACTGATGGAAAAGGAAACGAATGCCCCGGTGTTTCCGAATGCCGAACTGGTCGTGAACGAGACCGAATACAACTGGTGGACCGAACCGGGACGCGTAGACAAGCTGGCGGAAGGCCGCAAACCGGCCGGCAAGCGCATTGCCCAGGTTTTCCCGACATGGAAGAACTGGCATCTGGTCAAGGATGGCGCGGAAGTCGTCCCCGGCATACATTTGATTGCGGCCCCCGGGCATACACCCGGACATTCCACTTTCCTTGTCGCCTCCGGCAACGAGCAATTGCTTGTCTCGGCTGACACGATGTACGTGCCTGCCCTGCTTGCACCCCACCCGGAATGGCAAGGCAGCTACGATCAGGATGGCCCGACCGCCATCACCACCCGCCGCAAGCTTATCGATCGTGTGATCGCCGACAAAATACGGATCTGCGGTTCACATTTTCCATTCCCCGGCTCGGGCACCTTCGTCAAGGACGGCAATGCCTATGGCTTCACGGCCACCGTTCAAGCTTAGAAACACAGAGGAGACAGGATCATGATCAAGAATGCATTCATCGGCTTTGTAAGCCTTGTCACTGCCGCAACCCTTATGCCAGGCACTGTAGTCGCCCCTGCCTACGCCGTGGACAACATGGAGACGGCGGGTGCTCCGGATCTGACATCGGCGCGCGCAAAGATCGCAGCAAAAAATTATGCCGGCGCTTTGGAGGAGCTGCGAGGGCTGGCCGAAGACAGTCCACAGGCCGACGTCTACAACCTTCTCGGCTACACACTGCGCAAGACCGGTGATTTCGAGACATCTCTGACCTACTATACCAAGGCCCTGGAGCTCCAGCCCGATCACAAGGCCGCCCGCGAATATCTCGGTGAACTTTACGTTGAGACCGGGAAAATGGACAAGGCAAACGAGCAAGTGGCGTCGCTGACACGGCTTTGTCCCAATGGCTGCGAAGAACTTGAAGACCTGCAAAAATTCATTGCCTCAAACGGTACCAAATAACGCAAAGGCGGGCGGCCGGGCGCCGCCCGCCTTTTCCGCAAGTCCAAAGGGAGAAAACGTCGTGAACATGATGGCAAAAGGCACGCATCTCGCCGATGTTTTGATGCTGTTCAGCCGGCTGTTGCTGGCCTGGATATTCCTGCACGAGGGTTTCACGCTGGCCGCAAATCTGGATGGAACAATTGCAGTCATGGCAAAGCTCGGTGTGAATGCACCGCTTGCCCTGGCGACCGTCGCCCTTCAGATCGGCGCTGGCCTATCCATCGCTTTTGGCTTTTACGCCCGTCTCGGCGCTTTGGCACTGGGGATATTCTGCCTGCTGACGGCGCTGCTGTTCCACACCAATTTCGCCAACCAGAACGAGCTGCTGCATTTCGAAAAGGACCTTGCCATTGCGGGTGGCATGTTTGCCCTGGTCGTTGGCGGCGCCGGGAAGCTGTCCGTTGATAATTTGTTGCGGCCGCAGCCGCTACAGAGCTGACTGTGTCCGGGCCCCCGCCTTGACGACTGCGGCTCAGCGGCTGAAAGATGCAATGGTTTTCAGTGCGCCGTCGAGCGCAGTTCCCTTCTCGTCCTTGAGTGCCGCCTCGCGCAGACGCCTGATCCAATCAGCAGCATCGGCACGCCCCCTCAAATCATCAAGGCTTGAGAGCACACGATCAAATTTCGACTGCCCGCGTACATGCGTATCGCTGTACCCCTTGATCAACCGGCGGCAATGGATGATTTCAACACCAAGTGCGTAGTCTTCCCCCGCGCGGTCGAGCGCAAGCTTATACCAGCGTTGGAGATGATCCATTTCTACGTGATGGCGCAGAAGCGAGCGGCGCCAGCGGCGCAGGCCGCCAACGCACCAGAGCATGGCGAAGCCCGACATGCTGTCCGTCCGGATATGCCGGCCGCGATTGATGCGCCGGTCCACCCAGGCAAAGAGTTTTGGCCGCTTTTCGATGTAGCGACCGAGAGAGAGCGGCAGCGTGCCGCAGAATTCTTCCGCACGCGGATGAAAATACTCGGTCAGTTGCAGTACTGCCGCGTCATTGATGCCGACTTCGGCGCGAACGCGGCCATTCCGTTTGGATCGCGTTTTCAGATCAGCCACCCGGATCATGTCGTCATAGCACATGGCATTGGCAAGATGCTTTGCAGCGGCAATCGACAATGCGCAGGTTTCCGCCGCAAGGTCCGCCTTGACGGCCATATCCAGACGGTCGAGATATTCAGCCCCATAGGCAAGGTCCTGATAATCCGTGACTTTGCGCAATCCGCGCAGCGCCATATCCTGAACGGGCATCGGATAAGCCGCGATACGCACATTGAGCTGTTGCCACTGCGCGAGAAGCCGGGCGGGTCCCTTTGCCTGTTTCCCTGTGGGCCGCGCTTCTGACGCCGCTGCCGGCTCGGCCTGGCCTGCCTTGCTGGTTTGGTCATAGGCCGCTGCAAACGCCCGCAAGCTGGCAGCTGCCCCCCGGCCCGAACCATTGAGGATGCTCGCATAGCTCTCGCGGTCAAATGGTAACGCACCCGATGCGGCCAGTGCGCCGAACAGGCTTGCCGAGATCATTGATCCCGCCTCAAGCGCGACTTTTTCGAGATCAAGACAAACGAGATGCCGCGCCGCATTCTTCATCGTTGCCATCACCTGATCCGACGGCGCCCGCCCGTCGCCGGGCTCGATCTTCTCCGAAACCGCAGCGATGCGGTGGGAAGATGCAATCAGTGTCGTGCGGTTTGGCGTGACGAACCCCCGCATGACGGCGCGTCCCGCCTCCATCAGCTCCGCCGCAATCAGGATGTCCACATCCCCTTGAGCCGGCGCCAGGGCAAAGACTGGCATGCGGCCGGTATCCCGGCACATCTCGACATAGTAAATGGTCGCGCCGGTGCGCTGCGCGACACCTGCCACCGATGTGGATTGCGCCCGGTAGCCATTGTGTTCGGCAACGGCAGTGATCCAGTCGGCCAGCACACCGCCGCCCTGGCCGCCAACCGCCAATATGGCAAGTTTTATGATCGCGCCGGTGTCCTCCTCGAGGGGGCCGGCGGCCGATGAACCAGTCATGTCACGCATCCAAAAACTCCAGCCGCCGCTTTTCGCGCCTGTTTTGCAGCGCTCTGATCATCTTCCGGCGCAGCCTGTCGGCAAACTGCCGCCACGGATCTGGATTGTGAACCACGTCAGCCCTGTAGAACGATGGGCACAGCACGGCGGCATCCGCCACCTCCCCGCAATTGCCGCAACCAACGCAGCTTTGGTCAATATGGGCCACTGGATCATCCCTGAGCGGATCATCCAGTGTTTTTACCGACAGTGACGGGCAACCGGACAGCCGCATACAGGCATGGTCACCGGTGCAGATATCTTCATCGATGCCGAATTTCGGCTTGACGACGGTCTGACCCGCTTTGATCGCCGTGTCTATCAGAGGTTTTTCCCGGCGTTGCCGGTTCAGCATGCACTCGGACGATGCAATGATAACCTTCGGGCCGGTGTCAGGCGTGGACAGAGCTTCGCGCAAGGTATTGCGCATCCCGTTGACATCATAGGTATTTTCAATGTGACGAACCCATTTGACACCCATGCCTTTTACGGCCTCGGCGATCGGATGCTTCGTTGATTTCGACCGGTTGCTGGCACGCGACGAGAGAATGTCCTGACCGCCGGTCGCTGCGGAATAATAATTGTCGACGATAACAATGACGCCGTCATTGCGGTTGAAGACAGCGTTGCCAATGGACGAGGTCAGACCATTGTGCCAGAACCCGCCATCACCGACAAACGAGATCGAACGGCGCCTGGCGTCCGGAGAATTGAAGGCGGAAGCCGAAGCCGGGCCCAATCCGTAGCCCATCGTCGTTGCCCCAAGCTCGAATGGCGGCATGATCGAAAACAAGTGACAGCCGATATCCGATGCGATGTGGTGCGGCCCAAGTTCCTGCTCGATCAGTTTGGTTGCGGCGAAGATGGGCCGTTCCGGACAGCCGGTGCAAAAGCCGGGCGGCCGGCCCGGCACGATAGCGGCCAGGTCGGACATGTCCTGGGAAATATCCGTGGTGTTGGGTGCCCGTATGTGAGCGGGCAGCAGCTGCGATGCACGCTCGCGCAGAAACGTGCCGATGCCATCGAGCATCACCTGGCCCGTATATTCTCCGGCCATCGGCATGACTTCCTTGCCGATGACCCGCGTCGTGTGACCGGCCTTGTGCAGCATGGACGCGAATGCCTGCTCGATATAGTTCGGCTGACCTTCTTCAATGACCAGAACCGCATCCTTGCCGTCGCAGAAATTCAGGAATTCATCTTCAACCAAGGGATAAACGGCATTCAGTACATAAAGCGGCACGCGGGTCTCGCCATAGAGATCGGCAAGACCAAGGCGCTGCAAGGCACGGACAACACCGTTGTACATGCCGCCCTGCAGCACGATTCCGACCCGCGCGATATCCGGACCAAAGACCTCATTGATCTTGCGCGAACGGATAAATTCCACGGCCGCCGGCCAGCGCTTCTCCACCTTCTCCTTCTCATGCAAAAAGGAAGCCGGCGGAAGAACAATGCGCTTGGTATCCCGCCGCGGCGCATCCAGCGCATCTGCCACAGTCATCCGGGGGCGTTGATTGTCCTTGGCAGTGAATTGCCCGTGGACATGGCAGCAGCGAATGCGCACCTGCAACATGACCGGCGTATTGGAGGCTTCGGAAAGCTCGAAACCATCCTCCACCGATTTTACGATCGATGGAAGATTGGGGCGCGGATCCAGCAGCCAGACCTGGCTTTTCATCGCGAAAGCATGGCTGCGTTCCTGCATGATCGAGGACCCCTCGCCATAATCTTCGCCGACGATGATCAGTGCACCGCCCGTCACGCCACCCGACGCCAGATTGGCAAGGGCGTCGGAGGCCACATTGGTACCGACAGTGGATTTGAAGGTTGCTGCGCCCCGAATGGGATAATGCACCGAGGCCGCAAGCATTGCCGTCGCCGTGGCTTCGGACGCACTTGCCTCGAAATGCACCCCCAACTCACCCAGGATATCCTGCGCATCGGCAAGAACGTCCATCAGGTGACTGATCGGGGCTCCCTGATAACCGCCGACATAACCGACACCGCATTGGAGCAATGCCTTGGTGATCGCAAGAATGCCCTCACCGGAGAACTCTTCGCCCGCGCCGAGCCGAAGTTTCTCCACTTCTTTTGCAAAGGACCGTTCAGCCATCGGAAGTTCTCCTGTATCAGATTGCCAGTCCGCGCGCCGCCATTTCTACGCCTTGGGTATGAGCGCCAGCACGCGGGTCGGGCTGCCGGTGCCATTCTTGATCTTCAGCGGCGCGGCGATGAGGATCGCGCCCTTTGCCGGCAAACGGTCCAGATTGCATAGGCTGGCAAGGCCATAGCGGTTGGCCTGATGCATCAGGCTGTGCGCCGGAAACGGCGGGGTCATGCCGCCGGCCTGGCCCGCATCGGTGCCAATGGTCTCGCTGCCCCAGCCGATTGCGCCGGTCGCAATGATGTACTGAATGGCTTCGGCGGTTGGTCCCGGTGTATGCGGACCCGTCTCGTTGGCATTGAGGAAATCAGCCTCCGAGGCATTGCGCTTGTACCAGTCCGTGCGCATCACGACCCACTCGCCGGGGCGGATGGCGCCATGCTTTTCCTCCCATGCCTTCACATGATCGGCGGTCAGAAGGAAATCGTGATTTTCAGCCGCTTCCCTTGAACAGTCGATGACATTGACGGGCGCGACAAAGTTTTTGACCGCGATGGTATCGGTCGACCCGTCGGCGTAATCCTTACCGGTGATCCAATGCCGCGGCGCATCAAAATGCGTACCGGAATGCTCGCCGAGTTTCAGCCAGTTCCACGCCCACAAAGGACCATTCTTGTCATAGGCCGATATCTCGTGAATCTCGATCTTTGGCGTGTCTACGGCGAGTTCCGGCGGCAATTTGATCAGGGGCGTTTGCGGACTGAGTTCCGCTGCGAGGTCGACGACCTCCACACCGCCGGACAGCAGCAGTTCAGCCAATTGGCCAAGCAATTCGTTGGTTTTCATTGAAATGTTCCTCTCGTTTTCCGCGCTCTTTCAGTCGCTGTTCCCGCTGTCGATGCTACCGCGCAATGGCCGTCTTTGCACCTTGTGATTGCGCTCCATGACGCTCGATCAGGATGTGGAGCGCTTTCTCGAACCGGTGAATTTCCTCCATCGTATTGTAGTGAACGAGGGAGAGCCTAACTGCGCCGCTGTCCATGCTCAGATTCAGCCGCTTCATCAGGCGCGGTGCATACATATGGCCGTCGCGGATGCCGATCATCATGCCGGACATTTCTTCGGTGACGAGCTTCGGCGACAGATCGCCAATATTGAAACAGAAGGTCGGAACCCGCTGATCGATACGCGCCATGTCGTCAATGCCGTAAATCGTTGCGCCGCAATCCTTGAGCACGCGCAACATCTCGGCCGCGAGCTGAAGTTCATAGGCGCGGATTTTGTTCATGCCGGCGACGATGTTGTCACGGCGCTGCCTGTTGTTGGATGGAGCGAAATTGCGGCCGACGGATTCGAGATACCGGACCGCGGCATCCATTCCCGAAACATTCTCGTAGATAAATGTTCCAGCCTCGATCTTGTGGGGCGGCACATCGGGAATGAAATCCTCGCGAAACGTCGGCAAGCGCTTCAGCGTTTCGAAGCGCCCCCAGAGAAAGCCCATATGCGGGGAAAAATTCTTGTAGCCGGAACAGACGAGGTAATCACAATCCCACGCCTGGACGTCGATCAACCCATGCGGCCCGTAATGCACGCAATCGAGGAACACTTCCGCGCCCGCCGCATGCGCAACTCTGGCAACCGACGCGACATCGACGATCGACCCGATCGAATGGGCGGTAACGGTGCAGGCCACGAGCCGGGTGCGACTGGTCACCAGTGGCACAAGGTCGTCAACATGCAGGTTTCCATCTTCGCGCATGCGCCACCAGACGAATTTTGCCCCGGCGGACTCCAGCGCCAGCCAGGTAGCGATGTTGGCATCGTGATCCATGTCGGTGACGATGATTTCATCGCGTTCACCCAGCATCTGGCCGATGCCGAGGCTGACCAGACGAATGAAGGACGTCGCATTCATCCCGAAACAGACTTCCTGCGGGTCGCGCGCATTGATCAGCAGCGCCACACTTTCCCGCGCGTCGGCAACGGCCTTGTCGACCTGCACGCTGCGCCCATAACGGCCGCCGCGTTGAACATTGAAGTCGACCAGATGCGATTGAACGGCATCAAGCACGCTTTGCGGGATCTGAGCCCCGGCCGCGTTGTCGAAGAAAATGAATTCACCGGCCTTCTGCAAGGCGGGAAACATCGATCGCACAGTGCTGACCGGAAACTCAATTTCGTTGGTATGGGGCATGACGGATTCCCTTGATGTTCGGCGGCTGTGCCGATGTGTCGAGTTGTTGATGTCGCTTGCTTATCGCGAGCGCTGCTGCTTGCTGCGTTCCTCAAGGTGACTGACCAGCCGCACGAGCGGCCAAAGGAATGCAAGATAGATGATGGCTGCTCCGACCAGAGGTGTCGGATTGGCCATGAGGGCCTGAGCATCGGTCGCCTGCTTCAGAAGGTCCGGCATGGCAACGACGGAAGCGAGTGACGTATCCTTGTAGATCGACACGCAATTGCTGGTGAGCGGCGGAATGACGATCTTGATTGCCTGCGGAAGTATGACCTTGTGCATGGTGACCCAGAAAGGCAGACCGAGCGCAGATGCCGCTTCGAACTGCCCGCGCGGGATGTTCTCGATGCCGGCACGGCACACTTCGGCGGTGAAAGCCGCCAGCACCATGGACAAGGCAATCGTGGCGGATGTGAACGATGTGAAGCGGATGCCCGCTAGAGGCAGCGCGTAATAGATCAGGATGAGAATGACCAATATGGGCAGGGCGCGGAAAATATCGATATAGAAGACCGCCGTATATTTCAGCGAGCGTGGCCCATAAAGCCGCATCAGGCACAGGACAAGGCCGCCTGCGCAGCCGAAGACAATGGCCGCGCATCCCAGAAAGATGGTGTTACCGAGCCCGCGCAACAGGATCGGGAATGACTCAACCAGTATTTCCCAGTTGAAGAAGGTATTGATCAGTTCCATCGGGTTACCTGCGCCTTGAAGAGGCCTCTGGTCAGCACGCGGTTGTGCTGGCCGGCGCAATGCCGGCCAGAGAATGCCAATCGCTATTGAGCCTTTGGAACAGGCAATACGGTCAGGGTGCTGGTGCCCGGCTCCGGCGCGGTGCCGAACCATTTCGTATGAATTCCAGCCATCGTGCCATCGGTTTTCATCGCGGAAATCGTCTCGTTGACCTTCTCGATCAGCGGGCTCGTTTTCTTTGCCATCATCGCAAAACGCTCGCCGGTGGGAATGCGCACCAGTATCTGCAGTCCCGGCATTTTTGTCATGGCATATTGAAAGCCGGCAAGTTCGCCTGCGCCCCCGTCAATCCGCCCATTTTGTACTTCCATAAGGAGGTCTTGCTGCGTGTTGTAACTCTTGACTTCGGTGATCCCGAGTTTCTGGGAATTGGCCTTTGCCCAGGCATCCCCGGTCGATCCGGCCACCACGCCAATGGTCTTTCCCTTCAGCCCATCGAGTGACTTGAGCGCCGAGCCGGATTTCCCGACCACAGTGCCATCGCTGTCATAATAGGGCTGCGTGAAAGACTGATTCTTCAGCCGCTCATTCGTGATCGAAATCGAGGAAATAGCAAAATCGATGCGGCCGGAATTCGTCGCCGCAAACAGCGCCTGAAATCCCATATCCTGGATATCGGCGGTCAGGTTGAGGCGTTTGGCGACCTCGCGCACCACATCGATTTCATATCCTTCGAAATCGCCGGATGCTGTCTTGTATTCCCATGGCGGGTTTGCCGGATAGGCTCCGACAACGATTGATTCAGCGCTCGCCGAGGCGGCCGCAAAAAAACTTGCTGCAACAAGGATTCCCATTAGACGTGAACGGTTCAGCATTTTGTTTCCCTCTGTTTTTACCGTTTCAGTTGTCTTCTCTCAGGCTCATGCCCTCATCTTCATTCGGGCGTCATGGTCTCCATCGGGTGTTCATGTCATTGGATCATCCGCTTGAGCGAATGGCACAGCTCATCAACGTTGCTGCGGCTCGTCGCAAATCCTGGGGAAAGACGCAGGGTCGATCCGCGTGCATCACAATACAGGCTTTGCTCGCGCAAGACCGAAACAAGACGGGCCGCATCAATAGTCTCCGGCAATGAAAGCATGACGCTCCCGCCTCGCCTGCCCTGATCCAGAGGCGAGCCGAGGGACCAGCCGTTTTCCAATGACTGTTCTACAATAAGGCTGGTCAGGGCAGCATTCTGGGCGGCGATGGCATCGACGCCCGTGCCGATTGCCCATTCAAGGCCCGGCAGGGATGCTACAGACGCCAATATGGCTGGCGTCCCATGATCAAAGCGGCGGGCATCCGATGCGTAGGAAAAGCGGTTCAGGTCCCAGGAGAAAGGGTTTTCCTGACTGAACCAGCCGCGAAGTTCCGGCTCGCAATCGGCAAGCAGCTCCGGCCTTACCTGCAGAATACCGGCACCTGAGGTTCCGCAAAGCCATTTGAGCGAGGTGGAGACGACAAAATCCACATTGTTTGCCGTGAGCGAGAAGGGTGCGACGCCGACGCCCTGCGTGATATCGGCACCGACAATCGTGCCCATGCGGCGTCCGTGCTGTGCCAGCCGCCCGATATCGCAACGGTGTGAGGCAGTGGAGGTAACGAATGTCAGCAGCGCGACGCCGACGTCGTCCTGCCAGCGTGCAAGCATATCGTCATCGCGAACCCATTTTTCCCCCGGCCGCAGCGGCACGGTATCGAGGACAAAACCAAAACGGCCGGCAATCTTCGCCAGCATGAAATGCAGACTCGGAAAGCAGTCTTCGGCAATGAGGAAACGGCGCCCGGAAAGTGCGGTTTTGGGAAGACCGCCAATCAGGCTGTACAGGGCGGCCGTCACGTTCTCAGCCGTTGTCAGCGAGCCTGCCGGTGCGCCGATCAGTCCGGCCCATGCATCCATGAACCGCTGCCGCGCGGCAAGTGCCGCAGGCCACTGCCCGTCATTTTCCGCACACCATACCTGTGAAAATGCCGTCAGCGCGGTGCTCACGGCGGCTGCCTTGCCAGGAAAGGTACCGATCGAATGGTAGAGAAAATAGCCTGACATGCCCGCCTCTTGTCAATTTGTGATCATTTGATCACAAATCTAAAAAACCGTCAATTGCCCCTCACCTGCATCTTGCAAAAACGGTTCTGCGCATTCAGCTTGCGGGAAAGATGCCGGGCGGATGTGCTGCGGCCTTGAGCGCCTCAAAAAAATTCGGCTCTCTTGGACCATGGCGCCTCGTGACAGCTTTGCTTGATTGTAATCGTTACCTGTTTCAGGCTATCAGCCATAGAGTGAACAGCCCGGCGGATTTGTTCCCGAATGCAGGGGAACGCACACCGGCGCAGCGAAGAAGGAAATGTCCAGGTGGAAATGAGTTTTGGGCCGGTTTCTTCACGCACCACCATTCAGGACGGCGTTTATCAGCAATTGCGCCAGGCCTTGATGAATGGACAGTTCGACCCTGCTCAAAGCCTGACCATCGCCGGATTGGCCGAGACATTCGGCACCAGCAACATGCCGGTGCGTGAGGCGCTTCGCCGCCTTGCCGCAGAAAATGCGCTGGAGATTGCCGCGAACGGCTCAGCACGGGTTCCCATTGTTACCGTGGCAAGGCTGGACGACCTTTGCCGTGCGCGCATTGCCGTGGAAGCTTTGGCAACGGAACTTGGAGCCCCGCTTTTAACGGAAGCGGATCTCGAGATTCTCGAAAAGATCGTTGCGGAGCAGCGGGCAATCGGCCGCCAGGAAAATATCTACACGCTCATCGGCAAGAACCAGCAATTTCATTTCACCATATATAGGGCTTCCGGGTCCGACGTCCTCAATCAGCTCATTGAGACATTATGGCTGCGTTTCGGACCTTACATGCGCATGCTCTCGACCCATGTGGCACCCTTGATCCGCGCGGGCGAGTCGGAACCATCCGGACGCCACGCCACCATTGTCGAAGCCCTGCGGCAGAAGGACTTCGCCCGCGCCAGGGACGAAGTCATTGCCGATATTCGCGCGACGCAGGATGTCTTGCGCGCTCTTTGCCCGAAATAGCAGGCAGCGTTCACAAACGCTGATACCGCGCAAGCAGATCCACCAGCGTCTTGGCATTGATCGCATCGACCCGGACCCGGTCATATGACGTGCCCCCCAGGCTTTCCGCCGCCAGCATCGCATTGACGACAGCCTCTTCAACGCAATCGACAACAGCCGAATAAATTGGGTCAAACTGTTCGTCATTGATGATCTCGAGCGGCAGGTGTGTGCCGGACTTGTGGCGCATCGGCTGTTTGTTGGCCGTGGAGAAGGCGAGGAAAATATCGCCTGAATTGTTGCCGCCCGGCGTGCCGTTACGGCCAATTCCGATGGTGCAGCGGCGTGCGATGCGTTTAAGCTGGTGCGGTGCCAGCGGCAGATCGGTTGCCACGACGACAATGATCGACCCGCGCTCCCTGAGCTGGCTGGCTGGCGTGCCGTCACGCAGATGTTGTCCAACCGGAACGCCGCAGATCGTCAGCCAGTCACGCTGGCCGTGATTGGCCTGCACCAGCACGCCCAGCGTGTATTCTGTTTCACCAATTTCCACGACGCGGGAGGACGTTCCAGTTCCGCCCTTGAAGCCATAGGTGATCATTCCGGTGCCCCCGCCGCTGTTACCCTCGGCAACGGGACCGGCGGCCGCAGAATTCAACGCGGAAAATACGTTCTCTGCCGTCACATGCTGGCCATTGATGTCATTGAGCAAGCCATCATAGGTTTCCGCAACGACCGGCATCACCCACAACAGGTCTCTGGCATTATAGGTATCGGGATAACGTTCAAGCATCCACTTGATCGCGGCATGATGGGCAATCCCAACACTGTGCGTGTTCGTCAGCAGGACCGGGCCTAGAAAATAGCCGCCATCCTCGATCCAATGCGACCCGGTCATCTCGCCATTTCCGTTGTACCGGTGGATACCGGCATACACGATCGGAGGCTCGGCATCCTCGGCATGCGGTATGATTGCCGTCACGCCCGTGCGTACCGGCAGCTGGCGGCCTGCCCGTGGCGCATTCTCGATGATCGTCTCGAACCCCACCTTTACGCCTCTGACATCGGTGATCGCATTGAATGGCCCGGTTCTTCCCTTGAAAGGCAATCCCAGCTCACGAGCGCGCGGAGTTTTATTGTCGTTTGTCATGATTGTGTCTCGTCGTTCAGGATTTTTGGCGGGACCGGAAATAGAGGCCCAAAGAGGCGATGATGACAGAGAACATCAGCAGCATCACCGCAATGGCATTGATTTCCGGCTTTATTCCACGGCGCATCATGGAAAAGATGAACATCGGCAGTGTCGTAACGTCGACGCCGGCGATGAAATAGGTAATGACCAGATCATCCATCGAAATGATGAATGCCAGGAGTGCCCCGCCGATGATCCCCGGCATCAGTTGAGGCATGACCACGCGCCTGAACGTCATCCACTCATTGGCTCCAAGATCGGCCGAGGCGTGTTCGAGCGTGCGGTCCATGCCGGCAAGACGCGCCGAAACCACAATGAACACATACGAAATCAGAAACGTGCACTGGCCGATGATGATGGTTCCGATGCCAAGGTGAATTCCGGCCGAAACAAAGAAGATGAGCAGTGCAATTCCAAGCACGATATCCGGCATAAGCATGGGCAAGAACAGGAGAACGCGATAGAGCCTCTTGCCGAAGAAATGGAAACGGTGCACCGCCAATGCGGCGGCTGTGCCGAAAAGCGTGGCGACCGCCGTCGTTGAAAGCGCGATCAGCAAACTGTTGCGCACCGCCTGAAGCAGTTGATCCGTCGATTCCAGATAGAGTGCGTTCTCCGAAATCGTCGTCTTGAAGCCGAGAACCTGAGCGTACCACTCCGTGGTAAAGCCTGACCACGTCATCATGTTCACGGGATTGGCGTTGAAGGAGTAAACGATGATCAGAAACAGTGGCAGGTAAACAAAGACAAAGAACAGCACGGTGTAGAATGCGAGGGTGCTGCGTCCGATCGATCTGATGAGTTTCATGATTATCTCCTACCGGCCGGGTGCAGGGATTTGGCTGCCGCGGCTTTCCTGCCGGACATAGAAGAACAGGAGGACAAGCATGACACTCATCACAAGCATGGCCAGCGCGGACCCGAACGGCCAGTTTCGGGCGGACAGAAACTGCTGTTCGATGAGGTTGCCGAGCATCTGAACCTTCGCGCCGCCCAGAACCGCCGGGACGACAAAGTTCCCAAGCGCGGGGATGAACACGATGATCGAGCCGCCGACGATACCGGGCAGCGTGAGCGGCAGGATGATCCGCAGGAAGGTTCGGACCGGACCCGCTCCCAGATCCTGCGATGCGCGGACGAGCGACCAATCAAGTTTTTCGACACTTGCATAGACGGGCATGAACATGAACGGAATGAAGATATAGACCATGCCGACAATGATCGCGCCGTCGGTATAGATCATCTCGAGCGGCCGATTGATAAGACCTGTTTTCAGCAGAAGCTCATTGATGAGACCAGTTTGCCGCAGGAGCAGAACCCACACAAAAAGCCGAACGATCAGACTTGTGAAGAATGGCAGCGTGATGAGGAACAGGCTGATATTCTTCCAGCGCTCGGACAACCGGCTTATCTGGAACGCGGCGGGATAACACACCAGAAGCGTAACGATGACCGTCAGGGCTGCAATTCTGATCGACCGGAGAAAGATCGCGATATAGATCGGATCGTATTCCTCAAAAGCCGGATCAGCGAACCCGAGAATGCGCCCGAAATTGTCAGGGTAGAAGTGCCATTCGACGCCGCCATAAAGACCCGGCGCCAGAAAACTCGTCACCATCATGATGAAGAGCGGCCCAAGGAAGAAAATGGCAAGGAACAGGCTCAAGGGGCCCAGCAATGTCCCCAGTTGAAGGCGGTCGCGCGTCTGGAGATTCATGCGGAAGCGCCTCCTTTGGCGTTGCCGGGCATGAGATGGACGGCAGCGGGATCATAGGTCAGCACTGCCTTGCGCTCCTGTTCCACCGCTGCAATCCTTGCCGTATAGGCGGCCGGGATGATCGCCGACAATTTGCGGCCCCGCGCGGTGCGCCCCAACAATTCGAATGACGATCCGACGAACACGATCTGTTCGACCTCGATTTCGATGGAAGAATCTGGCGTACCGGCTGCGGAAAGCGAGAGCTGTTCGGGACGGATCAGGGCGGTCACGGGATTGCCGCCGTGGAACGCCTCGACACCATGCAGGCAATGAATGACATCGCCTTCTCCCGTCACCACGGATTGTCCGCTGACGGTTCCCTCGAAGAGGTTGCTTGCGCCGATGAAGCTGGCAACAAAGGCATTGGCTGGCTTGTCATAAATCTTGCGCGGTGTATCGAGCTGCTGGATCGTGCCGCCCTGCAGAACCGCAATGCGATCCGACATGGTCAAGGCCTCCTCCTGGTCATGCGTGACGAAAATGAATGAAATACCCAGTTCATGCTGGAGCGTCTTCAATTCGATCTGCATGGCTTGGCGCAGGTTGCGGTCAAGCGCCGACAGGGGTTCGTCAAGCAACAGCAATTTTGGCCGGGCAACGATGGCACGCGCCAGGGCAACCCGCTGCTGCTGGCCGCCCGAGAGCTGGCGCGGACGCTGGCTTCCCAGATCTTCAAGGCCGACCATGCGCAGAGCCGCATCGACGCGCTGCTTGCGTTCGCCCTTGGGAACGCGGGCAACCTCCAGCGCATAACCGGTATTCTCACCCACGGTCATGTGCGGAAACAGGGCGTAATTCTGAAAAACCGTGTTGACTGGCCGCCGATGCGGCGGCGTATCGACCACGTTCTCCCCGTCGATCATGAGGCGCCCCGTATCCAGCGCGACGAATCCATTGATCGCCTGAAGCAATGTCGTCTTGCCACAACCCGATGGTCCCAGCAGCGTCAGAAATTCGTTGCGCCGAACGTCAAGATCGATCCCGTTCAAGGCATTGATCGTCCGGCCTCCCGGAAGCGAAAATGACTTTCGCGCATTCTCCATTCGAACAATGGAATCCTGCATCTTGTGTTCCCCTTTGGCATGTTACTTAAATAACTCTTGCGCCTTTCTGATATAGAGATATCATTTAGCACGTGAAGTCAACGGCTCGTCAGAAGCCGGCACGAGACACGCAAGGGAACCAAGAACAGGCACAAGGTGCCGAATGAGGAGAACGGAAAGATGACCCAAAAAAGTTACGCATCCGCGCTCGGCACAGTGCGCCGGCATGCATTCATTGCCGTGATGACCGGCACCATGCTGGCCAGCTGGAGCGCGGGCGTTCACGCAGCCGATCAGTTGAACATCTATAATTGGGGTGAATACATCAACCCCGAAGTCCTGAAGAAATTCGAGGACGAAACCAAGATAAAGGTCAATCTCGCCACATACTCGTCGAACGAGGAAATGCTTGCCAAGATTCAGGGCGGCGCAACGGGATACGACATCGTGTTTCCCTCGGTGCACATGCAGGACATCATGGCCAAGCTCGATCTTCTGCAAAAGACCGATATCAATCAGTATGAAGGCTTCAAGAATATCGATCCGTCGTTCCTGCGCACCAAGAGCGACACAAAGGGCGAATACTGCCTGCCCTATGCCTGGGGTTCGGTCGGAATCATGTACAATCGCAAGATTCTCGGCAAGGACATCACCGGATGGCATGATTTGCTGGCGACGGTGAAAGAGAAGAAACTGAAGTTCACGCTGCTCGACGATATGCGCGAAGTGCTTGCGGTTGGCCTCATCCTCAATGGCAACACTATCAATTCCACCGATCCCAAGCAGTTGCAGCAGTCGGCCGATACGATCATAGCGATGAAACCGCAGGTCGCAGCATTCACCTATGACTCACGGCCGTTGGTGCAGTCGGGCGATGTTGCGGCGGCGCATTTTTTCGTCGGCTCAATGGTTGACGTGTTCGGCAATCAAAAAGATCTGGGCTATGTTATCCCGGAAGAAGGAGCCACCATGTATCAGGAAGATATGTGCGTGCTCAAAAGCGCGCCAAACAAGGACAATGCGGTCAAGTTCATGCAGTTCTACACCCGGCCGGAGGTTGCGGCCCTGAATGTCTCCCAACAGACCAATGGCACGCCCAATGTCCCGGCCCGGGCATTGACACCGGACAGGATCAAGAACAGCACGGAAATCAACCCGACGGCAGAGACGATGAAGCGGCTGCAGATATTTGAAGATCTCGGCGCAAACCTGCGTCAGGTCGACCGGGTCTGGACCCGGGTCAAAACTGCGCAGTAAATAGACCTATCCGGCCAGCAGACCAACCTGGCCGGAACCCGGCCAAGATGGAGGAGCCGCCCATGAGCAAGCTCATACTGGAACGCGTCAGGCACCAAGAGATGCGGCAATCCAATTCCGACAAGCTGATTTCGAGCTACCTCGAACGCAACATCAATGAATTGCCGTTTGAAACCGCACGGTCAATTGCCGGCAGGGTCGGTGTCAGCCCCATGACCGTGGGCCGTTATCTGCGGCGCCTGGGTTTTGAAGGCCTTGACCAGCTGAAGGATGAACTCAGGCGCGGGAACAGCAATCCCGCATGGCAGGTCAAGGGACCTCTCGAAGGCCTGCAGGCAGATATTCGCGATGGCGAATTGCTGGCCGGCCTTATCAAACAGCAGATCGACAATCTTGGCCATATCTACGAACTGACAACGAAGGCCGAATGGCGGCAGGCTGTGACGACGCTGATCGAGGCCCAGGAGGTCTATGTGGCGGCTTTTCAGAATGTACGCGGCATCGCCCAGTATTTCGCCGCCCAGCTTTCCTATGCGCGGCCGCGGGTGGAATTCATCGATGGTCTCAACGGCACCTATGCCGAACTGCTCGACGGTTCCGTGGAGAACCGGTGCCTGTTTCTTTATGACGTGCGCCGGTTCGCGGCAAAGGCACGTCCCTTGGCCATCGAGGCCCGCAAATCCGGCGTCAAGGTCATTCTGTTGACCGATGAGTTCTGTCCGTGGGCGGAAGACGTGGCTGATGTCGCCCTCATCCTCCCCGGCGCCCACGGGCCACTATGGGATGGCGCGGCAACCATCACCGCCGTTCTGGACTTGATGGTAAGCAATGTCATCGTTCTCCTCGGCGAACAGGTGAATGAACGCGTGGCCAATCTGACGAGGCTGCAGAATTGCTTCGGCGACTTCGAGGCGTGATGCTGACCCGGTTCGATAATGCCGCCCGGTAATCCTAAAGCTGTATCCAGGCTGTTTTCAGATCGGTGTATTTGTCGAGCGCACGCAGCCGGTCTCCGGCTGGCGCGCTGCTCCTGGAAAAGCAGCTAAGGTCTGTTCATGAGACGCGCCAGTTTGAGAATCTCATCCTTTCCCAGATAATGCGGCCCGTCGAAAAGATAGATGTCGTACCCTTGCATGGCCGCGATTTGCGGTAGCAGTTCTTCCGCCGTCGCCGCCCGAAATTTCCCGCCAGACAATGGCCGGAAGGCTTCCACAATCACTTTGACCCGTTCGCGGCCCAGGGTCTTTTCAAGAACATCCGCATATTTCCGCGCTGTCGCCGGGCTGCGCGCTTCCACGCCGACACCATCCTGAAGGAAAACCCCGACGTCGCGGGGAAGCCAGCTTTCCAGCCAGTTTGCCAATGGCCGGGCTCCAATATTGGCGCTGTCATAAACACTGATCCAGAGCGGACGCGGCAGCAGTGCCAGCGCCGCTTTCATTGTTTCCGGGGCCTCTTTCCACGTGGGGTCCACCTCCACGGGGAAATAATATCCCCCGATGCTGAGGGGCAGGGAAGTCTTCGCCAATGCGGCGGATTCCCTTGCCAGCGGCAGGGCATTCTCCCGCGCCCGCTTCTCATCGAAATGACCAGCCAACCCCAGGATGACATGTTTTGCCCAGGGTTCGCGGGAAATCCGCAGCCAATCGGGTTGTTTCATTCCGGCTTGGCCCTTGCCCGCAAAGCTGACATCATCCACCCTGCTCCACTGGATGAGCAGATGATCGGCACCCAGTTCCTGCCAGTTTCCGGCAATATCGACAGTGGCATTGTCGACCTGCCAGACGATGCCTGAAACGGAAAGGCCGCCACGCCACCATCGCTCTGCAAGCATGTTGCCTCCGGAAAGCCAGACAATCAGTCCGAGCATGGCAGCGATGAGCAGCCAGATGGCCGTGCGGATGAGATAGCCGGGCATCAATAAGCCACGCTCAGCCCGGCAAAGACCCCTCCAGCCCGGTCATCGCCCGCCACCCTGACCCGATATTGCACGGTGAGGTCGACATAGGACATCGGCGCCCGGTATTTGTCTTCACGAAACCAGTAACGCGCATTGAGACCCGGGCCGGCACCCAGCGCGAATTCATTGGCAAGATCGCTGTCGAAATTTGCCGCGACCGCCACGAAGGGGGTCAGCACCAGATGATCGTCGATCGAATCCATGCGGAAACTGCGGCCGAGCCGGGCCTCGCCATTGGCGATATTCTGGCCCGACTCTACATAGCGGCCGGCCTCCGCGTAATATTGCCCGGTCCACCAGGCAGGCACGTCCACCCGCAAATCCGTACCAAAACCGTCCGAAATCGCCGCGCGCAAGAGCGTGTCGTTGCGGCTGTACTTGCCGATCTTGAACAGCTTGCTTGCCTCCAGCACGAAGTTGTAGCGGCTGAACGGCTTCCAGCGCGCGCCGACACTGCCCTGCGTGGTGGAAAAACCAGTGGGGCCGTTCAGTGAATCCGTCAGCGTCGTGAACTGCCGGGCGAAAAACTCAAAAGTCGCCCCATCCCGATAGCCGATAACCGGGGGCCGCCAATACACTTCCGAACCCAGCTGCAGAATGCGGCCGCTGTTGCTCAATGGCTGGAATGTGCCATTGGATACACCGCTGCTGCCATAGCTCAGCGTCGAATAGGCCCCGAATTCCCGGGTGAGATCAGCAGTTTCGCGCCGCAATCCGAACAGCGCCTGCGGCTGGAGATTGAATTCCCCCTGCTCCTGCGCATCGATGGCTTGATGCAGTAGGGAAACCGCTTCTTCATTGCTATTGACACGGCGGGCGGCATAGGCCGCATCAATGAGCTGGGAACCATGCAGCTCTCCTTTGCGCTTCGCCAGTTGAAAGGCCTCATGGGCCGTCGCGTCGTCACCCGCCTGCGTGGCAAGATAACCAAGACTGACGGTGTTGAGCGTTGCGAACTGTCCCGCAGCCCTTGATGCCGCAAACAGTCTGGCTGCTTCCCTCTTCTTGTTTTCAGCATTGAGCAAGCCAATCCTGGAGGCAGCCACTTCATCGCGCTCCGGCGATGTTGCTGCCATCTGCTGCGCCCGCGCCAGGGCAGCTTCTGCGCCCGCGAAATCCTTCATGAGCTGCAACGCGCGGCCACGCCGGATCCAGACGGCATATTCTGCCAAAGCGCCAAAGGGCTGCAATGCGGCAAAGGCCGCTTCCGGATGGGAGGACGCCAGCGCTGCATCGGCAAGGGCGAGGCGCAGGAACCGCTTGCTGTCTTTGCTGCCTGGAAGCTGCAAGGCCGCGCTGAAGTCATCAAAAGCGCCCTTCTGGTCACCCAGCCCCGCCTTCAGGACGCCGCGTTGCCGCAGCAGATCGGACGTGCGCCCGAAACGGCTTATGGCTCGACCGGTTTCGACAAGTGCGTCGGATTGCCTCCTGTTCTGTACCAATGTCTGAATGAGCAGGAGACGGAAATTGCGATTGTCCGGCGCCCGCCTGACCGCTTCGCGCGCGAAGCCGAGCGCTTCGCCATAGCGCTGCCTGCGGATTGCCGCATAGGCGGCATTGGCCGCCCGATCCGCGGGGGGCTGTACCGATGCCTGTGCCGCGGATGTGTCGAGCGCGCGCTGACGGATCGCCAGTTTCTGTGCCGCAAGCGCATTGGCAAGTAGCGTGTGATAGGCCGCATTGGACGGATCAAGGTCAACCGCTTCCCGGGCCTTGCTGACGGCCGTGTCATAGTCGCGGCGATCATAGGCGCGATAGGCGGCATCGGCAGCCTGGTACGCCGGCGTCGCTTGCGACGGCGCGCCGCTTCCCTGCGCCGGAGATGCGTTTACCGGCGGCTCGGACGGCTTTTTGTCCGTAACCGCCAAATTCTTCAGCGCCGCGCGGGATGCGGGAGACAAGAGAGGGTCGTCTGCCGCCTGCAGCGCTTCCCTTCGCGCATCCTCACTCTGCCCGGCTGCCGCCAGGGCCTGCACCAGCAGCGTGCGCAAGCGCCCCACATCGGGCCGTTGGCGGATGGCCTCGCGAACCCGTGCAGCGGCAACGCCATAATCGTGGCGGGCGAAGGCATCGTAGGCTTCTTTGGCAATCTCATAGGCAGGACCGGTCAACGGCAGTTCGTCTTCGGTGCTGCCCGCTTGCGGCACATTGTTCCCAATGCCTTCGCCCGCAGTCTGCGCACGTGCCGGCAGGGTTGCAGCCGTGCCTTGAAGGAGCGCCAGCAGCAAAGCCAGACCACAGGAATGGAGCCTCGTTCTGTACTGACTCCCGGAGAGACCGAAGGTAGCTGCAGTCCTTCCCATCAGCGCTTTTCCTCCACCGGTCCCGCATGCCCTCGCGCTGCGCGCTGCTGTTGTTCCCTCAATGCCCATTGCAGCGCATCTTCCGAAATGATGTTCTGTGTCACGAGGTAGCTGCCCACCAATCCATCCCGTTCCGGCGAATATTTCATCATCGCCTGTTCAAAAGCCGGCCGCGAAACATCCCCACGTTCAACCAGCAAATCGCCAAGGAGCGGAACATTGGCATCGAAATGCCGGGCCCCCGACGCTCCGCCCCTGCTCTTCTCGGTGAGAAGACGCAAACCAGCCGCCACATCCCTGTCGCGCACGATGAACTGCTGCGGCATGTAACCCAAGGCCGCGCGGACCTGCTCCTGCGCAATGTCCTGCAACGGGGACGCCATTGCGAGGCGAATCGTGCCTTCATCACCGTCCGGCAATGCGAGAATGCGCCAACGGATGCTCAATTCAAGCGGAAGCTGGTCCTTTGCCGCAAGAATTTCTTCTTCACTGATCGAGGTCAGGTCCAGTCCGGCGTGAAAGGCAATCGCCTCGGCCAGAATATCTTCGGTAAGCCATCCCTCCTCGACCAGAATGCGGCCGAAGGGAGCATGCCGCACGCTTTGCTTGTCGAGCGCCGCCTGAAGATGTTTTTCATCGATCGCCTGCCAGGACACCAACAGTTCACCCAGCTTGCGGCGTTCCGAAACCAGGCCGTCGCTCGAGGGAAAGTCATGCATCGTCTTGTCCCAGACGAGACGTGTGCCCATGATAAGGTGCGACAGATACTGTTTCCACGCGCGCGACATCGCCATGAAGTTCACGAAATTGCCGACAACCATGCGCGGGATCGACAGGAGCCCGTGTTCCCAGCCAAAGGTGCGGGCGGTGAAATAGAACCGCTGTATGATGCGCAAGGTCAGCGCAATGGCATTCAGGCCCAGGAGAATGCCAATCCAGCTATTGGTGGCCATCAGCGGCGGATAGCTCTCCGCCAAAAAACCCGTCATGTAGGCGAACTGGAACAAAAGATATTGTGCGACAAGCACATAGGCGAAAATTGCCACGAATGCGGTCACAGCTCCCTTGCGGTCGCGCAGGAGAAAATAGCGGTCGGCAAGCGAGCCGTGCCAGCCGAAATAGGCCCACCCCTGAAAGCAGATACCCAGCGACCAGCGCGCTTTCTGGCGATAGGATGTGCGGAACGTATTGGGGAAATACTCGCGCACGCATAACGGCATCCGCACGACACTTTCCCTCGCCTTGCCATAGCCGAACCATGTCGCGCTCTTGATGCGATACTCGACCGGGAATCGTGCCAGAATGGAATGCATACCATGCGCGGCCAGCCGCACGCCGATATCGTAGTCTTCCGTCAGCGTCTGTGTATTGAAGGGCTGATTGTCCGTCTCGGCGGACAGTGTGAGAAGCGCGCGGCGGGAAAAACATGTGCCGACACCGGCCGACGGCACCGTCTTGGCCAGACTTTCCCGCACCACGAGATCCTTGCCGTGCCATTCGGCGAATTCGTCCATATAGACACCTGCGACAAGTTCGTACCAGTTCCGCTCCAGCGATGCGACGGGTATCTGGATCAGGTCCTTGCGGGGCAGGAGGTAGTTGAAGAACTGCAATTCCAGCGGATGCAGCACATCTTCACTGTCATGCAGCACCACGCCGGCATAGCTGATGTGCTGTTTCGCCTCCTGGGCGAAAATCGCCTGCACCACCCAGTTCAGGCAGTCAGCCTTGCAGGTCGGTCCGTTATGAGGCACCTCCACGCGCACGAGATGCTTGTACCGGCGGCGCATGCGCTCGACTTCGGTGATGGTGGCAGAGTCATTGCAATAGGTCCCGACAAAAATGGTGTAGGCCCTGTAGTCGAGCACTTTCACCATGTTCTCCAGCATGGAGGCGATCACGTCATATTCCAGCCAGGCCGGTATCATGATCGCGATGTGCTGCTCCGGCTTGAGACACAGCTGTTCGGGCAGCAATGGCTTGTAGTGCCGCTTCGCCGACAGGCCCCGCCGGATTTCGCGGAACCAGTACCATCCGTCGATGAAGAGGTCATCGATGCTGGAAAGAAGAATAATGACGGCAAATACAATGACGGAATATTCCAGCCACCGGTAATAGTCTGCCATCAGATAGGGCCAGTAGAGCGACATTCGGCGGGTGTGCCTTATGCCTGATCGCTACCCGCGCGCTTCCTTGCACGCTGTGCAAGAAGGAGCAGGAGGAGGAACGCCGCAATAATGATGACGGTAATCAGCCAGGAAAGATTGTGTGCCCAGAAATCGGGATCAAGGAGCTTGCTCCAGGTGAAGGGCTCATTGCTTGCCCCCTGACTGCCATCTTCGTTCAAATAGAGCGGAACACCACTGCTGCTGGTCGAAGCCAGGATTCCCTCCTGCCCCAGAACGGCGATATCCCCGCGGGCAAAGCGAAACGGGGCGTCGAATTGCGGCCCCTGGCCGATGGTCCGGTAGCTGATGCCGGGCTGTTTCATGTCCGTGACGGCCTGCAACACCGCGATGCGGTCAAGACCCGATACGTCGTAGAAAATATTGCCCTTCTTGTCCGCGATGGAGACCCGGTCTCCGGCCACCTTCACCGCTTCGGCAGCGCCGGCCATGGCGACGTCGAAGGCGAGAAACGGCTTTTGCGGCGTCAGGGATGCATTGGTGGCGCTGGCGCTGAAATCGGCACGCGCCGGCGATACTCCGGCCGCATCAGCCACATGGATTACAGCCGGCAGGGTTCTTGTCGCTATTGCCTGCCAGGCCTGCGGAACCATGACGACGGAATCGCCTGAGAGCTGGCTGACCATTCCGGAGAAGTCCTGGGCTGCCGGGGCGGATTTGAGCCATATCCGGCTGCCGGGCAGGACAGCGGCCGGAAAAGCCTGCGGCACTTCGCGGCAATTGTCGCTTGCCGGCTGGCGCTGGAACTGCACCCGCACCGTGTTGCGGGGCAAGAGGGTGTAGGATGGCACGGCCACGGAAATGCGTTCGGGTTTACCGTCGGCGGCGAGGCGCTTGGCGCCGAGGAGATAGTCATTGATGAATACGGAAGCCACCGGCGACGTGGCCGTTGCACCGGGTGCAGCGGCCACTTCGATATCCATGGTCGATGGTACCTTGCCGGCAAAAAGCCCTGCCCCCATGTCAAACGTCGTCGTCCAGTCACCGCGGGCGACAACATCGAGATTGCCCGCCGCCTGATCGATCGCACCGAGCGCGACACTGTCCGCGCCAATTTCGGGCTTGCCGACCGTATTGAGAACCAGGCGGCTTGCAAGAGCGGTGCGCCTCCACAGGGAATCGAAGAGGTTCGAAGCGGCGGCAGCGGCATCGGGGGCGACCGCAATGACCGGGCGGCCCGCCATTGTACGGATCTCTACAGCCTTGGGCCCGGCCGGTTGCAGCAGCGTATCATTGCGGGTCGAAAGCGCATCGAGCACTCCCGCGGCCGCGGGATCAGCCTTGGCCAATTCACCGGCCACCGCGTCAAGCGCCGCCTTGAACCCGGCGGCCAGCGCCGGATCGGCCACGGCAATATGGGCCCGCACTTGCGGTGCATTGAGAAGCAAAAGCGCTCCGACTTCCGCGTCGCTCGAAAGGGTGATTTTTCCGCCTTTAGCGAGCGCCGCAAACGCCGGAACGGCGGCAAGCGGCGCCGGAATGTCCAATCCCGTTACATCGACTTCACTGCCCGGCTTCGGCAGGACCACGATTTCAACGGCCTTACCCGCCCGTTCCAACGCCACGCCCAGACGCCAGGCAGCATCATAGCTGGCGTTTTCAAGCGTATCGGCAGCGATCAGCAGCAGCACCTTGCGTGGCAAGGCCGACCAGGCTCCGGCAATATCCTTCACGCCGGAAGGGTCGTAGCCATAGTCGAAATAGGAATCCGGCGATATCTGCAGCACATTGCCGATGGATCGTTCATCATCGCACAGGAAGCGTCCGGTGACGGACGACCATGCCAGTCCAAGCCGTACAAAGCCGGACGGACGCGGTGCGCCATCCACGCCGATGCGGATATTGGCATCGCCCGCGTCATCGGCCGGCGATCGCGCGGCAACAACATTGCCGTCGAGCGCCAGCGTATAGGTTGTTCGTCCGCCATCCGCACGCAGATAATGGCCGTTGATCACGAGACTTGGTTCGGCAAGGCTCACATTGGCAGGAACGGGAAGGTAGATTTCGCGCCGAGCATCGGTGGAACCGAGCACGACAGGCTGGGTCAGACCAAGATCTTTCAGGCTGATTCTTTCGCGGATCGTTGCGGCTCCGGCGAGCGACTTGACGGCATCGCCAATCTCGCCGGCATTGGCGCAACTGGCCGCAGCGCAGATCAGTGGTGACGACAGAATGATGCGGCGAAGACGAACCAAACAAACCATGATGAACCTGCTTAATTTGAACGTGCCAAACCGAATTCGTCATGCAGCGAATGGAACAACCGCCTTGCCTGCCAAGGCCGCGGCGATCCGCTTCGATGCCATGCCGTCGCCATAGGGATTGAGAATATGGGTAAAGCCGGAATAGTAGCCGGTATCATCCAGAAGGCGTTCCACCTCTCCCTTGATACGCACGACATCCGTGCCCACAAGCCGGACACCCCCAGCCGCCACAGCTTCCGGCCTTTCCGTGACGTCGCGCATGACCAGAACCGGCTTGCCCAATGAGGGAGCTTCTTCCTGCACGCCGCCGGAATCCGTCAGAACGATGTCGGCCTTGTTCATGAGATAGATGAATGACAAATATTCCTGCGGCTCGATCAAATGAATATTGTGCTGGCCGGATAGAAGCTCATGAACGGGGCCGCTTACGTTGGGATTGAGGTGAACCGGATAAACGATCTGCAGATCGCTGCGGCGCGCAAGTTCCGCCAGCGCCTTGCAGATGTTCAAAAAACCATCGCCAAAGCTCTCGCGGCGATGGCCGGTGACGAGAAGTATGCGGCGCGGGCCGTCCAGGAAGGAAAACTCCGCATCGAGCCGTGTTCTGATTTTCAGGTCGCTCCGGATACGGCCTGCCGTTTCCACCAATGCGTCGATGACCGTGTTGCCGGTGACCAGGATTTCGCCGCTCAACCGTTCCGCCTCCAAATTGTCGGCGCTTGTCGCCGTCGGAGCGAAGAGCTTTGCGGCGGCCACATCGATAACGCGGCGGTTGAACTCTTCCGGCCACGGCTTGGCGAGATCATAAGTGCGCAACCCCGCTTCCACATGGCCGATCTTGATATTGCGGTGAAAGGCGGCAAGGCTCGCGGCCATTGCCGTGGTGGTATCGCCATGCACGAGAACGTAGTCAGGCTGCACCTGTTCGAAAATGGCATCAAGTCCGGAGATGACTTTGCCGGCGAGACCATTCAACGTCTGATTGGGTGACATGACGGAAAGATCATAGTCCGGTGTGATGTCAAAGAGACTGAGAACCTGATCCAGCATCGTGCGGTGCTGACCGGTAACACAGGTTATGGAGTCAATATCTTCTTCAGCGGCAAGAGTTTTGACAACCGGTGCCATCTTGATCGCCTCGGGTCGGGTTCCGAACACCGATAAGACTCTCATGGATCAATCAACCTTTGTGTAGATTCGCTTGGTCCGTCCTTAGACATACCTTAATCTGATCAATCTACCAAGAGGCAGTGCCTATGGAGGCCTGCCGGCGGCGAACGGCGTATCATGCACGTTGCTGGCTGAAAGCACTCATCCGATCCAGCGCGACCGGCATCACTTGAGTTTGAAACCGAGAGATTTGACCACTTCCCTGAGCTTGTGCCGGTTCTTCAAGGCTTCCTTTGTGGCAATGCGCCGGCTCATTTGCTCGGTCCAGTCGATCTCCGGCATGCGCTGCATTCGTTGAAAGCCACGCAGCACATCATTGTAGCCGCTGAAATCCGGCCCGTCGTCACCGGAGCCATATTGCTCGCTGTGCAGAACAGCAGCCTGCGGCAGGCGGGGTTTGACGCCGGTCACATCGCTCGGATCCGGATAGCCCACCGTAAGTCCGAAAACCGGAAACACTTCGTCAGGCAGCGCCAGTTCCCGTGCCACGAAGCCCGGATCGTTCCGTATGGCGCCGATATAGCAGGTTCCAAGCCCCAGCGACTCCAGGACGGTGACGGCGTTCTGCGCGGCAAGAGCCGCATCGATGACACCAAGGAGAAAGCTCTCCAGATAGTCGAGGCCGTGCGATGTGGATTGTTGGCCACCGGCAATTCCACGCAACCGCGACAGGTCCGCCAGCCAGATGAGCAGCAGCGGTGCCTGCTCGATCTGTCGCTGACTGCCGGCGATCGCGTTGATCCTGGCTTTGCGCTGTTCGTCGGCCACGGCAACAACACTCCAGGCCTGGAGATTTGAGGAGCTGGGCGCCGATTGCGCGGCGGCTATCGCAAGCTCCAATGTCGCTGCCTCCACGGTCACAGGCAGGTAGGAACGCACGCTGCGGTGTGACAGGATCGTATCGATCGTATCCGTCCATGGGGTACCGGCAAGCTGAGGCTGTTCCGTGCCGTACCGGCGCTGAAGCAGCGAACCAAGGGCAACGTCATCATGTGGTTCGTTGCGATGAAGGGCCTGTCGAGACATGGGACTATCCTGTTGTAGAGCCAAAATTCAATGCGCCGTGACGCGCCAGCGCAGGAGATAGGCTTCACCGGCAGCAGCAAGCCGATTGAGGAGAAAGCCGACCAGGCCGAGGATGATGACGCCAACCATGACCAGAGCCATATCAAACCGCTCGCGTCCAGCAATAATCAATCCGCCGATGCCGGGGCCAACGGCAAGAAAATACTCGGCACCAACAGTTGCCAGCCAGGAATAGATCAGGCCGAGATGAACGCCAGTGGCGATCGACGGCATGGCGGCGGGCAGGAAGATGCGGGTGACACGCTGCACCGGTGTGAATTTCAACGCACGGCCAACCTCGATCAGATCGCCCGGCACATTACGCATTCCCTCATAGGTATTGAGAACAACCGGAATGAAGGCGGCAATGGCAACAAATACAATCTTGGCTTGTTCGCCGAACCCGAACCAGCTGGAAATCAGCGGTATCCAGGCCAGAAGGGATATTTGCTTGAACCCGTTGAACGAGGGGGTGGCAAGCGCATCGGCCCATCGCGACAACGCCAAAAGGGTGGCGAACACAACCCCGATGGCCGAACCGATGACGAACCCGGCGATGTTGCGGAACAGGCTGGCGGCAAGTTCACCGAACAGGTTGTTATCGACAAGTTCCCGCTTTGCCGTGAGGAAAACATCTTCCAGAGAGGGAAGAAAACGCGCATCGACCAAACCGCTGCGGCTTGCCGCCTCCCAAGAGATCAGCAGCAGCACAGGCAAGGTCAATCCGCGCCTGATCTTCACGGCATTCTGCGTGCGCAAGGTAGCCAGCACGCTCATGCCTCGCCTCTCTTCCAGCGCTGCAGATAGCTTTCGGCGAGATCAAATCCCTTGTCCATCACAAAGCCGACGATACCGATGACAATCATCGCCACGATCACCACATCGAGCCAGAACATCTGGCGTCCCCACACCAAAAGGTAGCCAAGCCCTTCCGACGATGCGAGCAGTTCCACGCCGACAAGCGCGGTCCACGAATGCGTCAGACCATAGCGCACGCCGGTAAAGATCGAGGGCGCAGCACCCGGCAGAACGATCAGGCGCAACGTCTGCAGGCGGCTGAATCGCAAGGCACGGCCGACTTCGACATAGTTTGCTGGAACCGAACGAATGCCGGCTGCGGTATTCATTGTCATCGGCACCAGCGCACCCTTGGCAATGACGATGATCTTCAAGGCCTCGCCGATACCGAAAATCAGCATCAACAGCGGAATCCACCCTAGGGTCGGGATCTGCGCAAAAGCCAGAAAGAGCGGCCGCACATAGTCATCGACGGTACGGGACAGCCCCATGGCCATGCCCAGGGATAATCCGGCCATCGCCCCGAACAGAAATCCGTAGACGACACGCCGCAGACTCATGCCCGCATGGTAGGCAATTTCGCCGGAGACAATCATTTCCACGGCGGTGGCATAGACATAGGCGGGCGATGGCAGGATCTGCTCGGGCAGCCAGCCGCGGCTTGACGCCAGCCACCAGTACAAAACCAGCATCACCGGCAGGATCAGGCCGATGGCGGCACGCCGCGCGCCGCGCCGGTTTGCCAACCCCTTCCATCCAACCGTCTTGTTGCTGCCGACAGCGCCAGTTGCGCTGCTGGCCATATTGGTAAAGCTGCTCATGCTACGGTCTGCCACCCAATGCTATGCCTGTTCAGGAACCGGCTGGCTTGCCGTCGGCACCATAGGCCTGCCAGAAATTCTGCAGCCCGAGTTTTTCAAGCGAGGCTTTCAGATATTTCGGCTCGAACCATCCATCCGTGCTCACCTCGCGGCGGATCAGCCCGAACGCCTTCGCCTTGACGCCCTGCTCCTGATATTGCGAGACGAGGAGACCGTCGATCAGCGGCGAATTGCGATAAGCGAGCGTATCGTTGCTGAAATAGTCTTCGAGAATGGGAACCGGTGTCCCCGATTTGTGCCAGAGCTCGAACAGCGCGGCACGGTTCGGCTCGTCGGATGACCATTGCGCTGCCTTGACGAACGCATCGACAACGCGCTGCGTGATCTCCGGGTGCTTTTCAATGAAATCCTGCCGCGCAATGATACCGGCATTGCGGCCATAGCGCGGATCCTGCCCTTTGGTCGTATAGATGACCTTGGCATTGCCCTTGGCCGCAAGATTGATCAGCTGCGTATCGCCGAAGGCGGCGTCGATATCCTGACTGGTCAGCGCAGCGACTGTACCGGCGCTGTCGAGATTGATGACCTGGATATCCTTTTCCGTCAGGCCATTGGCCTCCAGGATCTTGATCGCCGAGAGATGGCCATTGGTGCCACGCTGATAGGCAACCTTCTTGCCTTTCAAATCCGCAACCGACTTGATATCGGCGTCCTTGGCCACGGCGAGGTAAAGCGGCTTGCGCGCCCCGCTGGCCAGGAGAAATCTGGTCTTCAGACCGTTCGCCCGGCCGATCAGCGCCGGAAGATCGCCCTGATAGGCGAAGTCAAGCTGATCATTGCTGAACCCCTCATTGACGGCGGGTCCGGCCCCCTTGAAGAAGAACCATTCGATCTTGATGTTGGGATCGTTGGCGAATTCCTTTTCAAGATATTCGCCAGCCCGCGCCGTTGCAGCCGATGTGCCCTCGGCGAAGGGCCGGTTGTCGACGCCGATGGCCGCGTAGCCGACATGGATCGTCAAAGGCTCGGCCGCACGTGCGGGCGCCGCCAGAAGGGAAACGGTGAAGACGGCAAGAGCCGTCCGCCGCAAAATCGTTGAGAACATCAATTCATATCTCCGTTGTGGAAAAAGCCGGCTGTGCTGGTTTGGTGCGATGCGCGGCATGAATGGGGTTGGCGGACGCGGCGGGTCGCCTTGCGGCAGACGGCCGGGTGACCGGCTTCGGCGCTTCGCCGGTCGTGCCGTTGAGAATATCGAGCACCTCGTTGCGGATGGCGGCGAGCTCAGGGGATGTACGCTCGCGCGGATGCGGTAAATCCACCGGTACAATCTGCCGGATCCTGCCCGGGCGCGGCGACATGATCACCACCCGGTCTCCCAGATAGACGGCCTCATCGACATCATGGGTCACCAGCACCATGGTGATCCTTTCCGCGGCCCAGATCTGCTGCAGCTCGCCTTGCAGCCTTGCCTTGGTAATGGCATCCAGCGCTCCGAAGGGTTCATCCAGGAACAGTACATCCGGCCGGTTGACGAGACCGCGGGCAATCCCGGCACGTTGCGCCATGCCGCCGGACAGTTGATGCGGATAGGCTTTTTCAAAACCCGACAGGCCCACAAGGGCGATCTGCTCACTCACCAGCTCGCGCTTTTCCGCCTTGGAAAAAGCCGCATTCTCCAGCCCGAGCGAAACATTGCGCTCGACGGTCAGCCACGGGAAAAGCCTCGGCTCCTGAAAAACGATCCCCCGGTCAAGGCTGGGGCCGTCAACGCGCCGTCCTCCATGCTCGATCACGCCGTCATGGTCGACATCAAGGCCTGCACCGAGGCGCAGCAGGGTGGACTTGCCGCAGCCGCTCGCCCCGACAATGGTTACGAACTCACCCGCCTTGATATCAAGACTGACATCGTCAAGCGCGGTGAGCGCCGTGCCATTGACGTTGAATCGCCGGGTGACATTGCGGATTTTCAGATGAGCAGGGCTGGTCATGACGCCACCTCTTTCGCTGTCAATCGTTTCATTCGGCGGCAACGGCCGCATGCGCCGGATGCAGCGGCTCGCGCAGTCCGAGATGACTGCGCAAGGTGCGGCCAGCATAGTCCGTGCGGAACAGGCCGCGGCGGCGCAGCTCCGGAACGATGTGTTCGACAAAGTCCGTAAGGCCGGCCGGCAGATGCGGCGGCATGACGTTGAAGCCGTCGGCAGCGCCGGTGATGAACCACTCTTCCATCTGGTCGACGATCTGTTCGGGTGTTCCGACAATCTGCCAATGACCGCGCGCGCCTGCCACGCGCAGATACAACTGGCGGATGGTCAGGTTTTCCCGGCGGGCCAGATCAACCAGCAGCTTCTGCCTGCTCTTGCTGCCATTGGTTTCCGTGACCTCTGGAATGGGTCCGTCCAGCGGATATGCCGACAGATCGACATCGCCCGCCATTCCGTTCAGCAGCGATAGTCCCACCGCGGGATGAATGAGTTCCTGGATCTGTTCGAATTTTTCCCGTGCTTCAGACTCAGTCTTGCCGATGACCGGGAAAATACCCGGCATGATCTTCAGAGCGTCAGGCGAACGGCCAAAACGGGCAAGCCTGCCCTTGACGTCGCTGTAGAAGGCGCGCGCATCCTCGATCGTCTGGTGAGCCGTGAATATGACTTCAGCCGTGCGGGCGGCAAGATCCTTGCCCGGTTCCGACGAACCCGCCTGCACGATGACCGGATGACCCTGCGGCGCGCGCGCGACGTTGAGCGGCCCGCGAACCTTGAAGTGCTTGCCGCGGTGATTGAGCAGATGCTGCTTGGCTGGATCGTAGTAGATGCCACTATCCTTATCGCGCAGGAATGCGTCCTCTTCCCAGGTATCCCAGAGCCCGCGCACGACATCGGCAAATTCCTCGGCGCGCTCATAGCGCTCGGCATGGGCAACATGATGGTCACGGTTGAAATTCTGCGCTTCATCTTCGCTCGCCGAGGTCACAAGATTCCAGCCGGCACGGCCTGCGCTGATATGATCAAGCGAAGCAAACTTCCGGGCAATGTGATAGGGTTCGTTATAGGTGGTGGAAGCCGTCGCGACGAAGCCGACCCGCTCGGTCAGGGCTGCGAGCGCCGAGAGAAGCGTCAGCGGTTCGAACTGCGCGACGTAACGGATAGCTGTGCGGCTGAGCGCTTCGGTGTCCGTCCCGCGCGTACCGACACCATCGGCCATGAAGATCAGGTCGAACTTGGCTGCTTCCGCGATCCGCGCCAGCTCCGCATAATGTGCAAAGTTCGACCCGGCATCGGCCTGTGCCTGCGGGTGCCGCCAGGCGGCGATATGGTGCCCTGTCGGATAGAGAAAGGCCCCCAAACTCAATTGGTCTGTCCGTCTGGTCATGGATGCTCCAGGATCAAGAATGAAGCTGGAAGCCTAACCGCCGCGTTTTAATCTCGACAGAAATGGTATTCTTTAAATCAGGAGGTTTCGGGTTTATTGTGCCGATGCGGTAAAAACCCCAGAGAAATTCCAGCCGGTATCGTTCAGTCGGCAACCGCCTTCATGGCGCGCTCGCCGGCAAGTTGGAGTGCACTGCCGGTTGCACGCTGGTCGAATGATCGCCGCGCCTGTTCAACCTCGTGTTCATGCTCCAGCGCCCAGGTGCATAAAGCTCCAAATGGTTCCTTCAGCGTGTGGCCGAGCGGCGTGACACTGTATTCCACGGCAACCGGAGAGATGGGAATGACACGCCGCAATACCATTCCATTTCGTTCCAATCGCCGCAGAGCTTCGGCGAGTGCCTTCTGTGTGATGCCGTCGATGCGGCGCTTTATTTCGTTGAAACGCAGGGGATTGCCACAGAGCAACGACAGAATGAGCACAGACCATTTGTCCGCGATCTGATCGAGCAGAAGGCGGCTGGAACCGTGAACCGTGCACACCGTGTTTCGATTCTCGGTCATGGTGGTTTCCTCCTGTATACCTGATCTACAATAAGTGCCTTATTGACACTAGGTTTACAATATATACCTCAGTACTTCAACACAACCGGAGTACCTATCAATGTCTGCACCGCACGTGGCTGCTCTCTTCAAGCCATTCAAGATCAAATCACTGGAACTTCAGAACCGCATCGTCATGGCGCCGATGACGCGCACATTTTCCCCCGGCGGCGTCCCCGGCGACAATGTGGCCGCCTATTATCGCCGCCGTGCTGAAGGCGAAGTGGGACTGATCCTGTCGGAGGGAACGGTGATTGACCGCCCCGCCTCCAAAAACCACCCGGATATTCCATTCTTTCATGGCAAAGCGGCCTTGGACGGATGGGCGCACGTCATCGAAGAAGTGCACGCTGCAGGCGGCAAAATGGGACCGCAGATCTGGCACACCGGATCAACGTCTCATCCGACGACGGACTGGCGTCCGCCATCACCGGTTGAAAGCCCCTCCGGTCTTGTCGGTCCCGGTGAACCGCGCGGCAATGCCATGACGGACGAAGACATTGCCGATACCATCGCTGCGTTCGCGCGGGCAGCCGCCGACGCCAAACGGCTGGGTTTTGATGTGGTCGAAATCCATGGGGCGCACGGCTATCTCATAGACCAGTTCTTCTGGGCAGGAAGCAATAAGCGAACGGATCATTTTGGCGGAGCGACGCTCAAGGAAAGGGCACGATTTGCGGCCGAGGTCGTCAAGGCTGTCCGCAATGCTGTTGGCCCTGATTTCCCTGTTCTCCTGCGCATCAGCCAATGGAAGCAGCAGGATTACAGCTACCGGTTGGCGGAAACGCCGGACGAGATGGCCGATTGGCTCGTGCCCCTTGCCGAGGCAGGCGTGGACATCTTTCACGCTTCGCAGCGGCGGTTCTGGGAGCCCGAGTTTCCGCAAATCGACGGCGACGAGGGCCTGAACTTTGCAGGCTGGGCAAAGAAACTGACGGGCGCAGCCACCATCAGTGTGGGATCCGTGGGATTATCAGGTGAATTCCTGGCTGCTTTCGGCGGTGAAAGCTCCCAGCCCGAGAGCCTGGACAAACTGGTGCGCCGTCTGGAACGCGAAGAGTTTGACCTGATCGCCGTGGGCCGCGCCCTTTTGAACGATCCCTTGTGGATCAGAAAAGTTCGCGATGGCGACACGCAGAACCTGAAAAGCTTTAGCCCCGCCGCAATGCTGGAACTGGCATAAGCCACCAGCCACACCAATCATCAAAGCCATGACGCAAACGCGTCATGGCTTTGACAGCCGGTTGAGATCGAGGGCCTCGCTCAGGCACATGACGACACTGTGAAATTGTCTGGCGCCCCAACGTGTCTGGTTTCCCTCACTGTGAATGTTTTGACTTATCCACTCGGTTCTTGGGTGAGCGGAGACCTCAACGAACTTTGGTCTGTCGAGACTATTCCATTGTTTTTGTTGTGAACTTCGCCTTATTACGCAATTAGATCAGCCTTAGCTTCTTCATTGCTGACTGAGATTGTGGTGAGAGGCTCGTGGATAAGTCTGGAACTATCCAGGTTTGCGTTCCCGTCCGGCCTGACTGGCACTGTGGCCGTCCATCTATCCGTTCATCGCGGTATTCATGGCTTTGGCTGGCTGTACAGCATTGGTTTTGATGGGTTTTCTGGCGTCCCCTGCCCTCTCGGCCTTAACTCTTGATGCGCACCCTCGGGCCTGTTTTGCTCTTATCGGCGTTTTTAACTGTTCGTTTTCTTCTGTCTTGCGAGTTTGTACATGGCGGGTTTTCCGGCGGTGTCACCGCTGTTTGCCGGCCAAGCGGCGCGGTTTGGCCCATGCGATCACGCCCCTGCAACC
>NZ_JBQEPA010000037.1:0-30768 GCF_052056495.1 Phyllobacterium sp. 22229
CCAGCGCCAACGCCGCCCCCATCCCCGGCTCGAAAATCGTCGAACTCAGACAGCGGCAGGACAAGCTCGTTTATGGCGCGTGACGTCCAGCAACCAGAATTCAGGGCAAACAGCTAAGGAGTGCCAAGCATGGCTCCCGCCACAAACGCCAAATTCAAGGACGATGGCAGCAATCTTCCTTTCGCGTTCCGGCACTATTCTCCGGAGCAGCTGAAGGAGGCTCTGCGCAAGATGTATCTCATCCGCCGCTTCGAAGAGGGCGCGGAAGAATCCTACACGCGCGGGCTTATCCACGGCACGATGCACCTGTCCATCGGGCAGGAAGCCAGCGCCGTCGGCATATCCCTGCCACTGCACGACGATGACATGATCACCTCGACCCATCGCGGCCATGGCCATTGCATCGCCAAGGGCGCGGAAGTGTCAAAAATGTTCGCCGAGTTTTTCGGCAAGGAAACCGGCTATTGCAAGGGCCGTGGCGGCTCCATGCATATCGCCGATGTGTCCAAGGGCAATCTCGGTGCGAACGGCATCGTCGGCGGCGGCATTCCGATTGCCGTCGGCGCCGCGCTGTCGGCGAAGAAACAGAAGAATGGCAAGGTCGTCATTTCCTATTTCGGCGATGGTGCCAACAATGAGGGGGCCTTTCACGAGGCGCTGAACATCGCGGCGATCTGGAAGCTGCCGGTGGTTTTCGTCTGCGAGAACAATGGCTACGGCATGTCCACCTCGACCAAGCGGTCGACGGCGGTGCCGAATGTGGCGGATCGTGCCGCCGGCTACAACATGCCGGGCGTGATCGTCGACGGCAACAACCTGTCGGATGTGGCCGAGGCATCCAACGCGGCGGTCGAGCGGGCGCGGCGCGGCGAGGGCCCGACGCTGATCGAGTGCAAGACCTATCGCCACCGCGGCCATTCCAAGAGCGACCGCAACCGCTACCGCACCAAGGAAGAGATCGAGGACTGGATTGCCAATCGCGATCCCATCGACCTGTTCGAGACCCAGCTGAAGGAATTCGGCTTCGTCACCGATAGTGATATCGAAGCCATCCGCGCGGATGCGGAGAAGGAAATCGCCGAGGCGATCGAATTTGCCAGGAACAGCCCATCCCCTGATCTGAACAATCTCACGCGCGACGTGTACACGGACTGAAAGACTTTCCAGATGAATGAGACAATCCGCGAGCTGAGCTATTCGCAGGCTATCCAGGAAGCCATGGCGCTTGCCATGGAGGCCGATGACCGGGTGTTCCTGATGGGCGAGGATATCGGCGTCTATGGCGGCGCCTTCCAGGTCACGGGCGATCTCGTGCACCGCTTCGGCGAGGACCGGGTGATGGACACGCCGATTTCCGAGCTTGGCGGTGCGGGCGTTGCCGTCGGCGCGGCGCTGACCGGCATGCGGCCGATCTTCGAGTTCCAGTTCTCCGATTTTGCGGCGCTGGCCATGGAGCAGATCGTCAACCAGGCGGCGAAAATCCGCTACATGCTGGGCGGTGCCGTTTCGGTGCCGCTGGTCATGCGTTTTCCCGCCGGTTCCGGCACGGGCGCGGCGGCACAGCACAGCCAGAGCCTCGAAGCCTGGCTCGGCCACGTTCCCGGCCTGAAAGTCATCCAGCCTGCCACGCCCTACGATGCCAAGGGCATGCTGCTTGCGGCCATCGAAGACCCGGACCCGGTGATGATCTTCGAGCACAAGCTGCTCTACAAGATGAAGGGCCCGGTGCCGGAAGGCTATTACACCGTGCCGATCGGCAAGGCGGCGGTCGTGCGCGAAGGCACGGACCTGACCATCGTTGCGTCGGCCATCATGGTGCACAAGGCGCTGGAAGCGGCCAAGGAGCTGGAAAAGGAAGGGATCAACGTTGAAGTCGTTGATCTGAGAACCGTCCGGCCGATGGACAAGGACACCATCATCGCCAGCGTCAAGAAGACGTCGAAGCTGATGTGCGTCTATGAGGGCGTGAAAACCCTCGGTGTCGGCGCAGAAGTCAGCGCCATGATCGCCGAAAGCGAGGCCTTCGATTATCTCGATGCGCCGATTGTGCGGCTGGGCGGGGCGGAAACACCCATCCCCTATAATCCGGAGCTGGAAAAGGCCACCGTGCCGCAGGTGCCGGGCATTCTCGCCAGCGCCCGCGATCTCGTGAAGGGGGTGCGATAGCTCATGCCTACCGAAGTCATCCTGCCCAAGGTCGACATGGATATGAAGACCGGCCAGATCTCGCGCTGGTATGCCAAGGAGGGCGACAGCGTTTCCAAGGGCCAGCTGCTGTTCGAAATCGAGACGGACAAGGCCGCCATGGAAGTGGATGCGCCAGCTTCCGGCATCCTGCGTGACGTCAAGGCCGGGGAAGGCGCGGTTGTGCCCGTCGGCCAGTGCGTCGCCTGGATTTTTGCCGAGGGCGAAACCTATGCCGCACCGGCAAGTCAGCTGGATGCGGTCGAACCTGCCGTTCCCAGCAAGCCGCTGGAGGTCGCCATTGCCGCGCCGGTTGCCGCGGTCGCGCAAACCCTGCCTGCTGTCGCGGACGGTGTCCGCGCAACGCCGTTGGCGCGGCGGATCGCGAGGGAAAGCGGGATCGACCTTGCGTCCGTTGCGGGCTCCGGCCCCAAGGGCCGGATTCAGCGCAGGGACGTCGAAGCCAATGTTGCGCAGGCACGGCCGGCGGCGGCCAAACCGGCCGTCATTGTTCCCGTTCAGGCCAAGGCCGGTGATGCGCCGCTGCATGCGGTCTGGCTGCGGCAGGGCAATGATGCCACGCTTGCGCCTCTGGTGCTGATCCACGGATTTGGTTCCGATCTCAACAGCTGGCGGCCGATGCTGGCCGGAACAACGCTGGATAGCCCGGTCCTGGCGATTGATCTGCCGGGGCATGGCGAATCACCGCGTGACATTCCGGCAGATATCGAAACCATCGCTGCGCGGGTCGAACAGACGATTGCCGCCCATCATGCGGGGCCGGTCGTGGTGGCGGCGCATTCCTTCGGCGCTGCGATTGCAGCCAAGGTCGCGGCGCGCGGTAACCTCGATATCCGCGCCCTGACGCTGATTGCGCCTGCTGGGCTCGGCCCTGAGATCAACGGCGCGTTCCTGCAGGGGTTCGTCCGCGCAAGGGCGGAAGCCAGTCTCATCGCCTGGATGAAGCTTCTGGTGCAGGATGAGAGCCTCCTGACCAAATCCTTCGTCAAGGCAACACTTGCCCAGGCGCAGGACGAAGGGTTGCGTGAGGCGCAAAAGCTGGTGGCCGACCGCTTCTTTGCCGATGGCACACAGGTCTTCGATATCCGCAGAAACCTTGCTGCATTGGCGATGCCGGTCCGGGTGATTTTCGGCGCGGCGGACCGGATTATCCCTGCCGCGCAGGCGTCGGGGCTGCCGGGCGAGATTGCCGTGCATATCTTTGCCGGAACGGGGCACATGCCGCAGCTGGAAGAGCGGGAAAAGGTCGTGCGGATCCTGCGCGAAATCAGCCGGTCGGCGGGGTAGTCGCGGTCAGGCGGCTGCCGCCTTTCGAAGCGATCAAAGCACGCTGGATGGCGCCGCGGGCGGATGCCAGGTTGGGCATGACCCAGTTTGGCTCCGCACCGAGGAACTTGTCGAGAAAGGCCACGGCATAGCCCGGCATTTCCGTGACATTTTCCTTGTAGGACCACCAGGTCCGCAGGTCGTTGGCGCAACTGGCGATTTGCGGCGCTGTACCGAATTCCTGTTCGTAGATGGCGGCAATCGTGCCGACGCAGAAATTGGTGTAGAGAAACCCTTCCGGCCAGAAGGCCATGATATCGGCCATTTCGGTGGCGTCGGCATTGGTCTGCGGCGTATGGCCCTCGACCCTGGCGGGCGCCTCGGCAATAAGTTCCTTCAGCACCAGACCGGCGGCGAAGATGATGAAATCCTTGCGGTCAATGCGGGAAAAGGATTTTTGCTGCTCGACGGTTTCGATCCAGTTGAGGAAGGCGGCCGTCAGCTTCGTTTCGTCAATGACGAAGCGATAGCCGTAATGCCCGGCAATGAGCGCGACATTCTTGCGAAAGGCCATGCGGAACCAGCGCAGCCGCCGCAGGCGGTGACGCAGGTCGGGCGTATTCACCAGCTCATCGCGAAACAGAAAATCCATGCCGTATCTCTCTGATCAGTTCCATCAATGTCTTACGCTTCAATGCGCAGGAAGCCAAGTTTTCAATGATACACGAAATCATACATATTGACATTGCAAAAAACAAATGTTCTATATTTTTCCGTTCCGGCATAGCATATGTTGCTGGCTGGACAATGGGAGGTTGAAGACATGGCGATGTGGCAATGGGGATTGCTTGCCCTTGGAGTTCTCTGGGCTTTGCAGTCGCTGGGCGTCTGGTACCAGATGCGCCATTATGGCGATGTGATGAAGGGAATTACGTCGAAATACAACGACGGATATGTCGGTGCAGGCAATGTGCGCGGACGTTTCGGCAAAGGCGTCATCGCTCTCGTGGTGGTGACGCCGGATCTCGTGGTGCAGCGCTTCCTGGTGATGCGCGGCCGTTCGGTTTTCGCGAAGTTTGCGCGGCGGCCGGAGTTCGAGGGAATCACGCTGAACGCCCTGCGCGCCGATCCGCTCCTATCCGGCGTGGAAGACCCGGCCCTGGCCAAGGCGGCAGAACGCGCCATCGAGCAGATCGACCGCGCGCGTGCCGAGCCGAAGCAGCCGGGGCTGGCAGGAATCAAGACAGTCAACGCATAGGGGCAAGCCCGGGGGTGGCCGTACCCAAGCAAATGGCCGATAAGGAGGAGGGAACATGTCAATTCTAACAATGTTGGCGCAGCATGCCGACGTCACCATGCACCATCTGTCGGTGGCAGGGTCGATGGTCTCGGATGCTGCGCTGCACGGCAAACAGGCCATCCACCACGCGGGCAATGACCTCGTGGTGCTGGCGCAATCCAGCGGCGATATTTCCGTCGAGGAATTCAAGAACAAGCTGCAGAACGTGCAGAAGGAAGAGCAGCTCGGCTGGCTCACCAGCGCCGGTAAATATTTTATCGGCATTTTCCAGAAGGGCGGCGAAGTCTTTGCCGGTTTCGTCACCGGCATCATCCCGACGCTGGTCGTGCTGATGACCGCTTTCTACGCGCTGACCGAGCTGGTCGGTGAAGAACGCGTCCATGGCATCGCGCGCGGTGCGGGCCGTATTGCCCTGACCCGTTATACCGTACTGCCGCTGCTCTCGGTGTTCTTCCTGACCAATCCGATGGCTTATACCTTCGGGTCGTTCCTCGAAGAAAAGCACAAGCCGGCGTTCTATGACGCTGCCGTGTCCTATGTGCATCCGCCGCTCGGCCTGTTCCCGCATATCAATCCCGGCGAGTATTTCGTCTGGGGCGGCATTCTGGTGGCCCTGCTCGAATTGGAAAAGAAGGGCCTTGTTCCCGCCGGTTATCACATCCGGGTGGCGATCTGGTACGCCATTGTCGGTCTCGTGGTCATCCTCCTCAAAGGCATGCTGACCGAGCGCATCACCGCCATCATGGCGCGGCGCCAGGGCGTCGAGCTTTAAGTCAGGGGTGGGGAGAAAAACAATGTCGAAGACCTATAAACCAGTCAAGATTTCCAAGGGCTCGAACGGTTGGGGCGGCCCGCTGACCATCCAGCTGACACCGCAGCGCAACAAGGTTGTTTCCGTCACGGGCGGCGGGATTCATCCCGTGGCGCGCCGCATCGCCGAACTCACCGGCGGTGAAGCCGTCGACGGCTTCAAGTCGCCGCCGGTCGAAGGTGAAATGGGCGTTGTCGTCGTCGATTGCGGCGGTACCGCCCGCTGCGGCGTCTATCCGCGCAAGCGCATTCCCACTGTCAATCTGACGCCGGTCGGCCAGTCCGGCCCGCTCGCGCAGTTCATCACCGAGGACATTTATGTCTCCGGCGTCAAGGAAGCCAATATCGAGCTGGCCGACGGGTCGCAGGACGCCGCGGCTGCCGGGGCGGCCGCAACGCCGACACCGGCGGAAATGGCCGCCGCCATGTCCAGCCGCACGGCAGCAGCATCGGACAACGGCGAAGGCGGCCTGATCGGGCTGATCAGTTCGGTGGGCCGGGTCATGGGCCGCGTCGTCGGCATTTTCTTCAATGCCGGCCGCCGCACGATCGATCAGGTCATCCGCAACGTCCTGCCCTTCATGGCCTTCGTGACCATGCTCATCGGCTTCATCCTCTATACGGGGATCGGCGATGTGCTGGCTCAGCCGATGGGCCCGCTTGCCAACAACATCGTCGGCCTTCTGATCATCTCGGCCATTTGCGGCCTGCCGTTCCTGTCACCCATTCTGGGACCGGGCGCGGTGATTGCGCAGGTCATCGGCGTGGCCATCATCGGCCCGCAGATCGCCAATGGCACGATTTCGCCCGCAATGGCCCTGCCTGCGCTGTTTGCCTACAATACGCAGGTTGGTTGTGATTTCGTGCCGGTCGGGCTGGCGCTGGGTGAAGCCAAGCCCAAGACAATCGAGATCGGTGTTCCCGCGGTTCTGATCAGCCGTCAGATCATGGGTCCCGTCTCGGTGCTGATCGCCTGGGTTGTCAGCCTGATCGTATTCTAAACCCGATTAACAAGAAGAGGTTCGCCATCATGTCAGTTCTTTTGAAAACACGGGTAACAGCCGTGGGTCCCGAGGTGGCGGACCTCGCAGAAGGAGGCGTTGTCATCCTGTTTGCCGATGGTGCACCGCCGGAACTCGCCGAAGTTTCGATCCTGCACCTGGTCGACGGCACGCCGTCGGAAGCAACGCCGCCTGTTGGCACGGTGATCCGCATCGGCGATCTCTCGGCCAAAATAACCGGTATCGGTGACTATGCCTGGCAAAAAGTCCGGGATATCGGCCATGTTGTCATCACATTCAACGGGTCCGATCACGTTGACCGCCCCGGTGAAATCTGCGCATCGGAAGTGGATACCGGCGAACTGGTCTCAACCCTCAAGGTGGGGGCGACGATCACCATCGGATAGGGTTCAGGACTGACGGCGGAAACAGAACGAAATACCAAAGAGAGTAAAGCATGGAACGCTCGACGATTGTGCGGGTGCATGACGGATTGCATGCGCGGCCGGCCACCCGGTTTGTCAAACTCGCCAAGAGTTTCGAATCCGATATCGAGCTGGTCAAGGATGACAGATCGGTCAGCGCCAAGAGCTCGGTCAAACTCATGCTGCTTGGCGTCAAGGAAAACGAGGAAATCACCGTCCGCGCGACCGGTGCCGACGCGATTGAAGCCATCGAGGCGCTGATCGGCTATCTCGAAAACCCGCATGCGGGACTGGAAGATGACGGCGCGGTCCAGCCGCAGAAGCAGGACACCGGGAAGCCCGCTGCGCGCAAGCCTGCGCAAGGTCTTCCCGCCGATGGTGCCCTGCGCGGTGTCGCTGCAAGCGAAGGGGCGGCCATCGGTGCCGTCTACGGGTTTTTCCCCGCCGAGATCAAGCACGAGAACCGCCCGCTGGCGGCCAACGCGATCGCTGACGAGGTCTTGCGGCTGAAGCAGGCCATTGCCACCGTGCAGAAGCGCATGGACGCTTCGCTCGCGGAAACCGGTTTGGCTGAGAGCGACCGGGGCATCGTTGCGGCGCTGAAGGACATCGCCAATGACGACGAACTGACCGGCGGTGCGATTGCCATCGTCGAAGGCGGCATCGATGCGGTTTCGGCGGTGATCGGGGCGACATCGAAGATCGCCTCCGATTTTGCCACCATGGACGATCCCTATCTCAATGCCCGCGCCGACGACGTGAATGCGGTCGGGCGACAGATCTGCCTGGCCCTTCTGGGGCAGGAAGACGTCAATCTCGACACCATTGCCGAGGGCTCGATCCTGGTTGCGGAGGATATCGGCGCCTGGGATCTCGCCCGCGCGCCCCTGAAGCGCATTGCCGGGGTGATCTGCGGCCATGGCGGCGCCACCTCGCATGTCGCCATCATCGCCCGTGCCCACGGCATTCCCGCCGTGCTTGGCCTCGGCCGCGCCGTGCTTGATCTGAAGCATGCGCGGACCGTTGCGCTCGATGGCGACAGCGGCGAGGTCTTTGCCGATCCGGATGCCGGTATCACAGGCCGTTTTCAGGCGGCCATCGCCAAGGCGGGGGCGGAAAAGCAGGCGCTGACCGCCTATAGGGACGTTACGCCCCGGCGTGCCGATGGCACGGTCATCGACATTGCCGCCAATATCGGCTCGCTTGAGGAAATCGATGCGGCAAAGGAAGCGGGCGCCATGGGCGTTGGCCTGTTCCGCACCGAACTTCTGTTCATGCGGCATATCCACCTGCCGTCGGAAGATTTGCAGGCGGAAACCTATTCCAGCCTGGCCCGGGCCTTCGCCCCGCATGCGGTGATCGTGCGGACGCTCGATATCGGCGGCGACAAGCCGATTGCCGGGGTCGACTTTCCCGATGAGGAAAACCCGTTCCTCGGCTGGCGCGGCATCCGCATGTGCCTCGACCGGCCGGATATCTTCAAGCCGCAGCTGCGGGCGCTGCTGCGCGCTGCCGTCCACGGCAACATCAAGGTGATGCTGCCGATGATCTCCGACGTTGGCGAGGTGCGGGCAACGAAGACGCTGATCGGGGAATGCGCCGCGGAACTGGCCGCCGCCGGCACGCCGTTCGCGCATTTCGATCTCGGCGTGATGATCGAGACACCAGCCGCCGTGCTGATTGCTCCGGCACTGGCCAGGGAAGTCGCATTCTTTTCCATCGGCACCAACGATCTGACGCAGTACATCATGGCTGCCGACCGGCTCAACCCGACGGTGGCAAAGCTCAATGACGTGACCCATCCGGCCGTCATGGCCGCCATTGAACTGACGGCGAAAGCCGGGACCGATGCGGGCATCATGGTCGGGATGTGCGGGGAAGCTGCCGGACGCCCGGATCTGATCCCGGCCTTCATCGCCATGGGGCTGACCGAGCTGAGCATGAGCCCGTCATCGATCCAGCGCGCCAAGAAGTGCGTTCTGGAAGGTTCTAAGGCAGATTAGGGCAGGACAGGGATGAGGAAAGCGAAAAGGCCGGACAGCGCATCTGTCCGGTTTTTGCCTTCCGTCGCCTCGATGAGATTGGTCTGGCGCGCCTTCAATGCCAAAAGCGCGCTCTCCACCAGTTTTTCGTCGCCCGGCTCTTCATTGGCGCTGTAGCTGGCAAGGCCGATGGCAAGCGCAATGGCGGAAAAGCACAGGAACTGGCTTGCTTTGTCAGGGGTGTTTTCCCCCGCCATGTGCGGCGGCAGCGGCTGGGCCTGGTGGCCCGACTGCAGTTCGAATGCCAGGATGGCGCAGGCGCTTGATATCTCGGCCAGGCCGTTCGTGCCGGTCGCCGCCTTGATCCGGCCGGCATGCCGGCGAATCATGGCGGCATGGACCGCGGCGAAGGTGGCCTCGTGCACCAGCGGATTTTCACAACCGAGAATGGTAAAAATACGTTTCGCCAGGTAATAAACGTCGCGGCGGAACAATGCTTCGCCCTTGGCGCTGTCGCCGGGAAAATAGGCATTGAGGCTGCGCGCCTCGATGGTGGCGGAATGGGCCTTCGGGTCCTGCGAGACCAGTGAAATCGAGATTTTTTCGGCCACGGTCAGTGCCTTGTCGACGACACGGGCGGCGTGACCCAGCAGAACTTCCGGACCTTCGGGGGCCGTCGTCCTGATCGTGTCGCTGCGGCTCGCCCGGATCATGTGCCTGACATCGCGCAACCGGTCCTTGAGGCCAACGACAATCTCGTTTGAAATATCCCTGATCATGTGGCAGACCTCGACTTGCAAAGTGGATAATGCTTTGTATCTGCTTTTGGTGACTTGCTAAACAATATTCTGCGGGAGTGTAGTGTGTGCGGCGTTGTTTTGTCAGCACACAAATCTGCTACCGGCGGGAAATGGATACGAGCAATTAAGGGGATGTGAATTGACCGATCGACGCAAGCGGGCGAACAGCGCGCCGAACAGTCCGAAAAAGGCCCCGCTGGATATCGGGCAGCCTGATACGAAAATCAGCCGCATGCGCATGCGCGCCGCCTGGATGTATTACATCGAGCAGATGACCCAGAACGAGATTGCCGAAGTGCTCGGCGTCGGGCGCGTGACCATCGTGCGCATGCTGGCCGAAGCGCGTGCCCGCAACGAGGTCAAGATCGGCATCCAGGGATACCTGTCCGACCTGATTGCGCTGGAACGGCAGGTCGAGCAGCAGTTCGGGCTGGAGAAGGTGATCATTGCGCCGCTGTCGCAGGCGGACAATGACCCGATCCCGGCCATCAGCGCCGCCACCGGCGATTATCTCTCGGGCGTGGTGGCCAACGGCATGCGCGTCGGCGTCGGCTGGGGCCGCACGCTGCTCAGCACGCTGTCCTATCTGGAAGCGCGGGCGCTGGATGATTTTACCGTGATTTCCCTGCTTGGCGGCATCAGCCAGCCGCGCCGCTTCAATCCGGCGGAATTCGCCTGGCAGTTTGCCCAGCTGTTTCAGGGCAATGGCTATCTCATTCCGGCTCCGGCGCTTGTGGACAGCGTCGAGACCCGTACGGCGCTGATCGAGCGCTGCGGCCTGAAAAGCGTGTTCGAGATGGCCGAGGATCTCGATCTCGTGCTGCTCAGCGTCGGCGCCATCGAAACGGCATCGAGCACGCCCTACCGCATCGGCTTCCTCAATGAAGAGCACCAGTCGTCCCTGGCGGAACGCGGCGCGGTCGGCGATATCCTGTTCCATTTCTACGACCAGCAGGGCCGTCTCGTCGATCACCCGATTCATGATCTCGTCATGTCGGTGGGCATCGAGACGCTGCAGAAGGTGCCGGTGCGCGTCCTGACCTCAGGCGGCAAGGAAAAGATCAATGCGCTGCTGGGCGCGATGAAACTGATCCGGCCGACGGTTTTCATTACCGACGAGGAAAGCGCGCGCCAGCTGCTGGTTCTGGCCGGCAAGGAACAGCGCTGATCAAAAAGGCTGCCGCAAGCGCATGAAAATCCACGGGAGTTGTGGATTTTCGGCTCGAAATTGCCCTATCGGGCAATGAGATCAAATCGGGCATTGCATTCGTGATTTTTCCCGCTATTGATCGCGGGGAAGACGGGCAGCGGCCATGAGGTTCGGTGCTTTCAGGTGGGGCCTGTAGCTCAATTGGTTAGAGCCGGCGGCTCATAACCGCTTGGTTGGGGGTTCGAGTCCCTCCGGGCCCACCATTTTCCTATAAATTCAAATAGTTATATAGCGGTTGGCCCGAAGGCTTGCCAATCGGCCGGCCATTGCAGCCGGATATGCGAAACTGCGTTCACGACATTCAGCCCCGAGAATCAAGCCCTGTGAAAAAGCGCAGCGTCCAGGCAATCTCAGCCGGCGGCGGGGATGAGGCATGCTCTCGACCACTTCCACAGAAGCGGCTTGAAGGCATAGTTTTTCTAATGACAGACAATAGAATTTACCATTTGTGTTATGAGGGGTATCCGGTTGAAATCCGGCCACCAGAGAATGCGCTGATCTGACCTGCCGGACCTTGACAGAGGCACGGCCTGCTTCGCCAAGCATGAAGGCTGGCCGCTGCGCCGACATTCGCTGGCATCGAAACATACAGATATAACAGATGCCCGCTGCGGTGAATCCGGCTGGCTTCACGGGTAAAACATGAAGAAAATCATCGTTGGCTTTTCGTCGGATGCTGTTTCGCTGATGACCATTCTGACGTTGGGCGTCTCTCTCCTTTTGGCAACATTCGAAAAAACGCTGCCGGACTATCGCGATCTGAAGGATTGGACGCCGCCCCTCCTGTCACGCTTCTATGACAGCCGCGGAGAACTGATCGCGGAAACCGGCATTGAGCGCCGGCTTTACACGCCGATCGGTGCCGTGCCGGACTTGGTCAAGGCGGCGTTTCTTTCAGCCGAAGATAAGAATTTTTATGAACACGGCGGGATAGAGTGGACCGGGCTCCTGCGCGCCGCCTGGTCAAATGCCCTCAATTATGGATCGGGTCAGCGGATGGCCGGTGCTTCGACCATCACCCAGCAGGTCGTGAAAAACCTGATCCTCTCGCCGGAGCGGACAGTCTCACGCAAACTTCAGGAAGCGGTTCTGGCCATCAGGCTCGAGCATGTCTATTCAAAAGATCATATCCTCGAACTGTACATGAACAGTATTTATCTCGGGCTTGGCTCCTATGGCGTCGCGTCTGCCTCGCTGACCTATTTTGGCAAGCCATTGAACGAGCTGAGCATTGCCGAAGCGGCCTATCTGGCATCTCTGCCGAAGGCACCCAACAATTACAACCCGTTCCTTTATCCGGAACGTGCGGTCAGCAGACGAAACTGGGTTATCCTGAGAATGGCGCAGAACGGCTACATCAATGCTGCCGATGCGGTCGCGGCAAGCCATGCCCCGCTGGGTACGACCGCAACCATCACGCGGCGGTTCGGGAATGATACGGAGTATTTCGCGTCCGAGGTACGCCGCCAGATTACAGCGGCTTTCGGGTCGGATGCCATTTATACCGCGGGCGTTTCCGTCAGAACGACATTGGACATGCCCTTGCAGACTGCTGCCGTGAAAGCTTTGCGGTCTGCATTGGTCAAATACGACCAGGAACAAGGCTACAGGGGCGCGCTCGGGCGGGCCGGCGAGCCCGACAGTGCAGCAGCCTTCGATGGTTTTGCCGAACTGGCCGACGTCCCGGAGTGGCGGCTGGCCATCGTCCGCTCGGTGAGCGCGGACAAGGCGACGCTCCGGCTTAAAGCCCGGCCTGATATGACCGATGTCAATGCAACGCTTTCCCTGTCCGGTTCGCGATGGGCCCTGCGAATGGTTGTCGCTGAAAAGAAACTGGTCGCACGGTCGCTCGACACGGTCCTCTCGGTCGGCGATGTGGTTTTTGTGGAGAAGCAGGGGGAGGGTTACCTCCTGCGCCAGCGGCCCGCAGTCCAGGGGGCGCTTGCGGCGATGGACCCGCACACGGGACGCGTGGTGGCTCTGGTCGGGGGATTTTCCTATGCGCAATCGGAATTCAACCGGGCAACCCAGGCCTATCGCCAGCCGGGCTCCGCGTTCAAGCCGTTCGTCTATGCGGCGGCGCTCGACAACGGCTATACGCCCTCGACATTGGTTCTCGATGCGCCGTTTTCCATGCCGGACGGAACAGGCAGGGAATGGCGTCCAAAAAACTATGACGGGAAATTCTCGGGTCCTTCCACGCTGCGTGTCGGACTGGAACTCAGCCGCAATCTGATGACCGTGCGGCTTGCCAAACAGGTGGGGATCGATCTGGTTGCGCAATATGCCGAAAACTTCGGGCTTTACGACCATCTGGATCGCTATCTTCCCATGGCGCTCGGTGCCGGAGAAACCACATTGCTGCGCCTGGTGTCCGCTTATTCCGTGATTGCCAATGGTGGAAAGTCAGTCAAACCAAGCATGATCGACCGGATACAGGATCGAACGGGCAAGACCATTTACCGCCAGGATGAAACGGAATGCCTCCAGTGCAATGGTCCATGGAAAGGGCAAGCGGAGCCTGCGCTCGTCGACAAGCGCGAGCAGATTCTTGATCCGATGACCGCCTATCAGGTGACCTCGATGCTGCAAGGCGTCGTCGAGCGCGGCACGGGCCGTGCGGTCAGGGGACTGGGGGTGCCGGTTGCGGGCAAGACGGGGACGACCAATGACGAGAAAGATGTCTGGTTCGTCGGCTTTACTCCGTCCCTGGTTGCCGGCATCTTCATCGGTTATGACAATCCCAGGCATTTGGGTGCGGGCGAATCCGGCGGCGGGCTTGCCGCGCCGGTGTTTCTCGACTTCATGAAAACCGCCGTGAAAGGCAAAGGGGCGGGGTCGTTTCCAATGCCTGACGGAATGACCTTCTACAGCATTGATCGCAATTCGGGCCGTGTTGTCGACGCCTCGACGCCGGGAGCGATCCGTGAGGCATTCAAGCCGGGGACAGCACCCTGCAGCGCATGCGCGGTGATTGATGGCAGTGCGGATACCGGCGACCCAACCGCCGACAATACCGGTCCGGCCGCACGGCGCCGTGCCCTGCTGGAAACGCATCAGGGGCTGTTTTAAGGGCGAAAGGCGTCATTATTTCAACCCGCATCGCTGCTATCATGGTTTGGGCCGGGCGTGGTCCGGCAGCAAGGAGGAGCAGGCGGAATGATCAAGATACTGGAAGAAAGCTGGATACTGATCATCGTCATTCTGGCCGCTGTTTTGACAACGGGCCTGGTGCTGACGGTGAGGAAACTGGAACGCGACGACAAGCACTGGCCGCACAAAGGTCAGGATAAATAAACGCGCCGCGCTCGCGCCGAGCGCAGGCACCTTTCCGCCCTTCGCCGGGAGCGCGGCGGAACAGTCAGCTCCCGTTGAGAGCCCGGAAATGCGCAACCAGGGCGTTGGCGTGCCCATGGCCCATATTGTGCTGGGTTTTCAGGAAGGCGACCATCTCCATATGTTTCTGATCCCGCAAATCCGCCAAAAGTGTCAGCCAGTGGCCGATGGGCTTGGCATATTTCTTTTCGATGGCCGGAAAGTATGAAGCGGGCCCCTTTACGGTGTTGTCCTCGGTCATGGCACGATCTCCCTGTCGTCTGTCATGGATATGGCCGCAGGACGAACCGCAGAACCGACTCCCGACACTGTTGCAAACTTTTTTGCATTCCCGCCGCGTTCAATCAATGGGAAATGACGGGCCGCTTGAACGGCGGCAAATGTGCGTTAGAACTGAAGCGGGCGAGGGAAATGCCGGGCAGAATGGAATGCCCGCAACCCGCCAACGGCCCGTCCCGCAGGTGAGAGGCAGAAGAACCGCGATGAACACAGCCAGCGATGCCCGTTTCTGGGACCGCACGTCCCGCAAATATGCCAGGGGCGCGGTTGCCGATCCGGCCGGCTATGAGCGTACGCTGGACCGCACCCGTGCACTGCTGGCGCCGGCCGGGCGGGTGCTGGAACTGGGCTGCGGAACGGGAACGACGGCGCTCCGGCTGGCGGGCGACGTGCAAACCTATCTTGCGGTGGATATTTCCGCCGGCATGATCGCGATTGCCGGAGAGAAACAGGCCGCCGGCCCTGCCATGCCGGCGCTTGCCTTCCGCACGGCGACCGCCGAGGATTTGGTGCCCGGCGTGGATGAATTCGACGCGATCCTCGGATTCAACTACCTGCATCTCGTCCGCGATCTGCCCGGCACGCTGCGCCGTATCCATGCCCTGCTTGCAGCGGGAGGCCTGTTCATTTCCAAGACGCCCTGCGTCGGCGAGATGAACCCGCTCATTCGGCTTGCTTTGCTGCCCGCAATGCGGGCGTTGCGGCTGGCACCCTATGCGGGCGTGTTCCGGGCAGCGGAGCTGAATGGGCTTATATCTGCCGCCGGCTTTGACATTGTCGCGACCGAAAATCACGCCACCGGCGGTAATGACAACCGGCCTTATATCGTGGCGCGCAAGAGATGACGGCAATGATGGTGCTGAAAAAGCCCAATCTCCATTGCCCTGTGGCAATCATCGCCGGTTCCGTTCACGTCAAAACCTTGACGAAGATCAGTTCGGGGTCGTGTTCATCCAGGTTGTGAATGTAGCCGCTCGCAATGAACCCGGCCCGGGCAATCAGGTTTTGCATGGGCTGGTTGGAGAGGTTGGTGGAGGTCCAGATTTTCGGTGTGGTGCAAATGTCTGAAAAATGCCGGAGCAGGGCGGCGCCTATGCCCTTTTTCCGGAAATCCGCTCCGACCATGACCATTTCAATCATGCCAGCGTGAAAGAAGTGGTAGTTGAAAACGCCGTAGGCGGCGGTTTCACCGCCGTAGAGCGCGACAAAGCACTGGTTCGCGGCGATCCATTGTCTGATTTCACCGATGCGTTGGGGGCGGGCGGCTGCGACGGTATCCAGCGATGCCAAGGCATCCAGATCCGTTGGAATGGCCGGTCTGATCTCAATTGCCATCTGTTCCCTCAAGCCTCAGAAATCCAATCTGCTGCCAGGCTGATACCATGTTCAGCGTACATTGTCGCAAAATGTCCTGATCCGGCGCATCGTTTTCAGCGCCCGCCAAACGCCAAAAAACGGCGGGCCTTCGGCCCACCGTTCTAAGGTAATGACGTGACTGGAGATCTCATCATCGAGATCCGGACATGCAGTCCTTCTACATGGCCAGATGCAATTGATAAATGCTTTTTGGGCCGTAGCCGTATACCCGGGGGCGTGCCCCCGGGATCTCTCCAAATCGTGGTCGATTAGAAGTTGCGCTGGAAGCGGATCATGCCACCGAATGCATCGTCGTTGCCGCCATTGGCAACCGAAACAGCCTTACGCAGGCCGTCGAACTTGGTGTATGTGACTTCCGGAGTGATCGTGAAGCCTGGAACCAGTTCGTAAGCCAGGTTCAAAGTACCCGAGTAGGTGCCTTCGGATTCGTAAGCAAGCTGTGCGTTGACGGTTGCCTTATCGGAAACCTTGGCGGACAGACCACCCCAGACAGCCCAGTCACCGCTCCATGTGCCGAACCAGTTCAGGCCCTTGCCAGCAGTGGAGTCATCCCAGTTCGACTGGTAGCCACCCATAACGAAGGCTTTGACAGTGTCGGTGAACTTCACATCCACACGGACCTTGCCAGCCCATTCTTCGATAACGGAGTCATAACCGACGACGCCCGAAATACCGCCCCAAGCCTGTTCATACTTTGCACCGGCGAGAACATGCGGCATGTAATCGTCGATCTGGTAGGAGCGGCTGGTTCCAGCAATTGGAAGGCCCGTTACAGGATCAAATGCGCCATAGCTGCCCGAACCCTGCTCCGCAGCGATGATTGCCGAGAAACCGTTGCCGCCAGTGAATGTGTAGCTGATCTGGTTGGACTGGCCGGACTGGTAGTTGATGACGTCGTCGTTCATGACGTCGCCGGCATAACCGGTCCACGAACCGAAGATTTCATCGGTCGTACCGACGCGGAAGCCGCCAAGTTCGATATAGGCGTGGGGAAGGGACGCGCCCTTGTTGACGCCGTTGTCGTAGTTGAACTGTGTTTCAATGTATGAACGCAGCGTGCCGAGTTCAGTTTCCGAACGGGCATCGAAACGCACGACAGCGCGCGAGCGCTTGAAGTATGTGCCGTCACCGTTGGGATCGCTGCCATTGTTGACGTGGCCGCCGGAGTACACGTCATCGCCGCCCTTGGCGTCGTAACGGACGTAGCCGCTGATCTTCAGGCAGGTCTCTGTGCCTGGAATGTAGAAGAAGCCTTTGCCGTATGCATCGCAAACGCGAACATATTCGACGGCTTCCGGTTCGGCGACAACAACTGCGTCGGCAGCGCGGGCGCCGGATACTGCAACGAGAGCTGCAGCTGAGCCCAGTAGAATACTTCTCATAGTCATATTGGTCCCCCAAAAGGTCTTGATTGACCTATACTGCTTAGTGCAGTTTTATCGAGAACGGCAATCACCAACTCCAAGTTGTACTCCGGTTGGACTCTCTCCGTTGCAATTATGTCACAAATTTGATGTGATTCCGCAGTTGCAACATTAAACCATTGTAAAATAAATGGAAATAATTGGTTCCATTTTTGAGATTCCATCAGAAATCTCGCTTTCTGCGTCACATCAGATCGAATCACGATATTGGCGGTTTCATTATACAACTTAAGACTGTGTATAAATCCTCATATATACTTAGGTGAGGTATTTTATCCGGTATAAATTCCCGAAAAGCGGGATGTAGGCGTCTGTGCCGTCCCGTTGCTTCAAGTTTTGGACAAATCTGGTTTTTTCTTGCTACTCAGTCCTCGCCGCTCCGCCACCCCCGCAAGAAATCGAAGGGTTCCAGGCCGTCCCAGTTTTGCGGCGTCTGCCCATCGGCGGCACGCCCCCCGAGGCAGTGCAGGGCCGAATAACCGGTAAGGTCGAGTAATCGTTGCCACAACCGGGGCACAGGAGAAGGTGTGAAAGCCGCCTCGCACCCGGTCAAATCATGTTCGCGCTGGTCAGACATCGGTCGTCTCCCGGATAGTGCCATCTGTTCTATGGCAATCGCCATAGAACGTAGCACTAGACCGATCGCCATACAACATGCATAATGCGCACCATGCCACGTCCATCAGATGCCAAGACCCGCTTCATCGATACCGCCGTCATCCTGTTCCAGGCGCACGGCTATCATGGTGTGGGACTGTCGGAGATCATTGCCCAGGCAAAGGCGCCGAAGGGGTCCTTCTATTTTCATTTCCCCGGCGGCAAGGAAGAACTGGCCGAGCACGCGGTGCGCAGTGCGGGCGGCTACATCATTCACGTCCTCGACAAGAGTTTTCGCGATGCGCCGACGTTCCGGGCCGGGGCGGAACTGATGATCGCGCGGCTCTACGATTCATTCGAGGCGTCCGGCTGGACGCTTGGCTGTCCCATCACCAGCGTGCTTCTGGATACCACGCCAAAATCCGAGCGGCTGTCGCTGGCGATCAAGGAGGTCATGGAAAGCTGGATCGGCAGTTTTGCCGAACAGATCACGCGGTTCCATCCGGAGAAGGATGGAAGGGCATTCGCAATGAAGATTCTAGTGTCGCTGGAAGGCGCCTGGATATTGGCGCGGATGCTGCGCTCTCGTGAGCCGTTTGAGCAGGTGATGAACGTCATTGCCTTGAACGAGGAATAGCGTCCGGTTGGCCGTTCTAGGCCACCGTCACGCTCACCCCGGCCGCACGATAGGCCGCCATGGTTTCGTCCCGTGTGTCGCGTTCAACGATCAAACCCTGTGTCTCATTCATCGGTAAGATCACGTAAGGCGATGCCGCCCCCAGCTTTTCGGACGAGGCGAGAACGATGGTTTCCGCCGCATGGTGCGACAGGGCGCGCTTGACCGCCGCCTCTTCGGAATCGCCCGTTGTCAGGCCGGTTTCCGGGTGAACGCCAGTGACGCCCATAAAGTAGATGTCAGCGCGGTACCGCGCGATGGCCTCGATGGCCGATGCGCCCACGGCGACGACCGAGTGCTTGAACAGCCGCCCGCCGATCAATTCTACCGCGATGCGGGGATGGCTCACGAGCTCAACCGCGATGCTGGGGCTATGGGTAATGATGGTCGCCTCGAGTTCCGGCGGCAGATGGCGGACAAGCTGCACGGCCGTCGTGCCGCCATCGACAAAAACCACCTGGCCCGGCCGGATCATGGCCGCTGCCGCACGGCCGATGGCTTTCTTTCCATCGGTGGCAATCGCCTGGCGACCGGAGAAGTCGGCAAGGGCGGGGGACGCAGGCAGAGCCCCGCCATGCACCCGCTGCAACAGTCCTTCCGCCGCAAGCTCGCGCAAATCCCGGCGGATCGTATCTTCCGACAGGTCGAGTTGCTCGCTGAGAGACTTGGCGACGACCTGTCCCGTTTGCTTCAAAACCGCGAGAATATGCGCCTTGCGCTGTTGCGTCAGCATGGGTTCCTCAAAATTGTGCACGATATTTCTTGACTCTGCACGAAGTTGCACGTTTTATCAAGCCTATCCTGTCCCATGGTGGTGCCCAATGACAAAGCTTGCCGACCGCGTCCGCGTCCGGACCGTAAAAATTCTTGCCGATGACTGGTTCGTGCTGAAAAAGACGACATTCGATTATCTGCGCCGTGACGGCACGTGGCAGACGCAGAACCGGGAGACCTATGACCGGGGCAATGGCGCGGTGATCCTGCTCTATGACAGGGCGCGGCGCACGGTCATCCTGACGCGCCAGTTCCGCTATCCCGCCTTCGTCAACGGCTGCACGGAACTGTTGATCGAGGCACCCGCCGGGCTGCTCGACAATGTTTCGCCGGAGGAGCGCATCCGCAAGGAAGCGGAGGAGGAGACCGGTTATCGCGTGCAGCATGTGCGCAAGGTGTTCGAGGCTTTCATGAGCCCGGGATCGGTGACCGAAAAGCTCTATTTCTTTGCCGGAGAATATACCTCGTCGGACCGGGTTTCGGATGGCGGCGGCGAGGCAGCCGAGGGGGAGGATATCGATGTCCTCGAACTGCCCTTTGACGAGGCACTGGCCATGATCGGCCGCGGCGCCATCGAGGACGGCAAGACAATCATGCTGTTGCAGTATGCAGCCCTGCACATTTTCGCTTAACCCACATAAATCCTGCGGAGAAGACCATGCTTATTCTGATCGCCGGGCCATACCGGTCCGGAACCAATGACGATGCCGGCAAGATGGCTGACAATCTCAAGCGGCTGGAGGAAGTGTCCTGGCCGCTGTTTCAGGCGGGGCATCTGCCGATGATCGGCGAATGGGTGGCCTTGCCCGTATGGCATGCGGCAGGCGGCAAGCACATCGGCGATGCGCTCTACGACCAGATATTCCATCCGGCTGCCGGGCGGCTGATCGCGCTGTGCGATGCGATCCTGCGCTTGCCCGGCGATTCAAAGGGGGCTGACAATGATGTCCGCCTTGCCCATGAGCGCGGTATCCCGGTCTATTACCGGCTGGAGGACGTGCCGGGCTGCGGGGCTTTGGCGGCCTCGCACTAGTTTATGTGGCGGGCACCAGCACGGCGCGCTTTTCCGTGGTGAAATAGAGAAGAGCCAGCGCCGGAAGGGCAAAGCCGATCCAGGAGGTCAGCCACCAGCCGCCATGGGCAAAGGCCCAGCCGCCGACGGCCGAACCGATGGCGCCGCCGGCAAAGAATGTCGCCATGTAAAGCCCGTTCAGGCGGTTGCGGTATTCCGGTCCGAGCGAGAAAATCGCCCGCTGTCCCAGCACGAGATTGGTGGTCACGCCAAAGTCGAGCAGGATGGCGGCAGCGGTGAGCAGGCCGAGCGCCAGTGTCGAGCCATGCGGCGCCAGATGCGTCATCAGAAACGATGCCGATACCAGCAGCATGGCGAAGACCGTTGCCGGGCGCGTCAGGCCGCGATCGGCCCAGCGTCCGGCAATGGGGGCTGCAATGGCACCGGCAACCCCTGCCAGCGCAAACAGGGCAATGCCGCCCTGCGACAGGCCGAATTCCGGTCCGGCGAGCAGCAGCGGTGTTGTGGTCCAGAACACACTGAAGGCTCCGAACATGCAGGCCTGATACAGTGCGCGGCGCTGCAGGATTGGCGTTGTCACCGCCAGGCGGCCCATGGATGACAACAAATGGCGGTAGGTGAGTTTCGAGGCGGGAACGCGCTTCGGCAGCGCCAATGCCAGCACGATCATCAGGGCGATCATCGCGGCGGATGAGAGGTAGAACACCACGTGCCACGAGGAAAACTGCGCGATGAAGCTGGAGACAGGGCGCGCCAGCATGATGCCCAGCATCAGGCCGCTGACGACATTGCCGACAACCTTGCCGCGGGCGGCTTCCGGCGCCATGTGGGCGGCATAGGGAACGAGGATCTGCACGGCAACCGAGCCGAGCCCGATGAACAGGGCGGCGGCGAGGAACGGCAGGGGATGGGTGACCAGTCCGGCAGCGAGCAGGGCGGCGGCACCGGCGAAAATGACGGTCAGGATCAGGCGGCGGTTTTCGAAGAGATCGCCCAGCGGCACGATCAGCAGCAGGCCGAGGCCGTAGCCGATCTGCGTCAGCGTGACGATGAGACCAGCCGCTGCCGGCGACATGCCAAGTTCCGCGCTGATGGGGCCAGCCAGCGGCTGCCCATAATAGAGGTTGGCGGCGATCAATCCGCAGGCGGTTGCCAGCAGCAGCGTCAGCCATGGGGAAATGGCCGGATGATCAGACGGGGCGTCTGAATGGGGGGAGGACATGGATAACTCCTTGGGAGGGAATTGAGAATTTTCCGATGGATGCGATCAGGTCAGGGTTTTCATGGCCACGCCGACGGCGGCCACCATTTCATCGCGCGTCCGGCCGGTTTTTCCGACAACGCGCATGCCCTGGACCAGACAGAGCAGCAGCCGCGCCGTCGCCTTGACATCGATATGGGCAGGCACCGAGCCGTCTTTCTTGCCCTGCTCGATCAGGTCCCGCAGCACAGCTTCATTGGTATCCATGGCTGCCGCGACCTTTTTCGCGACTTCCGGATCGAACGTTGCCAGCTCGCTGGCACAACTGACGACAAGGCAGCCCAATTTCCCAGCCTGGCCATGCGAGACATCGGCATAAAGGGTCAAGGCGTCGCGGATGCGTTCATAGCCTGTCTTGTCCGTGTCGGCGACGGCGCGCAGCTTGCCGCTGCGCACGGCCCGGTAGCGGTCAAAGGCGGCCAGAAACACGCCGCGCTTGTCCTTGAACGCCTTGTAGACGCTGCCTGAAGCCAATTGCATGGCGTCGGTCAGATTGCCGATCGAGGTGGCGTGGTAGCCGCGTTCGCTGAAGACGCGCAAAGCCCTGTCGAGCGCTTCGTTCATATCGAATTCGCGGGGGCGGCCACGGCCGCGCATGGTGTTCGATGCGGTGATTTCGGTCATGCCCCAATATAGGGAAAGATCATTCCCTAAATCAAGTGTTATCTCTGATATCCCGCCTTTTGCTCTATTGCGTACGTGCCTTGGCCACATCCGCCGGGGTAATGGCCGACTGCTTGCCGCCGAAATGCCCCAGCACATAATTGCTCAGCGCCGCGATCTCGACATCCGAATAGGCGGTGGCAAAGGCTGGCATGGACTGCCTGCCTTGCGGCGTGGTCATGTGGGCGCCCTTGAGGATGACCTGGATGAGATTGGTGCCATCGGGGTCGTTGACGGTCCGGCTGCCTTTCAGCGCGGCATAGGGCGTTTGCAGTCCTTCGCCGTTCCAGCCGTGACAGCTGGCGCAGGCGCCCTGGAAAAGCTTGAGACCAAGCCCGTCCTGCGTTGCCGCGTCCGCGGCAGGGGCATAGGCGGTGGATGCCGTGAGCGCAGCGGGTTCTGCTTCAACCACAGCCTTGTCGGTGGACGTCTGCGGCGGTACCGATTTGACATAGGTGACGATGGCCTTGATGTCTTCCGGCGTCAGATGGCGCAGGCTGAAGTCGACGGCTTCTCCCATGCTGCCGGTGGCGGCGCCGCGATTTTCCGCATGGCCCTTCGACAGGTAGTCGAAGAGCTGCTGGTCGCTCCAGCCGCCGATGCCGGTGCGCTTGTCCGAGCTGATATTGTAGGCCTTCCAGCCCTGCAGTTCGGCCCCGGCGAATTTCCGGCCATTGTCGACGGCGTAAAACAGGTTGCGCGGGGTGTGGCACTCGCCGCAATGGGCCATGGCTTCGACCAGATAGGCGCCGCGGTTCCATTCAGCCGTCTGCGCCGGGTCCGGCTGCAAGGGGCCGCTGGGCACGAAAAGCAGGTTCCAGAAGCGCATCACATAGCGCTGGTTGAAGGGGAAACCCAGTTCGTTCTTCGGCGCGTCGGCTTTGACCGGCGGCAGGCTGAACAGATAGGCCTTGATGGCCAGCGCATCTTCCGTCGTCATCTGGGCATAGGCGGCGTAGGAGAATGCCGGGTAGAGATTCTGACCGTCCTTATCGATGCCCTGATGCAGCGCGCGCACAAATTCCGCATCGCTCCAGTTGCCGATGCCGGTATCCTTGTCCGCCGTGATATTGGGCGAATAGATCGTGCCGAACGGCAGTTTGAAGGCGAGGCCGCCCGCATAGGGCTTGCCACCGGCGGTGGTGTGGCAGGCAACGCAGTCGGCGGCGCGGGTGAGATATTCGCCCCGATCGATCAGCGCCTGACCCGCCGGCAGCTTTGCCTGTGCTGCGGAAACGTCCGGCAGCGAGGCCGGTTTGAACAGGAAGATCGCGACACCCGCTGCAATGACAACCACGGCGGCGAGAAGGAGGAGGCCGAGTCTTTTCATAATTCAGGGTCTCACAGCTTTTCGAGTTTGGTATCGGCCGGTTTCACGCTTGCCAGTGCTGCCGCGATGGGTGCCGCGAGCGGTGGAATCATCGACACGCTTTTCTTGTCGGCGCCGTCTGTCTTCAACGCGTCCCGGTTGAAGGGAAGCGTGCGCAGGCGTTTGCCGGTGGCCGCAAAGATGGCGTTGGCGAGAGCGGGCGCCGCCGAAACCGTCGCGGTCTCGCCGATACCTCCGGGGGATTCGCTGCTCTTGACGTGATAAATCTCGATCTTCGGCGCCTCATTGTTGCGCAGGATGCGGTAGTCGTGAAAATTGCTCTGGTCGACGCGGCCATCGGTGAAGGTGATGCCGCTGTAGAGCGCCGCGGAAAGACCGAAAATCAGCCCGCCTTCGATCTGGGCTTCCACCGTGTTCGGATTGATGGTGATGCCGCAATCCACCGCCACAACCGCGCGGTGCAGGGTGATTTCGCCAGCCGGTGACACGGAAATTTCCAGCACCGCGGCCATGTAGCTGCCGAAGGCATCGTGCAGGGAGATACCCCGGCCCATGCCAGCGGCAAGCGGCGTGCCCCAGCCGGATTTTTCGGCGGCAAGTTCAAGCACGCCCGCTGCCCGCGGCTGGTTTCTGGTCAGGGCGCGGCGGTATTCCACCGGGTCCTTGCCCGCCGCATGGGCGAGTTCGTCCATGAAGCTTTCAACCACGAAGACATTGTGCGTGGGGCCGACCCCGCGCCACCAGGTGATGGGAACGGGAGGGTCCTCGCGCACCCAGTCGACCTGGATGACGGGGAGGTCATAGGGCGGTTTGGCCGCGCCTTCGACCGCATCATCGTCCAGCTTGTCCTCGGGCCAGCCGCCCGGAATGTAATTTCCGAGCACCGAGCCGCCAGCCACATGGTCGACCCAGACGGTTGGCAATCCGTCGGCACCCAGACCGGCGGATATGCGGTCGTAATAGGCGGGGCGGTAGAGGTCGTGCTGGATATCCTCTTCGCGGGTCCAGATGATTTTGACGGGATAGCTCACCTGCTTGGCGATGGCGGCAGCCTGCGCCACGGATTCGGCCACGAGACGCCGTCCGAATCCGCCGCCGATGAGCTGGTTGTGCAGGATGACTTTCTCCAGCGGAAAACCGGTCACTTTCGCAGCGAGGCCCTGCGCGATAGCCGGGACCTGGGTGCCGACCCAGATTTCGCATTCATCAGGTCGTACATGCACGACACAATTGATCGGTTCCATCGGTGCATGGGCAAGAAACGGCAGCTCGTAGGTCGCCTCGACCTTCGTGGCGGCGGCTTTCATCCTGCCGTCCACATCGCCTTCCTGCCGCGCCATGATCGGCTTCTTGCGCTCGGATGCTGCTTTCAGCGCCGCCATGATATTGGCGCTGGCAAGGTTGGCGTTCGCCCCGTCGACCCAGCTGATGTCGAGGGCTTCCAGGCCCTTTTTTGCCGCCCAGAAATGATCGCCGATGACGGCAACGGCATTGTCCAGCCGGACGACGTCGCGCACGCCGGGAACGGCGCGCGCCGCCCTGTCGTCGACATCCCCGAGCTTGCCGCCGAGGACGGGGCAGGCGGCGACGGTTGCAACCTTCATATCGGGCACGCGGATATCGATGCCGTATTTCACCGCGCCGTTGACCTTGCCCGGCGTGTCCAGCCTGCGGCTCGACTTGCCGATCAGCTGGAAATCCTTCGGGTCCTTCAGTGTGACCTGCGATGGAACCGGCTGCCGGGCGGCCGCGTCGGCCAGCGCCCCATAGGCAAGCTGGCGTCCGGTTGGCTGGTGGGTTACCACGCCGAGCCTGGCCACGCATTCGCCCGCGGGTACGGACCATTCTGCCGCGGCTGCTGCAATCAGCATCATCCGCGCGGTTGCACCGGCCTTGCGCAGGGGCTCCCACGTGGCCCGCATGGAGGTGGAGCCGCCGGTCGCCTGTCCGCCCAAAGCTGCGGTGGCGTAGAGCTTGTCGTTCGGCGGCGCATCGACGGCCTTCACCTGGTCAAGGCCGACTTCCAGCTCCTCGGCAATCAGCGTGGCTTCGCCTGTATGGGTGCCCTGACCCATTTCGATATTGGGAAGGATGAGGGTGATCAGCCCGTCAGTACCGATGCGGATGAAGGCGTCGGGTGCAAAGGCGGCGGTGACATCGCCATCGACCGGCAGCGCGGTGCTCGCTGCAAGCACGGGTTTGATACCTGCGCCGAACAATGCAAATCCCAGAAGCAGTCCGCCGCCCTGCAGGAAGGCGCGGCGGGAGGTGGCTGTTGTCGGGGAGGAGGATGGCTTGCTCATGCTGGCTATCTCCCTTTTCTCAGGCCTTCGCGGCCTGCTTTATCGCCGCTCGGATCCGGGTATAGGTGCCGCACCGGCAGATATTGCCGGACATGGCGGCGTCGATATCCCGGTCGCTGGGGGCGGGGTTGCGGTCGAGCAGGGCCGAGGCGGACATGATCTGCCCGGACTGGCAGTAGCCGCACTGGATGACCTCGAGGTCAAGCCAGGCGTCCTGTATCTTCTTGCCCGCGGGCGTCGTGCCGATGGCTTCGATCGTCGTGACCTTGCGGGCGCCGACGGAAGCGACAGGCAGGACGCAGGAGCGGACGGGCCGCCCGTCGAGCTGTACCGTGCAGGCGCCGCACTGGGCGATACCGCAACCGAACTTGGTGCCGGTCAGGCCAATGACGTCACGCAGGACCCAGAGCAGAGGCATATCCTCCGGCACATCCACATTGCGTTCTTCGCCGTTTACATTCAGGGCTATCATTCGGCCGCTCCTCGGTTATCCGCATCCCGTGGGACAGGTGTCAAAGTCAACGCAGCATGGATGATTGTTGGCACAGAAAAGCAGTGCTTACCAGAGGTAGTAACGGGAAGGTGATAAATGCCGGCCGCAAGGGCGCTGCCATGGAGCGCCGGAATGCGCCGGCAAAATACAACCGGTGGCGTTACGCCTGCTCGCGTATCGCCAGAGATAGATTTGCAAGGTTCACCGGATGATCAGATGGCGAGGATGACCGCAGTCACCATCAGTGCGCCGAAAAAAATGACCGAGCATGTCATCCAGTTGGATAAATCGCCATTTTCTTTAACGTGTCGCATCGCCTGCCTCCTGTTGAGCGTAGCCGGATAATCCAGCGCGTTCTCAAGGATCACGAACACCCGCCGCTGACTCTGATGGTCAACGATCATTTTTGCCCGGAGTGATTCATGTCCTGCTGCCGGAGCGTGCGGAACGGGTGTTCAGCCATCCGGATTACAGCGAATGGACTATAACACTTTCAGCTGTGCCGCTCAATTTGTTGTCCGCCACGCAATCATCACATTTGATATCGAAGCCGTGAAATTGCGTTAACTTTTCGTTAAAATCGCGTGATCAGGTCACGCGCGGAAAGACCATTCGTACAAGAGCACCGCGCCCTTCATGGAAACTCGCCGGTGCATCGTGCATCTCCAATTGCCCGCCGTGATCCTCGACAATTTTCTTGACGATGGCCAGGCCAAGGCCGGTTCCCTTTTCGCGGGTTGTCACATAGGGCTCCAGCAACTGGTGACGGTTTTCCGCTGGCAGGCCCTTGCCGTTGTCCAGCACCTCGGCAACGATGGACGGACCGTCGGCCATGGCCCGCACCAGGATGTGTCCTTCGCTGATGACGCCGGTCTGCAGCACCGCATCGATGGATTCCGATGCGTTCTTGATGATATTGCCGAATGCCTGCCCCAGGAGGCGGCTGTCGAAATTGCCGATCAGCGGTTCGCCGGCGAATTCGTGGGCAAACTTGATCTGGCTGTTGCTGATTTCCACAAGGAAGGATGCATCGCGCAGCACATCGCGGATGTCGGTCGCCACCAGTTGCGGCTTGGGCATGCGCGCGAATTCGGAAAACTCGTCCACCATGCGGCCGATATCCCCGACCTGCCGGATGATGGTCTCGGTGCACTGGTCGAAAACTTCACGGTCTTCGGTGATTACCTTGCCGTAGCGGCGGCGCAACCGTTCGGCGGAGAGCTGAATAGGTGTCAGCGGATTCTTGATCTCGTGGGCGATGCGCCGGGCCACATCGGCCCAGGCGGAGGAGCGGTGCGCAGCCACCAGATCGGTGATGTCGTCGACGGTCACCACGTAGGAGGTGTTGTGCGTATCCGCATCTTCCCGGGTGATCTGGACATTGAAGGAGCGGGCGACGCCGTTGCGGGTCATGGCGATCTGCTTGCGGCTGGACGAGCGGCCGCTGTCGCGCGCCGTGGTGAACACTTCGCCGAACTCCGGCACGAGTTCCGTCAGGTTGCTGCCGATGGTGGAGACGTGGTCACCCAGCAGCATGGTTTCGGCCGGCCGGTTGATAACGGCGATGTCGCCTTCCGTGTTGACGCTGATGACCCCGGCGGTCACCCCCGAAAGCACGGCTTCGGTAAAGCGCCGGCGCTCGTCGATCTGCTCCTTGGCTGAAATCAGGTCGGTATGCTGGGTCTTCAGCTGCTGCACCATATTGTTGAAGGTGAGGGACAGCGAGCCGATGTCGCCATCGGAGCCGCGCACGGGAACCGAGACGTCGAAATCGCCGGTTGCCACCTCTTCCGCCGCGCCGATGAGCAGGCGGATCGGCTGGACCACGCGGTTGGCCACGGCGATGCCCGTCCAGACGGCGGTGAGCAGCAAGAGCAGCGTGAGTTCGATATAGAGCAGCGCATAGGCGATCTGCGTGTTCTTGCGGTTGCTGGCCAGCGATTGGTATTCGCTGTTGTTGTCGGTCATGATCCGCATATTGTTGAGGGCCGAGGGATCGATCGTTCGCACGGTGTAGAGATAGAGATCGGGCAGGGCCTGCGTCTTGATGACGGCACCGACGAGATTGGTGGCACCCGGCGGGATCAACACTGGCCGGTCGCCTGCGGCACCGCGCAGGGCCGACAGGGGAACCGGCGGCAAGGTGTGGTCATTGATGAGGCTGGCGCTGACGACGGGCGTGCCGCTCGAATCGACCAGAGATGCGCCCAAGAGGTTGTTGCGGCCCGCATCATAGGTCAGCCAGTCGGAAAAGGCGCCGCGATCCAGGCTGAAAAGCATGCGCCGCTGGTCGAGCTCGATGACCATGGACAGGGTCGTGGTCAAAAGATTCTGCGCATTGTCCTCGGTATAGGACTGCGCTGCTTTGATGGACATGTCGATGATCTTGTTGTTGTCGACATTGATCCATGAATTCAGCCGGTTGTCGAGGATGATCAGGGAAAAGCACGCCACGATGATCGACGGAATCGATGCGATCAGCGCAAAGATGAAGGCAATGTTGGTGTGCAGATTATTGTGCTTCTCCTTGTTCTTGAACAGGAAGAGTTTTCGTACCGTCGCATAGGACAGGTAGACCAGCAGCAGGATCGAAACGGTATTGGCGGCGATGATGAGCTGGGTGATCTCTTTTGTCGGCGAGATGCTGGTGATGCCCATCATGACGATGAACGAGGCAATCGTCGTGGCCAGAGCCAGCAGCGTCATATAAAGCGCGCCCCTGGGCAGAACCTGTTGTTTGATCTCGGTTTCGCTGGAGGACATGCATCAGCCTCGTTGGGTCAGTCCGTTCGATAACGGCGACCGCAGTATTTCCCCTCGTGGATTATCGGGCGGGGTGGCGCTTGTAAAGCAAGCTTGCATTCAGGCACCGGTTTGAGGCAACAGGAAGTCCGTGCGTTGCTGATCTGCCACGCGGCCCGGCTGGAGTATCGATATGACGATCCGCAGGATTCTGAAATTCCCCCATCCCGATCTGCGGGCAAGGGCGGAGGTTGTCACCCTGTTTGATGACGGTTTGCAGCAGCTTGTTGCCGACCTTCTCGACACGATGCGCGATGCGCCCGGCATCGGCATAACCGCGCCGCATATCGGCGTCCTCAAGCGCGTTGTCGTCATCGAGCTTGCGGATGGTCAGGGCGTGCGGTCCTATATCAATCCGGCGATCGAGTGGGCGTCGGATGTTCTGATCAGGAACATGGAGGGCAGCGTATCGATGCCCGGCATGAATGACGAGGTCGAACGTCCGGCGGCCATCCGCATCCGCTATCAGGATGTAACGGGCACGGCGCAGACGCAGGAGGCGGACGGGCTGCTTGCCGTTTGCCTGCAGCACGAAATCGATCAGCTCGACGGCATTTTCTGGCTGTACCGGCTGTCGAGGCTCAAGCGCGACCGGCTGATCAAGCGGTTCGAAAAGCAGCAGCGCATCCAGATCGCTTAGCCCACCGATGCTTGGGTGTAGCATAGGGTTGAATGGGTGACCGATAATTAACCTTAGATTGCAGTATTTGACTTGACGCTCCGGCTCTCCCGTCGCCAAAGTAGACATGCTGCGGCGATGACCGCAGAGGAGCGAAGATTGCGTAATGCCATCGAGTAAGTCGCGAAACTCACCATTCGATACTCAAAATGAGCGTGGTGGCGACCGCTTGCTCCAGATTGAAGCCGTCTACGACAAGGTCCCGGTCGGGCTGTGCTATCTCAATCGCGACGGCATCTTCGTGACGGTCAACGACCAGCTTTCCCGCATGCTTGGGGTCAGCAGCGATCATGCGGCTGGCCGGTCGGTGGAGGATGTCGTGCCCGACCACGCTGCCCTGCTGCGCGCCAGCCTGGTCGCGGCCCTGAAGGAAAAGCCCATTCCCGATCACAAGATGCAGCGGGGGACTGAAACGCTGATGATTTCCGCCGCTCCGGTGACCAATGACCTTGGGGAAGTGGCGGGAATTTCGGTGGCCTATACCAATATCACCAATATGACGCAGATTTCCGAGCGCTTGGCCGAAATCGAACAGCGAACGACCTATGCGCTTGAAAGCGCCGGGCAATGGATATGGGACATGAACATCGCCACGAACCGGGTCTGGCGTTCGCCGCAATACCGGACGCTGCTTGGACTGGACCCGGCTAGCCCGGCGGCGGAGAATGTGGCGTGGGATATCGTTCATCCCGATGACAAGGCCCGGACAATCGAGGCATTCGAAGATGTCGTCAGCGGCCGG
>NZ_JBQEPA010000038.1:0-29754 GCF_052056495.1 Phyllobacterium sp. 22229
ACAAGCAGGAGCTGCGCAAGGCGCCGTAAAACGGTGTAAGATGAGCATTCTGCGCCAGCGGCGAAATAATTTGCGGGTTTCGGGAATAATCCGGCGTTCCGGTCGATCTAGGTAACAAACGGCTTTTGGAATTTCGAAGAGGATTCATGTGCGGTAACCGTGCCGCTTGGGAACACCATGACAGAAATACATCCTGCAACCATATCCATGCATGTTCCAGATTCCACCCATGCAGCGCTTGCCTGGCGGTCGCGGGTGGCGGGTATGCGCGCAGTTCTGGCAAATGTGCTGTCGCGTCGCGCCCTTGGCGGACAAGGCGGTGGATTGCCGGATCTCATTGTGCGCATGGCAGGGCTGGCGGGTCATGGCGTCAGCTCGAAAAGGGTGCAGCCTACGGCCGATGCTGCAGCACGGTTTAACCGGCTGATCATTCCGCATCTGGACGCCGCTTACAATTTTGCCCGTTTTCTGAGCCGGGACGGGGATGCCGCGCAGGATATTGTCCAGGACGCTTTCCTGCGCGCCTATCGCAGCTTTGACGGGTATCGCGGCGGTGACGCGCGATCCTGGGTCTTTGCCATTGTCAGGAATTGCTACCACGTCTGGCTGCAGGAAAACCGCCGCAAGGCGCGTTTTGAAATGCCTCTGACGGACAACAATGACGGGGCGACGCCCCCTATCGGCGCGGACATCGCCTCTGAAGAAGATACGCCCGAGACCGCTTTGATCCGCAAGACGGAATCCGAGCATGTTCGCATGGTCATATATTCGCTCCCCGATGCCTTGCGTGAAATATTGGTGTTGCGCGAACTCGAACAGCTGTCGTACCGGCAGATCGCTGACATCACGGAACTGCCGATTGGAACCGTGATGTCACGGCTCGCCCGTGCCCGGCAGGAATTCGGCAAGGTCTGGCACGGTGAAGTCAGCGGCGAGGCGGCAGCATCATGAGCGAGACCAGACCGGAAAAATGCTCTGACTGGGCTGTCATGCTGCACGGCTTCATCGATGGCGAGCTCGATCCAATGCACGCGCTGCAATTCGAAGACCACCTTGCCACCTGTGCAAGTTGTACGGCGGAGCTGGAAAAATACAGGGAACTGAAAGATATCATCGGTCAGGACGGAGTCCGGTGGCAGATGCCCGAGCGTGTTCGCGAGCGGATCGTGACAGCGCTTTCACATGAGGTTGACGGAGTGCCATCAGGCTCTTCCGCATCGGCACATCGCCTCGGCACATGGTGGAGAGCCGCCGATTTCATCAGGCGCTGGAGCTTTATTCCGTCATTCGCAGCATTGGCCGCAAGTGTTTTTCTTGTATTGTCGGTGCCGCCTCAGACCAGCGTGCTCCAGGATCAGATTCTTGCCAGCCATGTGCGGTCCCTGCTCGTTGACCACCTGACCGACGTGCAGACTTCCGACCAGCATACGGTCAAGCCCTGGTTCAATGGCAAGATCGATTATTCTCCGCCGGTCATCGACCTCTCGACACAAGGTTTTCCCCTCGTCGGCGGCCGCGTGGACTATATCAATGGCAGGGTGGTCGCGGTTCTGGTGTACCGCCGGCACGGTCACGTCATCAATGTTTTCGTCTGGCCTGCATCTCCCGTTGCCGCGGCAAGCAGGACACGCGAAGGCTATAATTTTGCCGAATGGTCCAGTGGAGGCCTGACATTCTGGGCGGTGTCGGATGTCAGTATTGCTGATCTTGCGGCCTTCCGCGCGGATTTTGCCGCAGCTGCCGAGAAGTAGGGATCACAGGAACAGGTCTTCGGGCGGGACGCCGATTGTCGAGGCGACAATATCCGGACGGCGGGCTGCAACGGTGGTGACAATGGCGTCCGCGAGCGCGAAAATCGCTGCGGGAGAATTCGGCAAGAGACGGTTGCGGGCGGGTGCAAACAGAATGATGTCGGCGACGGGAACCAGGGGCGAAGTCGGGCTGTCGGTGATTGCCAGAATCAAAGCGCCTTTCTCTTTGGCCGCTTTCGACAGCTGCACCGTATTGTTTGAATAGCGCGGCATGGAGATGGCAATGACGACGTCGCCTTCGTCCACGGACCGCACGAAATTGTTGGAATATTCGGAAGCGCCCCTCGACAGAATGTTGGAGACGCTTTTTTCCGTGTACAGCGCCAGGCCTTCTTCCAGAAACGTTGCCGCGTAGTGGCTTGCACCGGTGCCCAGAATGATGATCCGCTTTGCGTTGATCAGCGCTGCGATGAACCCGGAAGAGGTGGCATTGTCAATATTGGCTATTGTGTCCCTGATGTTGTCCGCATTGTCCGCCAGCAGGCTGTGCAATGACAGGTTTCTGCGGCCTGTGTCCTTGTCCGTATCGTTAACGGCAAGGGTTTCTTCCGGCACGAACTGAAAATCCGAAACGATTTTTTCGCGGAACTCGGCATAGCCGCTGTAGCCGGCCGCGCGGACGAAGCGGGTGATGGTTGCCGTGGAGCTTCCGCTCGACTGCGCCAGGCCTTCGATGGACATCGCGACAACGTCAAGCGGCCTTGCCAGCACGAAGTCGGCAATCCTGCGGTGCGATTTGCTCAGGGAAGGGTAAGCGGCAGACATGCGGTTGGAGAAATCTGATTTTGGGTTCAACGTTTTTGACATACGCGTTTCCGGTGTTGACGGCATAAAATTTTCATATACGTTATTTTTGAAAATAAACATGTCAAAAATGACGAGACGTTGGGGAACGGAGAACTTTATGCATAAACAGACACTATTGGCATGCCTACTGACAACATGTCTTTTCGCCGGCTCTGCCCATGCACAGCCTTTACGCATTGCTCTCGGCTCCGAGCCGACCGCAATCGACCCGCATTATCACGATCTTACGCCGAATAATGCGCTCACTGCCCACATCTTTGAAGGGCTGACGCGGCAGGATGAAAAGCAGAAGCTGCATCCGGCACTCGCGACCTCGTGGGAAAATGATGGAAAGAACACCTGGACGTTCAAGCTGCGTGAGGGTGTCACATTCTCGGACGGATCGCCCTTCACGGCCGATGACGTGGTCTTTACGTTCTGCCGCACACTGAAGAACGAAACCGCGATTGCCGGTTCATTCGCCGACATTACCGGCAACTTCGAGTCCGTCACAACGCCGGATGCGCATACGGTGGTCATCGCCACAAAGGCGCCTGAACCGCTGCTGCCGACATTCCTCGGCACCGTCGGTATTTTGAGCTCTTCCATCGTCAAGCACGACAAGCTCAGTTTCGATATTGGCAAGAATTGCGGCGTTACCGGTACCTGGCCGGTGGTCGGGGATTTCAATGACGGCAAGCTCGCCATCGGAACTGGCCCGTACAAGCTGAAGAGCTATACAAGGGGCTCCGCCATCGATCTCGACCGCAATGACAAATACTGGGGCGATGCCGAACCGTGGGAAAGCGTCCGTTTTCTGCCGGTCCCCAATGCGGCACCGCGTCTGGCCGGTCTTCTCGCCGGCGACTATGACGTGATTGAAAATCCGGCTGCCCGCGATCTCGCCCGTATCAAGGATGACAAGCGCTTCGGTTATGTGATTACGCCGACGACGCGGGTGATCTACTACCAGCTTGATGTCGGTCGCGCGCAAAGCCCCTTTGTCAAGGCTGCCGACGGCAAGAACCCGCTGCAGGATGTGCGTGTGCGCCAGGCGATGTCGCTCGCCATCGACCGCAAGGCAATCGTCGCGCGCCTGATGGACGGTGCGGCTGAACCCGCCTACCAGTTCCTGCCGACCGGCATGTTCGGCACGCTGCCCAATCCGCCGGAGCTGCGTTATGACCCGGCCGAAGCCAAGAAACTTCTCGCCGAAGCAGGCTATGCAAACGGCTTTCAGCTGACGCTTTCCACCACCAATGACCGCTACATCAATGACAGTCAGATCACGCAGGCCGTGGCGCAATATTTGACGCAGGTCGGCATCAAGGCTGACGTTGATGCCATGACCCGCGCTATCTATTTCCCGCGCCGTTCGAAGAAGGAGTTGAGTGTGGCGCTCGGTGGCTGGGGATCGACCAGCGGTGAGGCCTCGTCCTTCCTGCGTCAGTGGCCGGCAACGCCCAACAAGGAGGGCACGGTTGGCGGTTCCAACTACGGCGGTTATTCCAACCCCGCATTTGACAAGCTGATCCTGGAGGCGATTTCGACGCTGGACGATGCCAAGCGTTCATCCCTGCTGCAGCAGGCTCAGACCGAAATGATGAAGGATTTCGCGTTCATCCCGCTGCATTTCGAAAGCGCCGTGTGGGCACACAAGGCCAACCTGACCTACACAGGCCGTTCAGACCAGTTCACTTTGGCGATGTCCGTCAAGCCGGTGAAATAAGCCGGCACAGGACAGAAATCTGAGTGATATGCCATGACAGCTTATATTCTTCAGCGGCTGATCCAGAGTGCACTGGTTCTTGTTGCGGTATCCGTCGCTGTGTTCTTTGCCGTCTATGGCATTGGTGATCCTGTTGAACTGCTGGTTCCACCGCAGGTCAGCGCCGCCGAAAGGCTGGCGCTGATCAAGCGGCTCGGACTGGATCTGCCGGTGTGGCAGCAATATTTCACCTTTCTGGTCAATGCCCTGAAAGGCGATCTCGGCACCTCCTTCGTGCACGGCGTGCCGGTCGTTTCCCTGATCTTGGCCCGGTTGCCCGCTACGTTCGAACTGGTGCTCCTGTCGATGACGGGAGCCGCCGTGATCGGTATTCCGCTGGGTCTGCTGGCCGGGCTCAACCCCGACAGCCGCCCGTCACGGGCGATCATGACGGGCACGGTGATCGGCTTTTCCCTGCCCAGTTTCTGGAAGGGGATGATGCTGGTTCTGTTGTTCAGCGTGGCGCTCGGCTGGCTGCCAACCGCCGGAAGGGGCGAAACGGTTGCATTTCTCGGCATTCAGACCAGCCTGTTTACCACGGATGGTTTACGGCATCTGATCCTGCCTTCGCTCAATCTCGCCATACCGAACATGGCGCTGATGATCCGTCTGGTGGCTGCCGGCACGACGGAAGCCATGACACAGGATTATGTGAAATTTGCCCGGGCAAAGGGGGTGAGGCGCCGGCGTATTGTCGGCAGGCATGTGCTGCGCAACATCCTCATCCCTGTTGTGACTGTGGTCGGTATCGAGTTTGGCAGCCTTGTGGCTTTTTCCACGATCACGGAAACAGTCTTCTCCTGGCCGGGCATGGGCAAATTGCTGATCGACAGCATCTATCAGCTGGATCGCCCTGTCGTTGTTGCCTATGTGATGCTGGCAACGCTTTTGTTCGTGGCCGTCAATTTTATTGTCGATGTGCTTTATGCGGTTCTTGATCCGCGCGTAAAACTATCCGGAGATATGGTATGAACAAGCCGATCATTCCGGATGATACGGCGACGCCGTTGCGCCGGAAAGTCTTGCGCGGTATCCGTAAAAGGCCGACGACACGCGGTGCCGGCATATTGCTGGCCTGTCTCGTTCTGCTAGCAGTCTTTGCCCCGCTGATTGCCCCGCAAAACCCTTATGATCTTGCCACGCTCAGCGTCATGGATAACCGGCTGGCGCCCGGGGCCGCGAGCATGAGCGGTTCGGTCTACTGGCTGGGAACCGATGCGCAAGGCCGCGATATGGTCAGCGCCATCCTGTATGGGCTGCGCACCAGCCTCCTGGTTGGCCTGCTTTCAACGCTGGGCGCGTTGACGATCGGGGTTGCGGCGGGCCTGCTTGCCGCCCAGCTGGGCGGGATGGTGGACGCGCTGATCATGCGCATCGTCGATTTCATGCTGGGCTTTCCATCCATTCTTGTCGCCCTCGTCCTGCTGGCATCGGTGGGGCGCGGCGTCGACAAGGTGATTTTCGCCATCATACTGGTGCAATGGGCGCAATATGCGCGCCTGATGCGGGCATCGGCACTGGTGGAGCGCCGCAAGGAGTATATTGAGGCGGCGGTCAATTTCGGGCTGCCGACACCCTACATCATGCTGGCGCATCTGCTGCCCAATTCGATTGGCGCAGTCCTCGTGGTTTCCACCATCAATATTGCCAGCGCGATCACGCTGGAAGCCACGCTGTCATTTCTCGGGGTAGGCGTTCCCGTAACCCAGCCCTCGCTCGGATTGCTGATTGCCAACGGGTTCGATTATCTGCTTTCCGGCGAATACTGGATTGCCGTCTTCCCCGGCCTCGCTCTCGTGCTGCTGATCATGTCACTCAACTTTGTCGGCGACCGCCTGCGCCGCAGCTTTAATGTGAAGGGTGGGTGATGGCATCTTTATTGGAAGTACGCGGCCTCAAAACCGTTTTTCATCTGCTTGGCGGTGCGTGGGCCGCAGTGGACGGCATTGACCTGACGGTTGAGCGCGGCGAAGTCTTGTGCCTCGTCGGTGAATCCGGTTCGGGCAAATCCGTTACCGGCTTCTCGCTGGTGCAGCTGATCGATCCGCCCGGTGAAATCGTCGCGGGCGACGTGCTGTTCAACGGCGAGAATCTGCGCGGAGCGTCCGACGAGCGCCTGCGCAATTTGCGCGGTGACCGCATCGCCATGATCTTTCAGGACCCGCTGTCAACACTCAATCCTGTGCTGACCATTGGCGAGCAGATGTGCGAGGCCATCCTTGAACATCGCGCCTGCGGTCAGGCACAGGCCGCGAGGGAAGCGGTGGCAGCCCTCGGGCGCGTCGGGATTTCCTCGCCGGAAGTGCGGCTGAAACAATATCCGCACGAATTTTCCGGCGGGATGCGCCAGCGCGTGGCCATTGCCATAGCGCTTCTCAACAATCCGGACCTGATCATTGCCGATGAGCCGACAACGGCCCTCGACGTGACCATTCAGAGCCAGATTCTCTATGAGGTACAGAAATTGGCGCGTGAAACCGGTACGGCCGTGCTCTGGATCACCCATGATCTGGCGGTGGTGGCTGAACTCGCCGACCGCGTAGCCGTGATGTATGCGGGCCAGATTGTGGAAACCGGCACGGTTGATGACGTACTCGACCGGCCCTTGCATCCCTATACGCTTGGTTTGCTGAATTCATCCACCGGTATGGTCAGGCCAGGCGAGCGTTTGCATCAGATTGACGGCAATGCACCGCGGATTGATGACCGCCCGAGCGGCTGCCCGTTCCGGCCGCGCTGTGAACGGGTGCAGCCGGTCTGTTCCCAAAGCTATCCGGTCCAGCAGATGATCGATGGCCGGAGTTTGCGCTGCCATAACCCCATGCCGCAAGCCGCCGGTCCGGCGCCAGTTCAGGAGGCCAGGCCGTGACTGAACCCTTCTTTGAAATGCGGGGTGTCAAGAAACACTTCCATGCCAAATCCTCCATGGCCGAACGTATTCTGGCCCTCGCCGGCCAGGCTGCGCCGCCACGTGTTCTGCGTGCCGTTGACGGGGTCGACCTGAGCATCCAGCGCGGCGAAGTTCTGGGCCTCGTCGGAGAATCGGGTTGCGGCAAATCCACCTTGTCACGCATGGCGACGGGCATTCACCAGCCAAGTGCCGGTGAGGTGATCTATGACCGGCAGCCGGTCGGCAAACTCAAGGGCAAGGAGCGGCTGAATTTCCTGCTCAAGGTGCAGATGATCTTCCAGGATCCCTATGCCTCACTTGATCCGCGCATGCGTGTCAGCCAGATCGTCGGGGAAGCCCTTAAAGTGCACCGGCTGATGCCCAGGAGCGAAATTGCCGGTGCCGTCAATCAGGCACTGGAGGAAGTCGGCCTTGATCTGGCCTACCGGGACCGCTATCCGCACCAGTTTTCCGGCGGACAGCGCCAGCGCATCGGTATTGCCCGCGCGCTCGCGGTGAAGCCTGATTTTCTGGTCTGCGACGAACCGGTTTCCGCGCTTGATGTGTCCATCCAGGCGCAGGTCATCAATCTGTTCATGGATTTGCGCGAGCGTTACGGGCTGACCTATCTGTTTGTCAGCCATGATTTGGGTATCGTCCGGCACATCAGCGACCGCATAGCGATCATGTATCTCGGACGCATCGTCGAGATTGGCTCCGCCGCGGCAATCTTCAGCAAGCCGGCACATCCCTACAGTGCCTCGCTGATCCATGCCAGCCCATCCATCAGCCGGCGCAAACGCAGTTTTGAGCCGCTCAAGGGGGACTTGCCATCGCCGCTCGACCCGCCAACCGGCTGTCCGTTTCATCCGCGCTGCGGCCAAGCGATGCCGGTATGCCGTGAACGCCGCCCCGAACTCAAGGACGTCGCTCCAGGGCAGAGTGCGGCCTGCCATTTGCATAACTCGGAGATATCATGACGTCCGTCCCTCTCATCCCCACGACCGGAAGCAGTGCGATACCCCTCATTGACAGGTTTCATCCTGACCGGCCGCTGACGGTTCACTTCTACCGGCCGCAAGCCCATGGTCCTGACGATCCCGTGGTCATTGTTCAGCACGGCATGCTGCGCAATGGCGACGAGTATCGGGATTTCTGGATACCCGCCGCCGAAAAACACCGGCTGCTGATTGTTGCGCCGACATTTTCCGATGCGCAGTTTCCAGAGGCCGAAAGTTACAATAACGGCCTTGTCATGGAAGCAAGCGGCGAGGCGCGCAAGCGGGAGGAATGGCTCTACGGTGTTCCGGCCCGCATCTTTGCCGCGCTTCAGGCCAGTGGTGTAACCCGCCAGGCACGGGCCAGGCTGTTCGGGCATTCCGCCGGCGGCCAGTTTGCGCATCGGCTGCTGGCGACACAGGATCCCAGTGTCTTTTCCGCGGTCATTGCTGCCAATCCCGGCTGGTATACCTTGCCGGACCTGCAACGGCAATTTCCCGAGGGGATGGGCGGAATCGGGCTGTCCGAGAACGAGCTTGCGCGCTGGCTTGCCTATCCGATGCATATTTTCGCCGGCGATCAGGACATAGCCGAGGATGATCCGAACCTGCCCTCCCAGCCGGAAGCGCTTGCACAGGGGCGTTCACGTTATGCACGCGCACACTTCGTCTACGGGTTTGCCGAGCGCGAGGCGAAGCGCCTTGGGATGGTATTCAACTGGAGGTTAATCAGGGTGGAAGGGGTAGGCCATGACGGCGCCGCCATGTCGCGTGCCGCTGCGGCATTCTGGTTTGAAGGCACCGTTCCACCGGCTTCCGCGCTGGTCTTCGATGATGCGGCACAACTCTGAGAGATAAAGGAATAGGCAGATGAGCATGAATGACCGTCAGGGGTTGTGGCAAAAGGTTGAGGACGAGAAGCAGCGGCTCATTGAAATGAGTGACCGCGTCTGGGCCATGCCGGAAGTGTGCTACACGGAAGTTCGGTCGGTTGCCGAACACAAGGCGGAACTGCAGCATCACGGTTTCCGCATCACGGAAGGTGTGGCGGACATTCCCACATCCGTTGTCGGAGAGGCCGGAGAGGGCGGACCGGTCATTGCCTTCCTCGGGGAATATGATGCCTTGCCGGGCCTGTCTCAGGAAGCCGGGATGACGCAATACAGCGCTGTTGAAGCTGGCGGCAATGGACATGGCTGCGGCCACAATCTTCTGGGTGCGGGCGCCCTGCTGGCGGCAGTGGGGCTGAAGAACTTTCTGGCCGAGAAGGGCATTGCCGGACGCGTGCGCTACTATGGCTGCCCCGCCGAAGAGGGTGGAGCGGCGAAGGCCTTCATGGTGCGGGCCGGGGCCTTCGATGATGTGGATGTTGCAATCTCCTGGCATCCCTACAGTTTCTGGGAAGTCGCGCCTGCCCTGTCATTGGCCAACACCCGTGCTGACTTTGTTTTCACCGGACGGGCGGCCCATGCGGCGGCCTCTCCGCATCTTGGGCGCAGTGCCCTGGATGCGCTGGAACTGATGAGTGTCGGCGTCAACTACATGCGCGAGCATATGCCGTCCGATGCGCGGGTGCATTCCGCCATACTCGATACGGGCGGAATCGCGCCCAATGTGGTGCAGGCCCATGCGCGGGTGCGTTACTCCATTCGCGCCATGGATTTGCCCGGCATGCTCGATCTGGTGGAGCGGGTCCACAAGATTGCGCAGGGTGCGGCGATGATGACCGAGACGCGCGTTGACATGAAGATCATCAGTGCCGTCTCCAATACGCTGGGCAACAAGCCGCTCGAGCAGGCGCTGTACCGTACGATGGAAGAACTTGGCGCCCCGGCTTTTGATGACAATGATCGCAATTTTGCCCGGCAGATTCGTGAAACTCTGTCAGAGCAGGAGATAGCGTCCGTCTATCAGGCGATCGGCATGCCGGTTACCGATGCGCCGCTGGCGGAGTTTCTCGTGCCCTTTGATACAGTGCGCAGACCTTTCATCGGTTCCACCGATATTGCGGATGTCAGCTGGGTCGTTCCGACGGTGCAGGTGCATGCGCCGACGGTCGCTATCGGCACGCCCTTCCATACATGGCACGTGGTTGCACAGGGCAAGGCACCGGCTGCGCACAAAGCCATGGTGCATGCGGCCAAGGCCATGGCGGCACTCGGCCTGGCGGTTCTCACCAACCCGGTTCTGCTTGAGGATTCCAAACATGCGCTCGCCCAGCAGACGGCCCGTACGCCCTATGTCAGCCCGCTCAAGGCTGGCGTCGAGCCGCCGCTGGATATGTCGAAGGGTTGAATTGAGCGGCTGAACGCAGAATCGCGCTAAACAAACCGCCGGCCTGGGATTTCAGGCCGGCTGGACGAGATTGGCCATCAGTCTGAACGCGCCCGGCACCAGTCTGTCGAGCTGATGATGCAGGACAAGGCCGGTGTGGGTGTGCCTGCCCTTGCCGATGCGGGCCGAAATCAGCCCGCCGTTCAGCGGCTGTTCATTGGCGTCATGCATGGATAAGAGCGGCTCATAGGCGTCGTCAAATTCCGACGCGAAATAAAGGCCGCGTTCCTTGTCCCATCCGTCCCAATCGGCTGGCCCGATGATATTGGGACCCGTCAGCAAGGGGTGCCGGGGCAACAATATCGTTACGGGGGCATGGGGATCGGTCACGCGCCAGCGCAGTGACGGTGATCCGATTTTCAGATAGCGCGACGGCGTGACGCTGGGAATCCAGCCGTCGGTGGGGCGATGATACAACGTGACGAGGTGGCCGCCGTTTTCAACGAAGCCATGCAGGCGTTCCGTCGCTGCACTCAGGTCTTTTCGCAGGCCGAACGTGAAAATGCCCACCACAATGGTGGTAAAGCGCGAGAGGTCGCCGCCAAGAGCCTCCGTATCGAGTTCCGTGACATCCAGTCCCATGCGCTGAAGCCACAGGGCGACCCTGTCGGCGCCGCCGCCGGCGTAACCGATCTTGGCGCCTTCCGGCAGCTTCAAGTCCAGTGCGAGCACCCGTAGCCGTTCCGGGGCGATGAAGACGCAGCGCCCGGTATGCGGGTAGGAAATGGGTGTGCTGCGCATGGCCGGATGTCCGGATATTTCCGGCGTGATCTGGGTGAGCCCGGCGGGCAGCATCTTAGGGGCGGACAGCAGCCATTGGCCGTCCTGCGGCCTGACTGTCCAGCCGGGCGGCGCATCAAAGCGCAGAGCAACTGCGGGATCCATCCCATCGGCCCGAATCGGCCAGCTGCGCATCGCATCGCCGCGTCTGGCGATGATGGCCTCGGGCAGGAGCGTCAGGGAATGCTTGGGCACGATGCTCAATGGCTCTTCAAGATCGAACGTGCCTTGAACCTGCCGGTTGCCAATTCTGGCGGTAACATTGGCGAAAGCCGCGCCGTTTCCACCAAGGCTGGACCATGTGTGTCCATATGGATTGGTCAGCGCAGCCGTTGCAGCCGCTTTGATGTCGAAGGAGCGGGACCTTGCGGCATCCTGCGATCGGACAACAGTTACGTCAGACGGCAGCGCGATCGATATGCCGTCCGGGAGCGGGATGGACGGATTGTCCATATGCACCGTAATGCGGCCGGTGCTTCCGGGGGAAAGGTGCTGCGGTTCTGTAACCGCACGCACGTCTATCCCGGCCGTTTCAAGCAATGCCGCGTCAATTTCCCGGCGCTTGCGATCCAGCCGATGTCCGTGCCGTGCCATGAAGGCTGGCGAGGCCAGCGCTTCGATACTGTCGATATGGCCGGCAGCATCCAGGAGCACCGTGGTGATACGGTCACGGTTTGGAAAGGCCTGGATGGCCTTGCTGATCGCGTCATGGGCAGCCAGCAGCACGCTGCCTGCGGAATGGCCTGCGGCGCCGGCAAGATCTGCGAGTGTTGCCGGGATGTCTTCAAGAATGGAATGCTCGGATTGGCTTCCCCTGGGGCCATGCCGCAGATGCAGCGGCCAGGACAGCCGCGGTGTATTGCGCCAGACACCCATGCCCTGGGAGGCATGATAGGCGCGTGACCATTCGCCGATATGATCGTAAGCGGCGCCCGTTGCCGGTTCCGTGCCTGAAGCGTCGATGGCAATGGTTGCATCCGGCGGAGGGATCTCGTCATCATAGGTGTCGCCGCCGCCCGGCCAGGCGGGAAGGTAATATTTGGCCACGCGCCATGGTGTCAGGCCCTCGGCACAATGTTCGGGATAAGCACCCGCATCCGCGGCAAGCGCAAGGGCAGCTTCAGCGGCGCGGGTCATGGCACGGTGATGGCCGTGCTGTCCGGGAACATCCAGAAATGTCGGAATGACGATATCCGGCCGCTCCTGCCGATAAGCGCGTACCAGCCGCTCGATGATGCGCTTTTCGTCCCACCGGGCAAATGTCGCGTCGCCATCCTTGGAAAAGCCGAAATCATGCACCGGATCCTCTGGTCCGTGTCCGAGCCAATGGACATCGGCATCGAGCTGCCGGGCTGCCTCTTCCAATTCCCGCGATCGCAGCACGCCAAGTGCCCCCAACCGTTCCGGCCCGAGCGCATTCTGTCCGCCTTCGCCACGGGTCGAGCAGGCGATCACAACCCGCATTCCGAGGCCAAAGCGGAACATGGCCAAGAGACCGTTCTGCTCGTCATCCGGATGCGCGCCGGTGTTCATGACAGTTGCCGTCGATGTCAACCGGGACAATGCATGGTGCAGCCGGACCAGGGCTGGCCGGGATTTTTGTCGTTCGATCCGCTCATGGGACGTCAGCACGGTATCCTCCTGCCGCTTATAACGTGTTGTGGGCTATGTCTGTGGGTGATGTATCAAGTTTGGGGGTGACGACCTCGAACAGCGGCAGTGCTGCGGCGCCGAGTGCGGCGGTCAATTGACCCGTCTGGCCGCGCTGGACACGCGGCAGGGAGCGTACACGGCGGCTCGCGACGGATACAGGCAGGTTGTGCATGGCGGAAATGATGTCATCGATGATAGCATCCGGCATGGCTCCGCCCAGCATTACGGTTTCCGGATCCAGAATATTTTCCAGCATCGAAACCATCGGGCTCAGATAATCTGCGGCCTCACCGATCCACGCTCTCAGAACGGGATGGTTTCCGGCGTGAAGGGTCTCAAGGTCGGAAAACTCGCTCGCGGCGATGCCGGCTTCGCGCAGTTTCTCCTTCAGGGCATGCAGCGAGGCATAGAGTTCAAGGCAGCCGCTCTGGCCGCATGGGCATTGTTTTCCGCGCGGGGCAACCACGATATGTCCGATTTCACCGGCATTGCCGAAAGCGCCGCGAAACGGCGTTCCCTCGTGAATGACGCCAAGGCCGATACCGGCACCGAAATAGATCATGCAGAAATCGGAAATCGTCTGCCCGGCACCGAACAGCCGCTCGCCGACCACGGCGGCAGTCGCGTCGTTCTCAACGATGACCAGTTCGCCGCTGGCCTCGGACAGCATCTCTGCAGCGTCGATCGTACCCCAGCCGGGAAGGGTGGTCGGACCAACGGACGTCATGCCATCGATCTCAAAGGGTCCCGGCATGACCACGCCGATGCCCAGGAGCTTCGCCTTGAAGAGCGTGCGAATCCGGTCGACCTCGCCGACAAAACGCGGAACAAAGTGCTCGGGCGTGGTGTTCTTGACGGGAACGATTTCTCTGGAACGCACCTGCCCCGCAAGGTCCAAAACAACGATCACCATGTGATCCGCGGCAATCTCGATGCCGATGGTAATGGCCCCGTCGGGATTGACGGCGAACTGAATGGGCGGCTGGCCGCGGCCGGACCGGAGGCGCCCGACCTCCATCAGCAAATTATCGCTGACCAGCTCGTCGACGATATTGGCTACCGCCTGGGCGGTCAGCTGGGTCAGTTTGGCGATGTGCATGCGTCCCAGCGAGCCGTGAATACGCACCACATCCAGGACAACACGCCGGTTGTGATGCCGGCTGCGCTCGGGATTTTTACCGATGGCAATCTGATGCGTACCGCTCGTCTGTCGGGCCATGTCTCGAACCTCAATTCCAGTCTTTCATCGATACCTCCAAGAGGCGTTCTGACGCAATACAATAATTCAAGTAAAGTATGTTATTGACAAATCATCGCTGACGGTGAAGCTTATATGTAAGCCACGACAACGTTCGGGGTTGCTGCAGCAAAAACATTGCCGTGCGGTGGGATGAGGTCATGGGGATCGTCGATGCGGACTGCAGCGCCGGTGCCTGGGGAACAGGGAAGCTCTGCATCCGATGATGGATATGGCAGGGCACAGGAGGTTATATGCGTAAAGGAATTCTATTGGCCGGCCTGCTTGCCGGATTTGCCACTTTTGCTGCCGGAACGGCGCAGGCGGTCGAAATCGAATATTGGCAGTATGTGTACGATACCCGTGTCAAGGCAATGGATCAGCTGATTGCCAATTTCGAAAAGGCCAATCCCGGTATCACCGTCAAGCAGACGACTTTCCCCTATGCGGACTATCAGACACGCATTGTTGCGGCCAATATGGGCGGCAAGGGTCCGGATGTCATGCAGCTGTTCTACGGATGGCTTGACAAGTTCGTTGCGGGCAAGCTGCTGCAGCCGCTGCCAACCGACATGTTCCCGCACGACAAGATCGAAAGCGATTTCTTTCCCATCGTGACGGCCATGAAGCGGGGCAACGAATATTATGGCCTGCCGACAGCTGTCCGCTCGCTGGCACTGTTCTACAACAAGAAGCTGCTGAAAGAGGCGGGGATTGAAAATCCGCCGAAGACACTGGACGATTTCGTTGCGGCCGGCGTTGCGACAACCAAGCGCGATGCCGCTGGAAACCTTGTCGTTGCCGGTACAACGCTGGATATGACGGGGCAGGATCACCAGTGGTGGCGTGAAGTTCTCATCCGGCAGTATGGCGGCGAACCCTATTCAGCCGACAATACAAAAGTGACTTATAACAGTGAGGCCGGCATCAAGGCCCTGAAGTTCTACACCAGCCTGCAGACGGAGAAGAAGATCGGCCAGGTCGGCTTCATGGATGAAGGCCAGGCAGCGTTTCGCGCAGGTATGGCGGCCATGACCATCGACGGGACTTTCCGTCTCGGCTCCTTCAAGACGATCAATACCTTCGAGTGGGGCGTCACTGAACTGCCCGCCAATGCGGCAGGCCTGCGGTCCAATTATGCGAGCTATTTCGCCAATGGTATTGGGGCGCGCGTCAGCGGGGAAAAGCTCGAAGCGTCGAAGAAGTTCCTGGCCTATATCTCCTCGCCGGAAGCCATGGACATCTGGCTGAAGACTGTGGGCGAGCTGCCTGCGCGCCGTTCCGCCGCCCTGACGGACGCCAATCTGGCCGATCCGATTTTCGGCCCGTTCCTCAAGGGACTTGAATATGCGCATACCACGCAATTCGTCGATGAGGCTGCGCAGCGCCAGACGGCCATGGACATGGCCAACCGCGTTCTTCTGGAAGGACAGTCAGCGGAAGACTCGATTGCCCAGGCGGCAACCGCCGAACAGGCAATCATCGATTCCGCCAAGAAGTAAGGGCATCGTCCAATGGTTTCCACACCTGTCAATACGGAAGGGGCGGCCGCAAGCCGCCCCACCGGGCCCGTGTGGGACCGGCTATCCATGAAAACCAAGCGGCTGATCTGGGTCTGGTCGTTTCTTGCCCTGCCTATCGTGTTCTACAGCGTCATCCGTTTCTATCCGACGCTGCAAGCGTTCTGGCTGTCGCTGACGGATTGGGATCTGATGCGTCCGCCGGTGTTCATCGGTCTGGGCAATTACGAGCGGTTGTTCAGCGATCCGCAGTTCTGGAAAGTCTTCCGCAATACCTTCACCTATCTGCTGATCGGCACCCCGATCAGCCTGTTGCTGGCGTTCACCATTGCTTACTATCTCGATCGCGTGCGCTTCATGCACGCCTTCATCCGGGCACTGTATTTCCTGCCATTTCTGACCACGGCCGCCGCTATGGCCTGGGTATGGCGATGGTTTTATCAGCCGGCGCCAATCGGTGTCATCAATGATGTCCTCGGGCTTTTCGGCTTGCCGCAGCAGCCCTTCATCCGGTCGGTCAATCAGGCGCTGCCGTCGATCATGGTGACGTCGATTTGGGCCGGTCTTGGCTTCCAGATCATCATTTTCATGGCCGGTCTGCGCGCCATTCCAGGTACCTATTATGAGGCTGCCCGCATCGACGGCCTCGGCGAGTGGGCCATTCTGCGCCGCATCACCTTGCCGCTGCTCAAGCCAACGACCGTTTTTCTGGTGGTTTTTTCCTCCATCGGCTTCCTGCGGATTTTTGATCAGGTCTACAACATGACCACCAATGACCCCGGCGGCCCCCTGGGCTCGACGAAGCCTCTGGTGCTGATGATCTTCCAGACCGCCTTTTCATCCTACCAGATGGGGTATGCGGCAGCGCAGACAGTTGTGCTGTTTTCCATCCTGCTGGTGGTGTCATTGCTGCAACTGCGCGTCTTGAGGGATAAATGATATGACCACAGCTCTCCCGAAGCCGGCAGGATTGTACCGCGCCAACATAAGACCCGCCCAGATCCTCGTCTGGACACTCCTTCTGATCGGCGGCCTGATCATGATCACGCCACTGCTCTTCATGTTCTCCACCTCGCTGAAGACGGCAGGCCAGGTCTACGATCTGCGTGTTATTCCTGCAGCGCCGACATTGGAAAACTATGCCAAGGTGCTGCTCGACGGCCGCTTCATGCGCTGGTTTCTCAATTCCAGCCTTGTCGCCATCACAGTGACGCTTTCCAATGTTTTCTTCGACAGCCTTGTTGGCTACACGCTGGCAAAGTTCGAATTCCGCGGCCGCTATCTGATCTTCCTCGCCATCCTGTCGACCCTGATGATACCGACAGAGATGCTGGTTATTCCGTGGTACCTCATGTCGAGCCAATTGGGCTGGCTGGATAGCTATTGGGGCATCATGTTCCCGGGCATGATGACAGCGTTCGGGACCTTCCTGATGAAGCAGTTCTTTGACACCATCCCCAACGACTTTCTGGAAGCTGCGCGGATCGATGGTCTGAACGAGTTCCAGATCTGGTGGAAAGTGGCAATGCCGCTGGTTACGCCGGCGCTGTCCGCCCTTGCCATTTTCACCTTCCTTGGCAATTGGACGGCCTTCTTCTGGCCGTTGATCGTGACCACGAGCAAGGAACTCTACACGCTTCCCGTCGGCCTCTCGAGCTTTGCCGTCGAACAGTCGATCCAGTGGGAATTGATTATGACTGGCGCAGCCATCGCCACGCTGCCGACGCTCATCGTTTTTCTGGTGCTGCAGCGCTATATCGTGCGCGGCGTGATGCTGGCCGGACTGAAAGGATAATCGCCATGACGTTGAATGATCCGCGTCTCTCCGACAAAAGCCTCTTTCCCGATCCGGTCTACAAGGAAGCGGTGCTGCGGCCTCTGTTTGACGGTGCCAAGTCGCATCATGTCGATGGCTTCCGCCGCATCGATCGCGCCCATCTGGTGATGCTGGTGGAAACAGGCATCGTCGACCGCACGCAGGCGGCCAAAATCGCGGTTGCGCTCGAAGCCATTGACCGCGACATCGATCCGGCCTCGCTCGTCTATACGGGAGAGGTGGAAGACTTCTTCTTCCTGATCGAGAAGGAACTGAAACAACGGGTTGGTGCCGATATCGCAGGACGCCTCCACACGGCCCGTTCGCGCAATGATATTGATCATACGCTTTTCAAGCTTGGACTGAAGGCGCGCATCGATGCGCTGATGGGTAAGGCGCGCCACCTGCTTGATACTCTGATCGATGCGGCCGAGCGCGAGAAAGCAACCTTGATCGTTGCCTACACGCATGGCCAGCCGGCACAGCCGACCACCTTCGGCCACTACTTGTCTGCCGTCATCGAAGTGTTGATACGCGACATGAACCGCTTCGAGGAAGCGCGGCAGATCGTCGATCTCAGCCCCATGGGTGCCGCGGCCATCACCACCTCCGGATTTGCGATCGATCGCGCCCGCGTGGCAGAGCTTCTCGGATTTTCCGCTCCGCTGCGCAACTCCTACAGCTGCATCGCCGCGGTCGACTATATCACCTCCACCTACAGTGCCATCGAATTGATGTTTCTGCATCTCGGCCGGTTGATCCAGGATTTCCAGTTCTGGACGAGCTTTGAAGTGGGGCAGGTCTATGTCCCGAATGCGCTGGTGCAAATTTCGTCGATCATGCCGCAGAAGCGCAATCCTGTGCCCATCGAACATATGCGGCTGCTGGCAAGCCAAACATTCGGCCGGGCGCGCACCGTGCTTGACGTCATGCACAATACTCCATTCACCGACATGAATGACAGCGAGGGCGAAACCCAGTCGATGGGCTATGAGGCCTTTGTTTCCGCAGGGCGCGTTCTCGATCTCATGGCTTCGTTCGTATCGGCAATCCGTATCGATTCCGAGCGTGTCGCCGGCAATATCCGCCGCTCCTGCATCACCATCACCGAACTTGCCGATTCACTGGTGCGCCGCGAAGGCCTGTCGTTCCGGGAAGCCCATGAAATCGCCGCTACGGTTGCCAGGGCAGTTGTTGCCAAACAGGGCGATCTGCCCACCGGCGGCTTCGAGCCGTTTCTGGTGGCTTTCGAACATGCGACCGGGCGCACACCGTCGGTTGATCGCGATCAGTTCGCCGAAATCGTATCGCCCGACTATTTTGTCCGTGTGCGCAGCCGGTTCGGCGGCCCCGCCGCGGAGCCCATGGCCGCGGCACTGTCATCCTATCGCGACCGAGCTTCGGTTTTCGCGCAATTGGCTGCCGATCATTCCGCCAGCGAGAGCCGGGCGGCCCATGAACTTGACCATAATTTCAAAGCATTGGTAGGAGCTGCCTGATGGCGACAATTGAACTTCAGGGCCTGGTCAAGCGCTATGGCAAGACCAATGTGGTCCACGGCATCGACCTTGAAATCGCCGACGGCGAATTCGTTGTCTTTGTCGGTCCGTCCGGCTGCGGCAAATCAACGACGCTGCGCATGATTGCGGGTCTCGAGGATATTTCCGGAGGCACGCTGCGTATTGGCGGCGATGTGGTCAACGAACGTGAACCCAAGCAACGCAACATTGCCATGGTGTTCCAGAACTATGCCATTTATCCGCACCTGACCGTCCGGCAGAATATTGGCTTCGGTCTTTATACCTCCAAAATGTCGAGGGAAGACAAGGACAAGCGCATTGACGAGACTGCCGAAATGCTTGGGCTGACCGCCTTGCTCGAACGGCGTCCCTCGGCATTGTCCGGCGGCCAGCGCCAGCGCGTCGCCATCGGCCGTGCAATGGTGCGCAATCCCTCTGCCTTCTTGTTCGACGAGCCTCTGTCCAATCTTGACGCGCAATTGCGGGCGCAGATGCGCATCGAGGTCAAGCGTCTGCATCAGCGGCTGGGTACGACCATCGTCTATGTTACCCACGATCAGGTGGAAGCCATGACCATGGCCGACCGGATCGTCGTGATGCGCGACGGTCATATCCTGCAGACAGGAACGCCGATGGAGATCTACGAAAACCCGCTGGATGTGTTCACCGCGCGGTTCATCGGCAGTCCGTCAATGAACCTCATTCCCGGCCGCCGCACCGATACGGGTGTTGCCGTGGAAGCTGGCGGCGCCATGCTGATCGGTATTCGCCCGCACGACCTGGTGATCGGCGAGGCAGCGCCGGGTAACTTCAAACTGGAGGGCGTCGTGTCGGCGGTCGAGCCGCTGGGATCCGAAACGCTGGTGCACTTCGACGTTGCCGGACAATCGGTCATTGCAACAGCGCCGGGCAAACTGATCCCGGCGACGGGAAGCACCGTCACCGCCTATGCCGCGCCAACGGCACTCTATCTCTTCGATGCAAAAACCGAGAAGTCGCTGGGCCGTTTATGAAATCCAATTCAGCCGAAAAGAATGCCGTTCTGAGTATCGGCAGGATTTACTGTGACCTGATTTTTACCGGGCTTGAGTCAATGCCGGTGCTCGGGCGCGAGGTCTTTGCCAGAAACATGGCCATCACCGGCGGCGGCGGCGCGTTCATCGTCGCGGCCTATCTGGCGCATACGAGCAGGACCACGGCGCTTCTTGCCCGGCTTGGTACCGACTCCCTATCCATGGGGCTGCTGGATCAACTCGGGACGAGCGGCATCGATCTGCGCTTTCTTGAGCAGGCGCCCGATGCCGGCCCGCAGGTTTCGGTTGCGATCAATCACAGCGAAGAGCGGGCCTTTCTCTCACGCCGGGCCGGGTCAGCGCAACCGGCGACATTGCTGCCGGCGCTCGCCTGGGAGAAGGCAACACATCTTCATATCGCCGAATATGCCACTCTCGTTGAGATCCCTGATCTGGTACGGAATGCGAAGGCGCACGGCTTGACGGTTTCCCTCGATCCCAGCTGGGATGAAACCCTGATTTTTGATCCCGCCTTTATCGGAAACTGCGCGGGTGTGGATATCTTCCTGCCGAACGAGGAAGAGGCGACGGCGATCACCGGCCTGTCCGATCCGGTTGAAAGCCTGCGCAAGCTTGCCGAAAACTTTCCCGTCGTTGTCGTCAAATCCGGCGCGCGCGGTGCCCATCTGATGGTGGATGGCCGTTATTTCTACAGCGTTGCTCCAAGTGTTGCCGTCGTTGATACAACTGGCGCAGGCGACGCATGCGATGCCGGGTTCATCAATGCCTGGCTCGACGGGCTGGACCCGCAATCCTGCCTCAATGCCGGTGTCGCTCTGGGAAGTCTGGCTGTTCAGGCTGCCGGCGGCGCCACGGCGCTCGGGCAAGCTGCCCAGCTTTGAACTGTACCCAATCGGTTGTGCAACCAGTAGCCCGAATGAGGAGGGCTCTAAGCAAAAGGGCTACTAGTCCTAGCCGTCACAGCATATTCCGCCTGGAGGCCATCCGGCCCTATAATCGCCCTCAAATATCCGATGGGGACAGACAAGCCGCCAACCGGCGGATTGTCTCTGTGAGCATAACACTGGTCTTGCTCGTTCTGGCTTGAGGTCGATCGGCAATGGAACACGCCATATCGCTCAATATTGTTTTCAGCTTTGCTCAATCCGGGCTTTCACGCCATGTTTGTTGACGCCAGAGAACTTCCAGCGGGTTCAGTTCTGGATGCCGCGATATGCATCGTTGGCGGCGGCGTTGCAGGGATCACGCTTGCGCTCGAATTCCAGAAACGGGGCATTGAAACGATCGTTCTTGAAGGCGGTGGACTGAACTTCAATGCCGCGTCACAATCCCTCTACCAGGGCGAAAACCTTGGCATCCCCTACGACCTTCAGGCGACGAGAACCCGGCAATTCGGCGGCAGTTCCAATTGCTGGGGCGGGTGGATACGACCGTTCATCGGCATTGATTTTGAACCGCGGCACTGGGTGCCCAACAGTGGATGGCCGTTTGATCTGACGGAGATGCAGCGGTTCTATGCCCGTGCAAGCGACCTGGTCCAAGTCAACAATCACGGTTTCGAACCGCAGTTCTGGCACGAACATCTCGTGGGCGACCGCTCCATACTGCTGGAGCTGAATGATGCCTCGCTTGAGACGATGGTGAGCAAGTTTAGCCCGCCAACGCGGTTTGGCCGCGACTATGAGGCGTTTCTACGCACCGCGCAAACGACGAAAGTGCTGCTGAATGCCAATGCAACCGAGATCGCGACGCATGAAGATCCATCAACCGTAACCGGCGTGCACGTGGCGACATATGGGCAAAAGATGATGTTCGTGCGGGCCCAAAGAGTCATTCTAGCCGCGGGCGGGATCGAAAACGCCCGTCTTCTCCTGCTGTCCAACCGGTGTGATCAGCGAGGGCTTGGCAACCAGCACGATGTGGTCGGCCGCTATTTCATGGAGCACCCGCGTATTCGCCTTGGCCAGATGATACCTGCGGTCAATGCCGCCGCGTTTCGCTTTTACGATGCCCGCTACACCTATCACAATCCCAAGCTTGCCGTGGATGGTACCAGCGCAAGCGCGCATCTCGGCTTGACGGAACAGGTTCAGCGGGACGAACAACTGGTGCAGTGCCGCACCTATTTCCGGGCATGCCGGGCGGGCGAGGACAGCACGCTGACCGAGCGTTTCCACGAGATATACAATGCCATCCGGTGGCGGCATTATCGCGACTTCAAATTGAGAACATTTGCCACCGTTGCGCTTGGCAGTCCCAACCTCATGGCATCCCTGCTCTACCGGAAGCTGCGGCTCGCCGCGAAGTCGGATTATTTCCAGATCGAGAGTGTCATCGAACCCGTTCCCAACAGGGAGAGCAGGGTTACGCTGTCGGCGCAGCGGGACAGGTTGGGCCTCAACCGGGCAGCGCTTGATTGGCGTGTCGGCGATCTGGAAAAGCACACCCACTCACGGATGCTGGGACTGATTAAGGATGAGTTTGAGGCATCCGGCGTCGGACATGTCGATCTCGAGCGGCCGGCTGCAGAGCCTGAGCTTTCGATCATCGGATGTAATCATCATATGGGAACCACCCGGATGCATGTCGACCCGCATAGGGGCGTCGTCGACCAGGACTGTACGGTGCACGGCATCCACAACCTGCACGTCGCGGGCAGTTCGGTGTTTCCGACCTGCGGCAACGATATGCCGACATTGACAATTGTCGCGCTGGCATTGCGGCTTGCCGATCATATCAAGGCGCTGCATGGCTTTCATGAAGGCATCGGAGGCTTCCGAACGGGCGGAGAACGCGCTGAAGCCGTGTGAGGACTAGCCGGACTTGAGCCAGGTAAGCGCTATTGCTGAACATCCTCAAGCAGGCGCTCCCGAAGGGGAACGCCTGCTTGTCGCATTCAAGCGGTTACCTATTCCTTGCCGCGGCGCTTCTCGTTAGGCCATGGCGTGCATCCGGTCGGTGCCTGCGGTTTCCCGGGCACGCAAGGCAAATCTGTCGCGGGCGTCCTGAACCGGATCACGCAAGCCGATGAAGCGGGGCAGGCCGAGGCGCAGAAGAGCCATCAGGTTCTCGCGGCCGCCTTCATAACCAATGATCGGCGCGAAGGGCACCATGGGTGTGCCGAGGCCTGCGGGGTAAAGGCGTGCATATTCGGAAAAGTTGCTAAAGCTCTCGTGGTTACTGTCGCGAAGCAGGAATGTTTCAGCAGGAGCACCTTCGGCGAAGATCACGTCATGGGTATCAAGCACAATGTGGAAATATTCGATGATCTCCCGGTCAGGGGGAAGCGACGGAGCAATGGACAGGCCGTTCACCAGATCCTTCGCGCGGATCAGAACGCCATCGACATACAGTGCGTGATTGGGCGAGAGGTAGAGATCCGCGTGGGGCGTTTGCTGATCGAAAGCGTGGCGTGAAATACGGATTGGCATGACGCTGGCCGCCCAGGACGGGCTGTTCCTTTTGTAAACCTGGCGTCCAATCCATCTCACGGCGGCAGCTTTGCCGTTCATGGTTTCCACATCATCGCCGATCCGAAGATCTTCAATATGAACCTCACCTGCCGGGGTCCTGATCGAGGTGCCCCGGAGAAAGCAGTTTTGATTGTCGCCGCCGGGGGTACGGCCGGGCTCGCCGCCATGTCTCCACCATTTCCTTCCCATGGCCCGCGCGGGGAAGGAAGACATGGCCGTGGCCAAGCCTGTGATTGCCGCGACCTTGACGCTCGTGGAAAGCGCCACGCCGAGAAAGTGTCGGCGCGCGCGGCTGAGTGGCCGGTGCCGCTCTGTAGTTGGTGACATAGTCCCCTCCGTGGTTACAGTGCAACTTTCAATCCAAATATTCCGAAGACCATCCTATAGGAAGGCACGGCGGGAAACGCTTTGGATTTTGGCGGTTGTCCGATGCTGAAATCGGCCTACTGGGCGCTGAAAAAAGCCAACCCAGAGCGAAGGCCGCATCCTTTTGGAGGAGGGATCATACATCGAAGATGTACTGTCGCTTACATCTTCCAAGGATAGTCCTTTTTGAAACCCCGGCGGATCCGTTCAGTGCTGAGCCCGCAGTTTTCGCCACTGCGTCGTTTCGTTGAAGAGCCAGCTGGTGGAATCTGCCGTCAATCCCCCGGCTTCGGCAGGGTTTTTGCCTTCAAGCAACACGTTCAACAGGGCCTCCGCATCCTGTCTTTTGACGTTGCGAATGAAAGGCTTGAGCCGTCCGGCGGCGTCAATGATATCGGGAGCCAGGGCCTCGAATATGCGTGCCCAGCTCCTGTCCTTGAAGAACACTGCATTGGCTCTGTCGCGGATCAAGACATGTTCGCCGGGCGTGATTGCCGATACATGCAGCGCCGCATCCAGCGTCGCATCAACGGTGACCATGGCTTCTGTGAAGGCAGTATAGCCAAACTCGGCCGGTGCATGCACCTGTGCCACCGCGGCATCGTCCTCCAATCCGCCGAACGCGTAGCGCGCAAAAACCTCCCCAATGCCGATCATGCCGAATGGATGGCATTCCGCCGCACGCAGCGCACCCATGCTTGCCGCGCCGAGAACGGTGACGCCCTGCGAAAGCGCGTATAGTATTTCCTTGTGCCAGACCGCGGCCACATCCTCGAAACGGCCGTCGACAAGTCCGATCATGCTGTAGCCTTCATCCACCGCGCGGGTGATATCCCCGCATTTCGCCGGCCCCCGGCACGTCAGAGAACGATCGGGCAGCAGGCGATCTTCATTTGTGCGCACGGGCACGAATTCGGTTCTGGAAAGACTTGGGCCTGCAAACAGAATCTTCATTGCAGCAACATCGCGTTCAGCGCCCTTCCGCCAAAGCGGTGTTTGCGTATGCCGGCTGGGCTTTCCAGTTCGTTGATCAGGACGCGGCAAACGGACATTCCATAGGCTTCACCGCCCAGGGGAACAACGACCGCACTGCCAATACCGCGGTTGCGCAACGGGTCGAGATAGGCATCGAGGCGCGCAGGTTCTGACGGTTCCGGTTCGTCAAAGTGCCAATGGGCCCTCGGCTCTGCCCTTATGTAGACACCGAGATCAGGAGCAAGGCGCTGCGCATATTCCGAGGGATCAAAATCATCTCTGGCGCCGGAAATATTGGTGATACGCGTCTGGGCCGCCTCGGTGATCGCCCGCATGGCAGCCACGCGCGGCGACAGGTGGCACCCATACCCGGCAGAAAGATCGAAATGCAGATAGGTGCCTTTCCGCGAAACCGGGTTGATGGTTGCCATGAATACCGGAAGGCCGATATCGGAACGAATATCGAAAAGGCGCAGCAGGAAACCCGCCCCACTGATCCTGTCGGCCAGCCAGCGGATACCGGCGTCCGGGAACACCGCCGGGTCGACGCACTGGGCATGGACGGCACTGTCGCGCTTGAACCGCCATAGTTCGGTCGCGTCGCGTTCCACGCGCTCGCACAGGCCGTGAATAACAGCTTCAAGCAGGCAGTTGCCCGAGGCAAGACCATCGGTCGACTGGCAGTAATGCCGCGCTTTTCGCGCTGATGTGAAGTCGAGCGATACGAGTTCTCTGGGTACGAATACCGTTCTGTTCCGCAGAAGGTCATAGCCCTCAAGCCATTCATCGATGAGCTCGGGTGCTGGTTCGTCGGCGCCCTTCATAACCAGCATCCGCCCGTCAAAGACGGCCTTGCCGGCCTGCAGCAAGTCCTGCCGGCTGGCGCGGACCGATGCGAGGGGAATGTTTTCGGCTATGGCGATCTCAGCCGCTTCCATGACAGCGGACGCGCGCGCATGGGCTGTGGTGATCCCCTTGCCCTGGCTCACGGCCAGAGTCTTGCTGTTGGGGCGGACAGCCATCCACACCGGGATTCCTATCCGGTCCAGCCCGGTTACCTCGGCCAGCCGGACGATGCCGAGATGGGGAAAGTGCGGACGCAGTTTTTGCACCGTCAGATCCGCGTCGATCAGTCGTGTCGACGACCGTTGCTCCAGACGGGCGGCGGAACAAAGATTGACTTCATCCGCCGCCAGCCTGTTCAGTATGGAAGTTTCGGCCAATTGCTGCATTGTTACTCCAGCGAACCGTTATCATCGTGCCTATATCGATAAATGCGATGATCCCCTGGAATAGCGCAGCCTATTGCAAGGGGCTCGCGGACGAGAGTCTTTCCGCTGGGCCATTCCGGTAACCTTCAGTAATCATTATATTTTCTGATCGATTACTGATAGTCTTTATGAAGTCATACCCAGCCGATCCGGAGCATTCAATCATACTCCGATCAAGACTCTCAACGGTTTTTTCTTCCAGGTTTACCAGCCAGAGCGTGTCGGTCTCTGGCTCATCGATGATGTAAAACTTTGCCATGCGAGTAACCTTTCCATGAAGGAGAACCACATGGCAACGGTACTTTGATTCGTTTCTATATCAATTGAATATTATCGATGAGATTTCTTATCCAACGACATTTCTATTTTATTTAACTGTTGGATCGGTAATTGACATTTTTACATCAGCCCCCGTCCTGCTGTTTGTAACAATCGCGATGCTTACTCCCTTAATGAGCGTAATTCCGTTCTTTCGCGCTGTATTGATGGTTTCGATAACGGATCCAGCGGCAGCGCTGTTCAGCTTTTCAACGCGATTTTCCGCCGTGTTGACAAGCCAAAGTTCATCAGTCCCGGCTTCCCCGATGATGAAATACTTTTCCATGCATGTTTTCCCCTGTTTGTATTGGACGTTGCGTCACTGGAATCCCGCTTCGCGTAGAGATTCTTCATACATCCTACGGTGGGCAGGCATTCTGAGGCTCATCGATTTTACCCATTCGTCAATTCGAAAAGACGGGTTATCTTCCAGAGCATAATTTCTGTATTCCGCGGCCTGTTCATGTTCACCCAATCGTGCCCAGCATGCTGCCATCAAGCGGGCGGCCGCTCGCGGATTTTTCATCTTCTGAAGAAACGCGATGGCCTCGGCATAACGATCGAGATAATGGAAGGTGCCTGCGCCCACCCAGTAGTAATAGTCGGGCGCCAGGGGGTTCAGCGCAATTGCGTGCTGGATTTTGCTGAGAGCCAGTTCGAGCTCGCCGGAATGGGTCAAGGCGTCGGCGTAGTCGGCAAGCAGGTCGGCATGTTGCGGGTTGAGCGTCTCACTTTGATCAAAATATTCCAGGCTTTCATCATACTTGCCAAGATACATATTGATGGTGCCCAGCTCACGCAAAGGCCGTTCGTCATCCGGGTCGTTGGGCGCGGCCTTCTTGGCGATTTGTTCGCCTTCAAGCAGGATATCCTTGTCATTGCGTGCAAGAACAAGCCATTCGCGCTGCATGGTTCGCGCGACACCGCTCAAGGCGGGCACGAAATCCGGTGCTGCGATCAGGGCATTCTTGAAAGCATCCCGCGCGGTACGGACTTTCGTCAGATCAAGGCTGTCGATTTCACGCTTGCCGACAAGGTACCAGTAATAGGCATCGGGATTCTGGATCAGCCGGTTGTAGCGGTCCAGCTCCTCCCGTTCGATGGTGGTGACGATGGACAGGACGATGCGCATGGACAGGTGGCGGTACTGCTGTTCAGGCAGCGTATAATCAAATTTCTGTTTTTCCGCCCAGACGATCTCCCGCGTGCGCGTATTGATGAGTTTTACCGAGAGGAAACAAAAGCCATCGCCGCGCATCAGTCTGCTGTCGAAGACAAAATCCACGCCCAATTGTTCGTGAAGGTCGGAGAAGCCGTTGATGCTCGATTCCGTCACAACCCGGATGGATGTATAGGGTGCGACCACGGACAGCGTACGCAGGCGGCACAATCCTATCGTGATATCGTCAACCAGGGAGGCTGCCAACTGCTCCATGGGGTCTGCGAGGGTTTGCGGCAGGTACAATACAATAATCTTTGGCAGGATGGGCTGTCTTGACAGTTCGAGCGAATTTGCCGGCTGAAGAAAGTAGGACCGGTGATGGTCCGCATCGTTGAGAGACAAGGACCCCAGCACCGGCGAATGAATGATGGGTTGCGGCAAGTTGAGCGATCTTTTGGTGTGCAGATGCTGGTATAGCTCGATTGTTTCGGCCTCTGGATCGATATCCAGGTCATCGCGCAGTTTCTTCGCGCATTCCCGGAACGTTCGTTCGACCATCGTGATCATCCCGAGCTGGGATGCCGTTTGCATGAGCATGCGATAGCCGACCTCCTGATAGGGGTCGATGTCGATCAGCTTGCGCGCGCATTGCCGTCTCTCGTCAATATTGAAATGAGGCAGATCAAGAGCCGATCGCAGGGCAACGATCGCATCATCGCGAATTTTGACGCGCTTGATATCCAGCCATTCGTCGAAGTCAGAGTTGTCTGGTTCATTTTGTATCAGAAGGTCGCCCCGATAAAGTTCGCAGATCCTGAGAGCGGGTTCGGCTCCTCCCCGTGCGGCGCAGCTGAGAAACTCCATCAGATCGATATCGAGAAGGCCCTGTTCGACCGAGGCTAAATTGAGCCTGACATAGACAGCGTCGCTTTCAATCAGGGTGATACCAAGCTGCTCCTGGAATCGGCGGATGCGCGCAAGGCTTTGGCGCAAATTCACGCTGGCGTGAGTCTGGTCGGTTTCCGACCAGAGTATTTGTGCCAGCTTGCTGCGCGCCACCGAGTGGCAATTGCTCTCCAGCAGGATATAGGTGACAATTCGCAGAAAGTTTGCCGGTACCCGCGGGACCAGGTGCCCGCCAATACTCATAACCGTTGCCTCTCCCAAAACTGTCAACCGCATAATGGCTAAAGCCCCCGTATGTCACCCTTATTTATGATTAGAAATGCATATTATTGTTGTTTACTTCCGGCCCTCGTAATGAAATCTACTATAGGTTGCAGTAGTTCTCTATAGTCATTATCAACTTTAGTCGTAATAAATTTGAATTAAGCAGGTTGGCGGGAATTTCACCCAAGGGCGTAGGCGGGGCTCGAAGTCGACAGGAAATGGTTGATTTTGATATAAAATGCGGACGGATTTTCATTGCGTCAAATATGGCGTGAATGGCTGGTATAATGCGTGAATTATAAAGAAGTTAATTTTAATGGATTCCTTCACTTCGTTTGAGAGTTATTTTTAATTATTACTTATATACTTGTAATTTGACGCATTTATATAGGTGGTTTCGCTGATATATTCATGATTGTCCAGAATGTATTTAATATATTTATTCTGGCTGTTTAAGAGGGTGTTCCGCGTCTGTGCGTATCGCGTGGACGCTCCCGCGCCAAGTCCGCTCGTTTGTCCAGCCTGCGCCGTTATTGTGCATGGTTTTGCCGCAGCCCCAGAGGAGGGGCGCTGTCCATGGCGCAGTTTAGTGGGTTGCTCCATGGCCGCCAAAGACGGCGAGATCACGATAGGGGTATCCGCCATTCAGGCCCCCGATCGGTTGCGCAGCATGAAACAGACCGACGCGCGCCCGTCGCCTTCCAGGAGAGGCGGATTCATGGTGCGATCCGTCAGATATTGATGATGAGGTCTGTGATTTCGGTATTGCGGCTGAAGGCGCGCTCGGTGTTCCAGCTGAAGGCCGATTGCAGGGATTCGTGATCGATGTGATTGCGGTAGACGGCGGCTGCCTGTGTCCGGTTGTGCACCTT
>NZ_JBQEPA010000039.1:0-19053 GCF_052056495.1 Phyllobacterium sp. 22229
GCGGGGCAATGCGCGCCCAGTTGTCGAGCGCGGATTGCAGGGTGGGCGTGAGAAACGACGCATCGGTGAAACGGGTCCCGCGCCGCCGCCGCCCACCCCGACCGCCGACATTCTGGCGCAGTTGACCCAAGCCAAGGCAATGGCCGAAGCGGAAGCGCCCGCCATGACATTGTTCCCGGAAATCGACGAAGCCGAACGCAGTGCGCTGATTGATGCGGTCATGCAGGAAATGCTGGGCGACCCGGATGCCGGTTTCCGCACCGATGCGGTGCTCTATCAGGATTTTCTGGTACGCTGCCGCATCCGCCGCGTCCCCGGCGACGCGCTGTCCCTGCCCGCCTTCCGCCGCAAGCTGGCGGTTGCGCGCGCCGGTATCGATGGCGAAACCGCGCAGAGCGAGCCATGGCAGCAGGCGCTGGAACTGTCCAAGAGCCTGCCCGATGACGTGCAGGGTGTGTTCTTCATTGTCGCGCAGGCGGCGGTCACCGGCAATCCCTGTCCGTCCGACGCAACGCTCGCCCGCGCCTATGGCACCCATTCCGCCCGGCGCGCCCGGCGGCTCCTGACCTATTTCGAGGAACAGGGACTGGTGGTGGTCCGCACCGATTTTGCCGGAAACCGCGTCGTCGCCTTCCCCGATCTCGGCTGCGAGACAATGGCAGGCGATCCCAACGGCCCCGATGACGGCGCGCAGGACCAGCACGCCGCCGAATAAGAGGCCTGCTCCGTCTCCGCTCAATCGCCGGCGGGTGCCAGCAGAACTTTCCGCTGCAGATCCTGGCGCACCTTGCCCACAGCCTCCGCCATCTGTTCCACATCTTTCGGCGTGCAATACCCCCGGTCGATGGGCATGACGTAGTGACGTCTTGCGTGGATTTTCTGTCCCTCCGCCGCATAGGCCGCGTCGTACCGGATGGGCCCTTCGGCCAGCGACACGGATTTTGGCAGGGACCGGACGCCAACGCCTTCCGGAATGGTTCCGTCATAGGTGTCGTCAAGCTCAACGGCCGCACAGGCTGTTGCATAGAGCGGTTCGGGGCGCTCCATGGCAAAGCTGGTCATGTCCGGTATGGAATAGCCCAACGCCAAGGGGGGCGTGATGGCGAACGCCTCGGGACCGGACAGATCAAGGCCGGTCTGATCGATGGTGAAATCGATATCGATCCTGTAGTCCCGCTCATCGCTTTTCGGATCGTCCGCCGTGTAGCTGCCCCTGCCCTTCAAGCCGTTACGGGCAAGAAGCTGCTGCACGAGACCGGCGCGCTGCAGCGGATCGATGCCCGCGACGGCGCGGCGCCGGTCAATCGATATGCCACCCCGCGAAATTTCCACGATCCTGCCGTGCAGCGACCCATCCATGTCGAGTGACCAGGTCGTGCTGGTGGACAATGAATTCTCTTGCGCCGTCATGGCTGGCGTCGTGCGGATGCCCGTCAGGCCATCCACATGCAGGACAGCTTTCGACGACAGCCAATAGCCTTTCAAACCGAATGGCAGATATTCGGCCGTGGAATCGAGATAAAGATCAAGTTCCGGCACATAGGTGATGATGTGATCGAAATAGCCCGGCAGCGCTTCAGAGGGCAGACTGAACAGATCGCCCGAAGCAATGAGAGCGCCATGGCTTTCAATCCCCCTGGCACGCAGAAGCGCTTCGAGCAGGACAACGTGGTCCTTGCAGTCGCCATAGCGGTTTCGCAGGATGTCCCCGGCCGAATGCGGCACATAGCCCCCTTGTGCCAGATACAGGGCGACATACCTGATATTGCCGCGCACCCAGTTGTAGATCCGCTGCACTTGTTCGCGCCGGCCGGGAACATCTTTCGTCAGCTCGTCGGCAAGCGCCTGAATCTCCGGCGTCACCGCAAGCTTGTCGTCGGCGCGCGCCCGGTAGGCCTGGGCAATGGCATTCCAATCGGCAAAACTCGTAACGATGATGTGCGGACTGTTCATGAAGACATCCGCCTTGCCGTGGTCAAGCGGCCTGGTGTCGGGCTGGGCAAAGCTCCAGCTCCAAACGTCGTCACCCTTTTCATCCGTCGCCCGCACCTCGTTCATCGCCAAGGCTTCACTGCGCAGACCGAGGGATTTCGGTGCCTTCAACACCAGCGTGTAGGCAAGCACCCGTTCGTCCGGAGCAAATGAATCGGCATAGGCAAAATGTCCGGGAAAATCCGGTTCCCTCTGGATTTTCCGCGCCCGATAGCGAACGCTGTCGCCAACCTCGATGTCGGGGAAAATAATGGTCTTCTGCTTGCTCGTGCTGAACACCGGCAGCCCCGTCGCCGCCGGGTCCTCCTGCAGCCGGATCTGATCCGGCTGCACCTGGATGCGCCGCCCGTCCGCCTTGATGGTTTCCGCCTCGATGATGTCAAGGCTTGCCAGTTGGTCATTGAAGCTGAACGTCTTCGTTGCAAAGCTGTCACGGCCGCTGGCATCAAGCAGCCGGCGCGTTGTCTGCCACTCCACGCTGTAGCTGCCATCCTTCTCAACCGTGATAACATCCGACGCGGAGATGTATTCTTCCTTCACCACAGGCACTGCATCCTGGGGGTGGGCCTGCTGCTGCAATGCGAACAGCCATAAAATGAGGAGGCCCAACCGTAGAATTCCAAAGGGAGACTTCATAAAAATAAACGACATTATGACTCCTGAAAATTAATGTTATTACGTAACCAATATTGAATATTCTCAAAAAATATATGGATGTCCGCGCGGGACACCCCTCAAGGCAAATTCCTCGGGGAAACAGCCATACCCCAAGCCCGATAAGCTTGGAAAGACGCCGCTTGGATTAGCCCAGTTCAGCCAGCAGCGGTGCGAGATCGCCGAGATGCTCGATCTGGCGGAAGCGCGGCTCCGCCACCGGCGCGTCCACATGTTCGAGCACCCAGGTCAGCGCATGCGGGACATAAATGCCCCAGCCGCCAGCCTGAATGGCCGGAACCACGTCCGATTTCAGCGAATTGCCGATCATCATGCTGCGCTCCGGGCCATCGCCATGGCGGCTGAAAATCCGCTGATAGGTAGCCCGGTCCTTGCTGCTGACGATCTCAACCGCATCGAAGAAATCGCCAAGGCCCGATTGCGCCAGCTTGCGCTCCTGATCGAAAAGGTCGCCCTTGGTGATCAGGACCAGCCGGTAGCGCCCGGCCAATTGCTCCAGCGTGTCCTGCACATGCGGCAGGGTTTCGATGGGATGGCGCAGCATGTCCCGCCCCGCCGCCAGGATTTCGCCGAGAACGGATGACGGTATCCTGCCATCCGTCACCTCCAGCGCCGTCTCGATCAGCGACAGGGTGAACCCCTTGATGCCGAAACCATAGAGATCGAGATTGCGCCGCTCCACCTCCAGAAGCCGGTCAGACAGGTCAGGCACATCCGTATGCGGGGCAAGCAGTGCCTCGAAATGCTTTTCCGACAGGCGGAAGAACTGCTCGTTCTCCCAGAGCGTATCGTCTGCGTCAAAACCGATGGTGGTGAGGGAGGACATTCTCGAACTCTCATGCATTGCCGAAAGGATGATCCCAACTGTGTAGCGCTTGCCACCGGCAAAATCCACCGGGCTGCGGCATGGCATTGCCTTGTTTCGCCACAAATCAAACCCCACCTGCGGCGGACTGCAAACCGGAGCACCAGCCTGTTGACCCCAGCCAAACCGCCACGACGCGCCCTGTTCATCGTCAATCCCAATGCGCGCAGCGGCCGCAAACCGATTGATCCCATCCGCAAGGCATTGGAAACCGGCGGACTGACACTGATCGATGCGGCGCCGGATAAGGACGAATCCATTTCCGATGTCATCAGGCGCATGCGGGACGCATGCGATCTGGTGATCATCGGCGGCGGTGACGGCACGCTGAACGCGGCCGCTGCCGGTCTTGTCGAGACCGGCCTGCCGCTGGGTGTCCTGCCATTGGGCACGGCCAATGATTTCGCCCGGACAATCGGCCTGCCGCCCGTCCCGCTCAAGGCGGCGGAACTGATCCTTTCCAGCGAACCGCGCCCTATTGATCTGGGCGAAGTCAACGGCAACCTGTTCTTCAATGTCGCCAGCATCGGCTTCAGTGCTGAACTCGCTGCAGAATTGACGGAAAAGGCCAAGAAGCGCTGGGGCAAACTCGGCTATGCCATTGTTGCCGCCCGCCTCCTCGCCCGCTCCCGGCTGTTCACCGCCTATGTCGAGCATGACGGTTCGGTCGAGACGATCCGGACAATGCAGGTTTCCGTCGGCAATGGCCGCCATTATGGCGGCGGCATGACCGTGGAGGAAACCGCGACCGCCGATGACGGACGGCTGGATTTCTACAGCCTGGAGGTGGATCACTGGTGGCGGCTGCTCGGCCTCCTGCCCAGCCTGCGCAAGGGAACCCATGGCCGCTGGAACGATGTGCGGGCCTTCCAGACCACGCAAGTCACCATCAAGACCAGCAAGCCGCGCGCCGTGAACACCGACGGCGACCTCACCACCTGGACACCGGCGCATTTCCGCATCCGGGAGAAGGCCATCCGGGTCTTTGCCCCGGCAACACCGGCCAGGGCAGCTTCCGTCTAAACCGGCGGCCTGTCCGGACTTTCCTCTGCAATGTCTCTGTGCTTTATGCTTGAACAGCAGGATGAATGGGAAATGAGGGCTGGGTGAACTGGTTATACAACATAGCTCTGGTCGCATCGTTCACGATCCTCGGCGCATCGATTGTGCTTGCGGCCGATAACCCGGCCGCACCGGCGCCCGTGCAGCCGCCAGCCCCCACCGTCAGCCAGATATGCGCTGCCATCGCCACCCAGGCCGATGGCCACGGCGTGCCGCGCGACTTCTTTGCCCGGTTGATCTGGAAGGAAAGCCGTTTCGACGATCAGGCGCAAAGCCCCGTCGGCGCGCAGGGCATCGCCCAGTTCATGCCGGGCACCGCGAGGGAGCGGCAACTGGCCAACCCCTTTGATTTCGCCCAGGCACTCCCGGCTTCGGCGGCGCTGCTCAAGGATTTGCGCGCCACCTTCGGCAATTGGGGACTGGCGGCCGCCGCCTACAATGCCGGACCGACACGCGTGTCGAAATGGCTGTCGAGCGGCGGCTTTCTGCCGCTTGAAACCGAAGACTATGTCCTTGATATTACAGGACGCCCGGCGGATGATTTCGCCGCTGGCGCAGAGATCGGCGCTGCACCGCTCAATGCCAGGCTGGATTTCGATGCCGCCTGCCGCCAATTGCCGGTTGTCCGCTCGGCGACGATCTCCATGGCCCAGATCAAGCCGAAACCCTGGGGCATCCAGATTGCCGGTAACTTCCGCCGGTCAGCCGCCGTGAACCAGATGGAACGGCTGCGCCGCGCCTTTCCGGCCATCTTGAACCAGCACGAGCCAGTCATCAGCCGCTACCGCACGCCGATGGGCCGCCGCGGCATCTATGCCGTGCGCATCGGCGCCGACACGCGCGGCGAAGCCAACGCGATCTGCGCCAAGCTCCATGGCGCCGGCGGCGCATGTATTGTTCTGCGCAACCGCTAGGGCAACACGTCAATATTTGACCATTTGGACAGTTTTATGCGGGGTCGCGACCACGTACAACCTCGAATTGCGGCTCTCGGCGCGCTTAATACATGGGTTGCAGGCAACGAATTTGCGCGGCCAAGTATGTCAGCTGCACAGCTGTTCGATATAGTCGCCTAAATGACGGAAAAACTTTTGCTTGCCAAAAAACACTTATTCTAGCAGTCTCAAAGCGTTCGGGCATCTGCGAACACTGGAAGACTGGAAGAACGGCGCGCCGGAACCGCAAGAATACCGGGTCGGGAGAAATCCCGGCAATGATCGGCTCCTTTCCTGAATTCGAGAACTGCCTGCATGATTTACGCCGGATGTATCTTACAAAAGGCGGCACTACCAATCCCGCTAGCCCGGAGGGGAACGCGGTAAGTAAGGAAAAGGAACGGAGCATGGCACAGACCGGTACGGTCAAATTCTTCAACAGTGAAAAAGGCTTTGGCTTTATCAAACCGGATGATGGCGCAGCGGACATTTTTGTCCATATCTCCGCCGTTCAGGCATCCGGCCTCACAGGTCTCGCAGACAATCAGAAGGTTTCCTTCGATACCGAGCCTGACCGTCGTGGCAAGGGCCCCAAGGCCGTCAACATCACGGTTACGGAATAATTCAGGCGGCGCAAGCCGCTTCGGGACCCCCGCCACAATCGGGGGTTTTCCCTGACAGTCCACATTCCCGGTCGCGGCGATGGCTGCGTGTCCGCAAAGTGGATGCTTTGCGAAGAAATTCTCCCAAAATCAACCATTTCCAGCTTCCTGTGCCCGTTCCTTGCCATGGATTTGCTGATATTATGCTGTCGATGTGCCCGTCCCGCATGGATGCAGGGAACGAAAGCACCCGCTTTCCGTTCAGCTTGCATTCATTCTGGAACGTTTAAAACACACATCACGGCTGGCGCCCCCACTGAAAGTCCAGCCCAACACGATCAGGCGGTTCCAAAAGTTTCGCCAAGGATGCTTCAAAGGAGGCACAGATGTTTAAAGGTATGAAAATTGCCATTCTTGCAACGGCAGCTTTTGCAACGATTGCCGTTCCACTTGCGTCGTCAGCGTCGGCTGATGACTGGGGCTGGCGCCGCCATCACCATCGCGGCGGCGGTGATGCCCTTGCTGCCGGCGCCATTGGCCTTGCCGCAGGTGCGCTCATCGGCGGCGCGCTCGCGCAGCCGCGCGAACCCGACGTGATCTACCGCGACTACGATGATCGTCCGATCTATCGCGCCGCACCGGTCCGCGTCTATCGCGAAGTGCGCCCCGCCTATTATGGCAGCGCCCAGCCGTGGTCACGGGCCTGGTACCGCTACTGCGCCGATCGTTACCGCTCGTTCAATCCTGAAACCGGTACGTTCCGCGGCTATGACGGACGCGATTATTTCTGCAACGCCAACTGATCACCGATCAGCCGGATTGAAAAAGGCCGCCGGAGCGATCCGGCGGCCTTTTTGTCACGTCAGGAACGGATTGGTTCGGCGCTCTTCGCCGAAACGGCCGCCAGGACCATGCCCGCAGATGAAGCCGATATCGTCGCCAAGCGGAAACAGCTTGTTCTTGATGGAGCTGATCAGCGTATCGTGGTCGCCCCCCGGCAAATCCGTCCGCCCGACCGAGCCGTTGAACAGCACGTCGCCGACATGGGCGAACTTGGCGGCGCGGTTGTAGTAGACCACGTGCCCCGGCGCGTGGCCCGGGCAGTGCAGCACCTCGAACACATGCGACCCGAAGGACACCGTATCGCCATCCGCAAGCCAGCGGTCCGGTGTGCAGTTGCGCACGCCGCTGCCCTGAATGCCGTACTGCACCGCCTTCTCCTCCATTGAATCCAGAAGAAACTTATCCGCCTCGTGCGGTCCGATGATATCGACGCCCAGCGCCTCCTTCATGTCCATGGCGCCGGCCGCGTGGTCAATATGGCCATGGGTGATCCAGATGGCATCGATGGTAATGCCGTTGGAGCGGATCGCATGGAGCACCTGATCATTGTCGCCGCCGGGATCGATCAGGACGCCATGCTTGTCATCGCTGTCGAAGAGGATCGTGCAATTCTGCTGAAAGGCCGTCACGGGGATAATACCGGCCTGCAATTGTCCCATTTGTTCAAACCCTATGCTTATCTCAAATCGTCTACATTAGGCTCTAACCCAAATAAAAAGGGCGGCCAATGGGACCGCCCTTGAAAATCGTTTGCGTCCCGTCCTGATCAGGATTTGGCCAGCGCGTTCTTGATCGCACCAACGATTGCTGTGAGGATAAGACCGCCAACACCACCACCGGCAACGTTGCCGATGATCGAGCCGAGATCAAGTCCCGACGATGCTGCTGCGTTTGCCACGAGCTGGGCACCACCGGCGCCAAGGTATTGCGTCAAGTAGCCACCCACTAGTCCACCAACGCCGCCGGCAATCGTGTTGCCAGTCGGGCCAAGAGTCAGGTTTTTGAGAATACCGCCGACAATATTGCCGCCGACAGCCCCTGAGATCAGTTGGATGATGAGAGGAAGAAGTGCACCCATAATTGACACCCCGTCAACGTTTCGCGCCAGACTCATGCCTGACACTGGCATGTTGACTAAGTTTTGGGCAATGTCAAACCGGATGACGCCTCAATAAAGAGGTATCAACCGGTTGTTTTCGTTAGCAAGCTTGCAGTATCGGGCCGGGAGCGCCCTATTTGCGCTCCGATGCTCCGAGTTATTCCGCTGCCGCTTTCTTGGGTGTTACTTCGGCAGCGTAGTCGTTCATCAGGTTGACCGCGATCTCGCCAACGGTGAAGCGGTATGGCCCGACCTCAGAAACCGGGGTCACTTCCGCAGCCGTCCCGGTCAGGAAGCACTGTTCGAAACCTTCCAGCTCTTCCGGCATGATGGCCCGTTCGACAACCTCATAACCGCGGCGCTTGGCCAGCTCGATGACGGTGCGGCGGGTGATGCCATCGAGGAAGCAATCGGGCTTCGGCGTATGGATGACGCCGTCCTTGACGAAGAACACGTTGGCGCCGGTGGCTTCAGCCACCTGGCCGCGCCAGTCCAGCATCAGCGCATCCGCATAGCCCTTGGCCTCGGCGGCATGCTTGGAGATAGTGCAGATCATGTACAGGCCCGCGGCCTTGGACTTGGAGGGAGCCGTCTTCGGATCCGGGCGGCGATACTCCGCCATATCCAGGCGAATACCCTTAAGCTTCTGCGCCGGGTCGAAATAGCTCGGCCACTGCCAGATGGCGATGGCCACGTTGATTCTGTTGTTCTGGGCGGAAACACCCATCGACTCGCTGCCGCGCCAGGCGATCGGACGCACATAGGCATCCTGGAAACCCTGCTTGGCAAGAAGCTTGCGGCAGGCATCATTCAGCTCTTCGACCGAATAGGGAATGGTGAAGCCAAGAATACGTGCCGATTCGTGCAGACGCTCCGTGTGTTCGTTGAGCTTGAAGATTTCACCGCCATAGGCGCGCTCACCTTCAAAGACCGAGCTTGCATAATGCAGGCCATGAGTCAGCACGTGAACCTTAGCATCTGCCCAGCGAACGAATTCGCCGTTCATCCAGATGTAACCTTCAAGCTGATCAAATGGTACGGATGCCATGTTTTCCTCCAGGCGTTTGATTCCTGATCATTGTACGGGTCTGAGACGACGCCAATTGTTCCCGTTTCACAATTGGTGAACCTTGGCTCGCGACAGCGCCGCGCGTTCTTCTTGAACGCGCAAAGGACGCTGTCCATTTTGAATTCACGCCCGCCCCGGTGAAAATCGAGCCGATTTTCGGGGTCATGCGTGGCAGTCATAGGCGTTTCGATGAGGAAAAATGTCCCGGAAACACGTATTGGCTTTTCGTTTCATTCAAAATGCGGCCAACAGCTTGCCAAAAATTATCAGCAGTCTAAAATTAAGTCAACAAGACTGACATATTATTCGGCGACACATGAATGAGAGCGGGAGCCCTGCATGAAACCTTATACACCGGATCGGCATATTGAGACAGCCCTGACCAAGGCGGATGCGAGCGAACTCGACCTCATTGAGCTGTTTTTCTTTGCCTACCGTGATTTCACCGCCGACCCGGATCTGATTCTGGAAAAGCTGACCTTTGGCCGCGCCCACCACCGGGTTCTCTATTTCATCAACCGTAAGCCGGGCATGACGGTTGCGGAATTGCTCGATGTGCTGCAAATCACCAAGCAGAGCCTCGCCCGTGTCCTCAAGCAGCTGATCGACACGGACCATGTCGTACAGATACCCGGCCCGCGCGACCGGCGGCAGCGGGAACTCTACCCCACGATGAAGGGCCGGGAACTCGCGCTTGAGCTTGCGGCACCGCAATCACGCCGCATTGGCAGTGCATTGGAGCAAATCGGTCTGGCTGACCGGGCAGTGATCGAACATTTCCTCAAAGCGATGGTCAATCCCGGCCAAAGGCAACAGATCGACAGTCTGCCGCAGGCAGGTTAGTTTATGCCGGATAGGGACGTCCGGGGACCAAGGGCGGGCGTCAATGCCCGGAGAGAGAAGGAATGATTTTGGTGAGTGAAGAACTTCCGCTTTCAGACGATGCGCCGCACCTGCTCATTGTCGACGACGACACCCGGATTCGAAACTTGCTGTCGCAATATCTGACCGGCAGCGGCTTTCGCATTACGGTGGCTGCCAATGCGGACGAGGCCAGGCGCAAGCTGGCCGGCATTGACTACGACCTGCTGATCCTCGACGTCATGATGCCGGGCGAAAGCGGGGTGGCGCTCACCCAGTCCCTGCGCCAGGAAAAGAATGTTCCCATCCTGATGCTGACGGCGCTTTCAGAGACGGACAGCCGCATCAGCGGTCTCGAAGCGGGTGCGGATGATTATCTGCCGAAACCCTTCGACCCGCGCGAACTGATCCTGCGCATCAACAACATCCTGCGCCGCGGCGCTCCGGCATCGCAAGCCAAGATCGAGCAGATCGTTTTCGGCCCCTATACCTTCGTCATCGCCAAGCGCGAGTTGAAGCGTTCGGGCGAGCTGATCCGCCTGACGGACCGCGAGCAGGATATCATGGCGATCTTTGCCGCCCGCGCCGGTGAAACCGTGCCCCGGCACGAACTGACCGGCCAGGAAGGCGATGTCGGCGAACGGACGATCGACGTGCAGATCAACCGGTTGCGCCGCAAGATAGAAAATGATCCGGCCAATCCGGTTTGGTTGCAGACGGTGCGCGGCGTCGGCTATAAATTGAGCGTGGAGTGAACGTCCCGATCCGCGGGATCAGGACGCAGTAACCAATGCGCGAGTGGGCACCGATCATATGGCACAAACGGACAGTGCAAAACGCGCATTGGCAGTCAGGCAGCGGCATTGGCGCCGCCGCCGCAGCACGCTGCTCGGCCCGTGGCGGAAGTTTTCCCGCTGGCTGGCGCAGTGGATGCCGAAACGGCTCTATGCCCGCTCGCTGATCATCATCATCGCACCCATGGTGCTGCTGCAGTCTGTCATCGCCTTCGTGTTCATGGAGCGCTACTGGCAGACCGTCACCCAGCGCCTGTCGACGGCCGTGGTGCGCGACATCTCCGGCATCATCGACCTGATGGACACCTATCCGCAGGATCCCGGCTATGAAAACCTCATCCGCATCGCGCGCGAAAGACTGTCGCTCACCATCTCCATCCTGCCGCCCGATCCCCTGCCGGCGCCCGGTCCAAAACCGTTCTTTTCCATTCTTGACGAACCGCTGAGCGCCGAGATCACCAAGCAGATCAACCGCCCGTTCTGGATCGACACAATAGGCGATTCCGATCTCGTCGAAATCCGCATCCAGCTGGAAGGCAAGGTCCTGCGGGTCTTTGCCCGCCGCAGCCAGGCCTATGCCTCGAACACCCTGATCCTGCTTGTCTGGATGTCCGGTTCAGCGCTGGTGCTGCTGGCCATCGCCATTCTGTTCCTGCGCAACCAGATCAAGCCGATCCAGCAGCTGGCGGCGGCGGCCGACAGTTTTGGCAAGGGCCGGGCGACGCCGCCCGATTTCAAGCCGCGCGGCGCTGAGGAAGTCCGGCGGGCGGGCGCGGCCTTCATCGTCATGCGCGAGCGCATCGAACGCCAGATCGAGCAGCGCACCACCATGCTGAGCGGTGTCAGCCATGACCTGCGGACGATCCTCACCCGCTTCAAGCTGCAGCTTGCGCTGGTCGGCCACAAGGTCGATACGGAAGCCATGGAGCAGGACATCGAGGACATGCAGTCCATGCTGGAAGGCTATCTCGCCTTTGCCCGTAGCGAGGCGGAGGAAGAAACCGGCACCTTCAACCTGGAGCGCCTCTTCGCCAAGCTGAAAGAGGAAGGCACGCTCCTGGAGCGCGGCTTCAAATCCAGCATTCGCGGTGAGCCGGAGATTCAGGTCCGGCCCAATGCCTTCTCGCGGCTGATCTCCAACCTAGTATCAAACTCGTTCCGCTATGCCAGGAATGTCGTCGTTACCGCAGATCACCGTGACGGCTGGCTGAGCATCACCATCGACGATGACGGTTCCGGCATCCCCAAGGAGATGCGCGACGAGGTGTTCAAGCCATTCTTCCGGCTGGATGAGGCACGCAATCAGGATGCCAGCGGCACCGGGCTTGGGCTTGCCATCGCGCTTGACATTGCCCGCAGCCATGGCGGCGATATCACTCTGGACGAGAGCCCCATGGGCGGCCTGCGCGCCGTCGTGCGCATCCCCGCCTGATCATCGACCCAGCTATCCCGCGGGCAAAGACGGCGCCGGGGAAATGGTGGAATTCCCCTTGAAATATTACGCCATTGGCGTAATATTGATCATGAAAATCGTCCGCACCAAACGCTATCTCAAAGATTTGAAACGGCTTGGCGTCTCCGATGCGGAAATCAGCAAGCTGGAGAATGCAATCGCTCTGGACCCTTTTTCAGGTGATGTCTTACAGGGCTTGGAGGGTTTGCGGAAAATACGTTTTGCCCTTGGCAACAAGGGAAAAAGCGGAGGCGGCAGGGCCATTTATTATCTGATGGTGACGGATGATCTGGCAATCATGCTCTTCGCCTACCGAAAATCAGAACAGGCGGACCTCACGCCAGATCAGCGCAAGGCAGCACTGACAATGCTCAGGGAGCTCAAGGATGACCAGTAAAAAAAGCGAATTTGGCGACAGCCTCCTTGAAGGGCTGCAAGAGGCTCTCGCGTGGAAGCGCGGTGAAATCGCGCTTGAGACCATCAATATCGATCCCATGCCGCCTGAACGGATCAAGGAGATTCGCAAGCGCTATGCCAGATCGACCAAGGATTTTGAGCGTCGTTTTGGTATTCCGGCTGCAACCATGAACAACTGGGAGCAAGGGCGCCGCAAGCCCGATCCGGCCGGGCGCCTGCTTTTGAGGGTCATCGAGGAGTCGCCTGACGCGGTGGAGAAAGCGCTTCGCGCAGCCTAGGCTCCAAACTTAGAACAGCTTGCCGCCGTTCGGTACCGGCTTGCTGATGGCAGCCAGAACAACGCCGCCCTCCGCGTCCGGAAAACCCAGGGTCAGCACTTCCGACATGAACGGGCCGATCTGGCGCGGCGGAAAATTGACCACTGCCATCACCTGGCGGCCTTTCAGCTCGTCCAGCGTATGGTGCTTGGTGATCTGCGCGGAGGATTTCTTCACCCCGATTTCCGGGCCGAAATCGATCTTGAGTTTGAAGGCCGGCTTACGCGCTTCCGGAAAAGTTTCCGCCTCGACGATGGTGCCGACGCGGATATCCACTTTCTCAAAATCATCGAAACTGATGGTCATCACATTCAACTCAAACAATATCGCTATGCTTCAGATCAGGCCGAACCGACCGTCTCGAACAGAATGCTATCGAGCGATTCCCGCGCTGTCGAGCCCGACCACACAACAAACTGGAACGCCTGGAAATAGGTCTCGCAGGCATCCAGCGCACTGGACAGGAGCACTTCCACCTGCTTGCTCGTCGGTTCGGCACCGCCCGACAGAAGCAGCGACTGGCGGTACATCACCGCGCCCTCCTGGCGCCACAGATCGAAATGCCCCATCAGCAGCTGCTCGTTGATCAGCGACAGCAATCGCATCACTTCGTTGACGCGCGGTTCGCTGACTGCAATGTCAAAGGCGCAGGCCAGATGCAGCGCCTCGAAATCTTCCATCCACGAGAAGGAAATCTGGTAATCGGTCCAGTTGCCCTCGACCGTAATGGCAATCTCGTCGTCCCCGGTGCGCTCGAAAGCCCATTCATTGGCATGGGCCACATGTTCAATCACATCGACCGGATGCAAATCACGCGCAATCTCTATTTCCAGAAGGCTCATCGCCATTACCTGCTCAATCGAATCTCATCTGACGCTGCGGGAGCACAGCGCACCCACCCAAAGGACACTTAACGCTTGAAAACTCACCGGCAGGCAGTACGCACCAGCCGGACCACGGATATGAACTTGTTACCCGCTGCATGACCATCGAAACGAATCATGCTGTAATTTCAGTGTATTGATGCTGAGTCCGAGCGCCAGTCCCCTTTTGGCCAAATGGCGCGAATGGGTGTGGACAGATGTTATGAAAATGATTCACGACCAGCCTTTAACTGACTCTAAGAAAACGATTTTCGGCGATTTCCACCTGTTGATAATTTCTTAAGATTTATTTTGGGGACAGCGCGAATATGCCGGATAAAACACCGCAAAACGGCGCCTGGGCGCCCCGCCGAAAGCATCCGCGATTCCCGAGCGGTCAAAAATGCAAAAGGCCCACTGCCCGGACGGGGGCAATGGGCCTGCAAAACTGCGATTCGTTTGACGGTCAGTCCTTCTTGGCGCGCGTGCCGGACGCTGCCGTCTTTGCCGGTTTGGCCGCATCGGCAGCGGGCTTTTCCCTGTGGCCGACGAGCGCTTCCAGCGCTTCGATACGGGCAAGCAGCGCCGTGTTTTCGGCACGGGCCCGGATGGCCATTTCGCGCACCGCTTCGAAGTCCTCGCGCTGCACCACGTCCATGGTGTTGAGCAGCCGCTCAGCCTGCCCACGGAAAGCGGTTTCGACTTCGCGGCGCACGCCCTGCGCTGCACCGGCAGCGTCGGTCACGAGCTTGGCCAGTTCATCAAGAACGCGGTTTGATCCATTGGTCATGGCAGATACCTCTGTTGCTTTCCCCATCAAATAATCGCCGCGGCAGGCGATTGCAAGCGAAGGTCATCATTGCGCAAATGTTACCGGACAGGCGGCTTGACGCTGTTCCTGCCCTCGCGCATGGTCCGCGCCGATGAACCTGATGATGACGGAGTGCCTATTGTGAGCGAAATACTTGTCCCGACGATGGCCGCGATCGCATTTCCCAATATTGATCCGGTGATCTTTTCCATCGGGCCGTTCTCCGTTCACTGGTATGGCCTTGGCTATGTTGTCGGCATTCTCTTCGCCTGGTGGTACGGCAAGAGACTCATCAGCAAGCCGCGCCTGTGGGCCAACAACACGCCGCCGATGAAGCCCAACGATCTCGACGACTTCGTGCTGTGGGCGGCGCTCGGCGTGGTTCTGGGCGGACGCATCGGCTATATCCTGTTCTACGATCTGGCCCGCTACATCAGCCACCCCTTCGACGTCTTCAAGGTCTGGGAAGGCGGCATGTCCTTCCATGGCGGGTTGGTCGGCACCACGCTGGCGATGATTCTCTTCGCCCGCTCGCGCAAGATCAACGTGTTCAGCATGATCGACACCATCGCTGCGGGCGTTCCCGTCGGGCTTGGACTGGTGCGTGTCGCCAATTTCATCAATGGCGAACTCTGGGGCCGCATCACCGATGTGCCCTGGGGCATGATCTTCCCGACCGGCGGCCCGTTCGTCCGCCATCCGAGCCAGCTGTACGAGGCGGCGCTGGAAGGCATCGTCCTGTTCACCACCCTGGCGCTCCTGATCTTCTACGGCCGCAAGCTGAAGAGCCCGCGCTTCATCGGCGGCGCCTTCATCACCGGCTATGGCCTGTCACGCATCTTTGTCGAGTTCTTCCGCGAGCCGGATGCCCAGCTCGGTTATCTCTATGGCGGCTGGCTGACGATGGGCATGATCCTGTCGGTTCCCATGGTGCTCGTCGGCCTGTGGGCACTGCTGACCGCCCGCAACCCGGAAGTCTCCACCGGACGATGACACTGAAACAACGCATCATCCGGCAGATCGGGCTGAGCGGCCCGATCAGCGTTGCCGACTATATGGCGATGTGCCTGTTCGATCCGGATGCGGGCTATTACACGACGCGCGAACCGTTCGGCCGCGAGGGTGATTTCATCACCGCACCGGAAGTCAGCCAGATGTTCGGCGAGCTTGCCGGCGTCTGGTGTGTCAGCGCCTGGCAGGCGTTGGGATCGCCTGCCGCATTCGTCCTGTGCGAGATGGGGCCCGGACGCGGCACGCTGATGCAGGACGTGCTGCGCACGGCATTAAAGCTTGACCCGGATTTCATCGCGGCGGCACAGATCCGCATGGTCGAGATCAGCCCGCGCCTCGTGCAGATCCAGAAAGAGACACTCGCGCCGTCGGGCCTGGAAATCCAGTGGCATGCGCAGTTCGGCGATTTGCCCTCCGGTCCGCTGGTTCTCCTGGCCAACGAGCTGTTCGACGCCATTCCCACCCGCCAATACGTCAAATCCGGCGGGCGTTTCGTCGACCGCATCGTCACCGCTGACGACAGCGGCAACCTGGCATTTGCAGCGGGGAGCGGATCGATCGATACCGCGCTTTTGCCCGCAGGACACGACGCGGCGCCCAACGGCAGCATTGTCGAGATTGCCCCGGCACGCAGCGCTCTGATGCAGCATATCGCCGAACGCCTGCACCGCGAGCGCGGTGCGGCGCTGCTCTTCGACTACGGCCATCTGCAGCAGGGTTTCGGCGATACGCTGCAGGCGCTCGCCCGCCATCGATCCGTGGATGTGCTTGATGCACCGGGCGAAGCCGACCTGACCAGCCATGTGGACTTTGCCATGCTGGCACAATCCGCCCGCGCCGAAGGCTGCACGGCCAATGCCATGACGCAGGGAGATTTTCTCATCGCCATGGGCTTGCTCGACCGCGCCGGCGCCCTTGGCCACGGCAAGCCTGCGGCGTTCCAGGAGCAGATCCGCGCCGATGTCGAGCGGTTGGCGGGCCCCGATCAGATGGGCACGCTGTTCAAGGTGCTTTGCGTCGCGGACCCCGCCACACATTTGTTTCCATTCGAATCCATATGACGGAAGCAATTGACTTCGCGTCGATGCTCCACCACCATCCGCAGCCTTGAGAAAGAGCAATCCGGCATGATCACGTCTGAAAAACCAGTAGCGCTGCACGCTTCCCTGCTGGGGTCTCCCGAGAAAGATCGAATCGCTCACGGGTTCTTCACCCGTATCGGCGGTGTTTCCACAGGTATCTACGCCGGATTGAACGTCGGCAGCGGCTCCAACGACAATCAGGACCATGTCAGGGAAAACCGCAGGCGCGTGGCCAGCGCGCTGGGAGCCGACCTCTCCCATCTCGTCACCGTGCATCAGGTGCATTCGCCCGATGTCATCACGGTCACGGCGCCTCTCACCGGCGAGCGGCCCAAGGCCGACGCCATGGTGACGGCGACACCCGGCATCGTCATCGGTGCGCTGTCGGCCGATTGCGGCCCGATCCTGTTTGCCGACCGCGATGCGAAAATCATCGGCGCGGCCCATGCGGGCTGGCGCGGCGCCCTTGGCGGCGTGCTGGAGAACACCATCGATGCGATGATTGCGCTCGGTGCGAAACGCGACGGCATCCAGGCGGTGCTGGGACCAACGATCGGCCCCGACAATTACGAGGTCGGCGCCGAATTCTATGATCAGTTCACCGGAACCGACCCGTCCTACACCCGTTTTTTCCGCGACTCCGTCAAGGAAAACCACAAGATGTTCGATCTGTGGGCTTTCATCACCATGCGGCTGCGCAATGCCGGGGTGAATGCCACGGCACTTGAGAAATGCACCTATGCCGAGGAGGAGCAGTTTTTCTCCTACCGGCGCACCACCCATCGCAAGGAACCGGACTATGGTCGCCAGATCTCGGCGATCACCATTCTAGAGGAACAATGATGGCCCTTCATTTCGAGCCCGAGGAATTTGCGGCACGCCGCGACCGCCTGATGATGGTGATGGCCGAGCAGAAGCTGGATGCCATTCTGCTGTTCGCGCAGGAAAGCATGTACTGGCTGACCGGCTATGACACGTTCGGCTTCTGCTTCTTCCAGTGTCTCGTCGTCAAGTCCGATGGCAGCCAGGTGCTGATGACCCGTTCGGCGGATTTGCGCCAGGCGCGCCAGACGTCGAACATCGACAACATCGTGATCTGGGCCGACCGCGACAATGCCAATCCGGCAGCGGATCTGCGCGAACTCCTCAACGATCTCGACCTGCTCGGCAAACGCATCGGCGTGGAATACCAGACCCACGGCCTGACCGCCGCCAATGGCCGCAAGCTCGATGAGCAGCTCGCTGCCTTTGGCCAGATCGTCGACGCATCCGGTCTTGTCGACAGGCTGCGCGTGCTGAAAAGCCCGGCCGAAATCGCCTATAGCCGCAAGGCGGCCGAACTTGGCGACGAGGCGCTGGATGCGGCGCTCAAGCTCATCAAGGCGGGAGCTGACGAAGGCGCCATCCTTGCGGCGATGCAGGGCGCCATCTTTGCCGGCGGCGGCGACTATCCGGCCAATGAATTCATCATCGGTTCGGGTGAAGATGCCCTGCTGTGCCGGTACAAGGCCGGGCGGCGCAAGCTGACCAAGAACGACCAGCTCACACTGGAATGGGCAGGCGTCTACCGCCACTACCACGCGGCAATGATGCGCACCGTTCTGACCGGCAAGGCGTCGAAACGCCATCTGGAGCTTTATGACGCCGCCCGCGAGGCGCTTGAGGCAGTTGAAGAAGCGATGACTCCGGCATCAACTTTCGGTGATGTCTTTGACGCCCATTCCCGGGTGATGGAGGCCCATGACCTGACGCGGCACCGGCTCAATGCCTGCGGTTACTCCCAGGGCGCACGCTTTACACCCTCGTGGATGGATATGCCGATGTTCTATGCGGGCAACCCGGAGCGGATACAGCCAGACATGACGCTTTTTGCCCATATGATCATCATGGATTCCGACAGCGGTACGGCCATGACATTGGGCCGGACCTATCTCACGACCAACGGTGCTGCCGAGCCACTTTCGCGCCAACCTCTTGACTTGATCGTGAAATAAAACTTTTGTCAGCTTTCGTTTTTTCGAGATGGCACAACTGTGGCTCATGATGGGGTTAGACCAAAGATGATGTCTCGCAAATCACTGACCTATACCTGCGCGGTGCTGGCGGCTCTTGGCCTCAGCGCCTGCAACAGTGCTGAATCGCCGATGGGCGTAACAAAGAAAGACCTTCCGGCAGCGCAGGGTACGGCCGCCGCGCCGGGAACGGTCACGCCGGGCACAACACCGGCAACGGTGACCACCGCAACGCCGACGGCCACAGTAACCAATGCGCGAGTGGGCACCGATCATATGGCACAAACGGA
>NZ_JBQEPA010000040.1:0-17448 GCF_052056495.1 Phyllobacterium sp. 22229
TTACGTAGCATTTTCGTCTGCCCGTCCTGTAACGGGCGCACCGAATGACTACATAACGGCATGATGCACACCAGCACCGCGTCCGCGGCGTCCGCCGCCTTCTGCAGTGTCCACGGGTGCGTCGACTGGCGTTTCCTGATTCATTTTCTCTCTCCAGGCGCTTGATGCGCGGATTGGTTCTTCGGTCATGACCTCAACGATCAAATCCTACCCGCGACACGTATCGGGGCGTTCCCGTGTGCGTCAAACAATGGCGCATGGAAGACAAACAGACAGTCGTTTTCGTCATTTACGAGGTCGCATTTAAGCAATGCGTTTTCAGCAACTTGCCCGATATGTTAAGGGAATGCCAGTACCGGTACAAAGCTGTGCATAACGCTTGAGAGGAAGAGCACCCATGGCCGACGATGAAATCATTCTTTCGGAGCTTTCGGACGACGAACTCGTCGAACAAATGCACGACGATCTCTATGACGGATTGAAGGAAGAAATCGAGGAAGGCACCAACATCCTGCTCGAGCGCGGCTGGGCGCCCTACAAGGTGCTGACCGAGGCGCTGGTTGAAGGCATGCGCATTGTCGGCGAGGATTTCCGCGACGGCATCCTCTTCGTGCCGGAAGTCCTCTTGTCGGCCAATGCGATGAAGGCCGGCATGTTCATTTTGCGCCCGCTCCTCGCCGCCACCGGTGCGCCGAAACAGGGCAAGCTCGTCATCGGCACCGTGAAGGGCGACATTCACGACATCGGCAAGAATCTCGTCGGCATGATGATGGAAGGCGCCGGCTTCGACGTCATCGATCTCGGCATCAACAACCCGGTTGAAAACTATCTGGCCGCCATCGAAGAGCACAAGCCCGACATTCTCGGCATGTCCGCCCTGCTGACGACGACGATGCCCTACATGAAGGTCGTCATCGACACGATGAAGGAAAAGGGCATTCGCGACGATTACATCGTGCTTGTCGGCGGCGCGCCGCTCAACGAGGAATTCGGCAAGGCCGTCGGCGCCGATGCCTATTGCCGCGACGCGGCCGTCGCGGTGGAAACCGCCAAGGACTACATGAAGCGCAAGCACAACCAGATGTCCGGCGCCTGAACCAAAACAAAACGGCCGCATCCAAATGCGGCCGTTTTTCAAATATATGTTTGCTGAAATGGGCCGGTTGCGGCCCAAAAATGCCAAGCCGGGAAATTACTTGGCAGCCCGTGCCACTTTGTGACCAGCGGACTGGGTCGCATTCACCGTATTGGCTGTATCGGCACCCATGCCACGGATGGTGTTGGCGCAGCCCGCAAGAGCGACGACAGCCAGGACAGCGGCAATGGGCACAACGCGTGATAGTTTCATAGACAGTGTCTCCCGTTCTGATAGAATTTAATCAACATTCGCATAACGCGATGGAGCGAAATCAGTTCCATGAATATGAGCCGGAACTCGAAGAATACGCCGGAAAAGATCCGGGTGATCGCCTGCGGCATGATTGCCCGTGAAATACTGGCTATCCGTGAACAGTTCGGCCTTGATCATATCGAGCTGAAATGCCTGCCCGCCGTCTATCACCACTACCCCCAGAAGATCGCCCCATCGGTTGACCGGGCCATTGTACGGGCCAAGGCTGAAGGCATCAAGCGCATCTTCGTCGGCTATGCCGATTGCGGCACCGGCGGCCTGCTCGACCAGGTCTGCGCCAAGCATGGCGTGGAGCGCATCGAAGGGCCGCACTGCTTCTCCTTCTATGCCGGCAACGCGGCCTTTGCCTCCCGATGGGAGGACGACATGACGTCGTTTTTCATGACCGATTTCCTTGCCCGGCATTTCCAGGCCTTCATGGTCAAGCCGCTTGGCCTCGACCGCCATCCGGAACTGCGCGACATGTATTTCGGCAATTATACCAAGATGATCTATCTCGCCCAGACCGACGACCCCAAGCTCAATGCCAATGCGGAGCGGGCGGCGGAATTTCTCGGGCTTGCCTATGAGCGGCGCTTTACCGCCTATGGCGACCTGATCCCGGCCCTGACACGGGCGGCAGCACCGGCCACGCCCTGACGCTTTCCTTTCTGTCCCCAAATCGGCATGCTGCCGTCAACGGAATCGAAAACAAAGGACAGTTTCATGGTGTCTCGAAGCCTTTTTGCCGTCATGATCGGCCTGAGCATGCTGACTGCCGCCCATGCGGATGGCGCAATCACCAGGATCATCACCGCGCCGGACAGCAAGCGCCTCGAACAGTACGAGCAGACAAAGGCCAAAGCCTTGGCGCAGGCCAAGGCGAGCGGGACTGCAGCCGATGTGCGCCTGGTCGAAAACCTCTTGAAACAGCCCGGCCTGCCCTTCAGCCAGGATTTCGACATGACCGGAAACTGGCAGTGCCGGACGATCAAGCTTGGCGGCATGGCCCCGGCGCTCGTCGTCTATGGCTGGTTCAAGTGCAAGGTCACCGATGACGGTTCGGGCTGGGCGCTGGAAAAGGTGACGGGCTCGCAGCGCACAAAGGGCCGGTTCTACACCGAAAGCGACACCCGCCTGACCTATCTCGGCACCGGCTATGTCGCGGATCAGAAGCCGCTGAAATACGGCGCAGGCCCGAAAACCGACGAGGCCGGCTATGCCTACCGCACCGGGAAGAATGCCTTCCGCATCGAATTCCCGGCGCCCTATTACGAATCCCTGCTCAACGTCATGGAATTCAAGCGCTGAAGGCGACGTGTCATTGCAATGTCACGCAATGTCACCTCGGGCATCCACAGGAGGTCCGGGGTTGAATAGCGATACCGCCACTAAAATCCCTGTCGCAAAAGCAACAATGATGCACGTCGCATTTGAGGGCGCGCACGTCGTGAGATAGCAAGCTTAACCCCTGATTTTCCGGCAAAACGATCCTCATTGGAGGATAAAGTGCATGGCCGATCTTATTGTCGTTTATTGGCGGGACATTCCTGCTCAGGTGACCGTCAAAAAGGGACGCCAGGCCGCAAAACGCGAACTTCCTCTTCGATTTACCGAGGCCATCGACATGTGTGCGATGCGCATAGGCGCCAAGGATTCGGACGCCTATCTGGCAGAATGGCGCCGGGGAACACCGGTGCCGGTGAGTGATGATCTGGACGCGGAGGCTGATGCAGCCCTCGCCCGTATCGACAGCGAATATCATCGGGAGCGCCTTGTAGCGCTGGTAAAGGCAGGCGGACATGACAATTCATGAATTGAAAGCAAAGCCCATGACAAAGATCGCAGCATCCATCGAAGTGGCCGCGCGCCAGGCGATTGATTCACAGGACCTGCCGGGTCTGTTCCCTGAGGGGACGCGTGTTTACATCACCGACATGGGCACCGATGGCGTGGACACGCTCACCGCTGCCGCCAAGCGCATTCATGATCTCGGCTACAAGCCCGTGCCGCATTTCGCCTCCCGCCGCCTTGGAACGCGCGCAGCGCTGGAAACCCGCATCCGCCGCGCCGCTGAAGAAGCCGGCGTGACCGATGTTCTGGTCATCGGCGGCGGCCTCGAACGGCAGGCCGGTGAATTCTCCTCCACCATGGAAGTGCTGGAAACCGGCTTTTTCGACAAATACGGCATCACCGAGATGGGCGTTGCCGGCCATCCCGAAGGCAGCCCGGAATTTTCCGAGGCCGTGGCGCTGGAAGCCCTGCGCCTGAAGCAGAATTTCGGCGAGCGCACCGGCGCCCGCCTGCGCGTGGTCACGCAGTTCGGTTTCGATGCCGAGCGTTTCATCCGCTATTCGGAATCCCTGCGCGAACATGGCGTTGATCTGCCCGTGCATCTCGGCGTTGCCGGTCCCGCCAAGATCACCACGCTGATCAAATATGCCGCCATGTGCGGCGTCGGCAATTCGATCAGTTTCCTGAAGAAGAACGCCCTGTCGCTGACAGCGCTTGCCACCAGCCATTCGCCGGAAGGCGTGGTCGGCCCGATCGAGCAGCACGTCATCAACAATCCGGCCTCGGCCATCAAGCAGATCCACATTTTCCCGTTCGGCGGTTTGAAGAAGTCCTCCGAATGGCTGGTCGATCGCGGCTCCTGGACCGTCGCATCGGCCCAATACGCATCCGCAGCATCCAAGTAAGGATTTCCTGAATGACCCGCACCATCGTTGCCTCGGCGACCAGAGAAATCATCATCGGATTTGATCAGCCCTTCTGCGTGATCGGCGAGCGCATCAATCCGACCGGCCGCAAGAAGCTTGCAGCCGAGATGATCGAAGGCAATTTCGACACGGTCATCAAGGACGCGCTGGAACAGGTTGCCGCCGGCGCGACCATGCTCGACGTCAATGCGGGCGTTACCGCCGTTGATCCCAATGCGACGGAACCGGGTCTTCTCGTCAAGACCCTGGAAATCGTGCAGAACCTTGTCGATGTTCCCCTGTCCATCGACAGTTCAGTCACCGCCGCCATTGAAGCGGCGCTGAAAGTGGCCAAGGGCCGCCCGCTGGTCAATTCCGTCACCGGCGAGGAGGAAAAGCTTGAAGCCATCCTGCCGCTGATCAAGAAATACAATGTTCCCGTCGTCGCCATCTCGAACGACGAGACCGGCATTTCCATGGACCCGGACGTGCGTTTCGCCGTTGCCAAGAAGATCGTGCAGCGCGCCGCCGATTTCGGCATTCCGGCGCATGATATTGTTGTCGATCCTCTGGTCATGCCCATCGGCGCTCTCGGCGATGCGGGCCGCCAGGTTTTCGCATTGCTGCGCCGCCTGCGCGAGGAACTGAAGGTCAACACTACCTGCGGCCTCTCCAACATCTCCTTCGGCCTGCCGCATCGCCACGGCATCAATGCCGGGTTCATTCCCATGGTGATCGGCGCCGGCATGACATCGGCGATCATGAATCCCTGCCGCCCGCAGGAAATGGAAGCGGTGCATGCCGCCAACGTCCTCAACGGCACCGACGCCAACTGCACCTACTGGATCAAGAAATACCGCGACCATCAGCCGGCCGCGGCCGGGGCAGCGCCTGCTGTTTCCGTACCTGCCGACGCCAATGGCGGCGGACGCCGGCGCGGTGGCCGTGAAGCGCGGCGCGGCGCCGCAGGCTGACTGTTTGCACCGGGCCAACCGCTCGGCATAGAAAGGCGGCGGGCGTGAATGCCCTTCGCCTTGAAGTCTTGGAGCATTGATCGTGGACGCACCCGTGAAAGACACTGAAGCATCGGCAAAGGACGCACTTGTCCTGTTCATGCCGTCGGGCAAGCGCGGGCATTTTCCGGTCGGCACGACCGTGCTGGAAGCCGCGCGGACCCTGGGTGTCTATGTGGAAAGCGTGTGCGGCGGGCGCGGCATCTGCGGGCGCTGTCAGATCGACGTGCAGGAAGGCCGCTTCGCCAAGCACGGCATCACTTCCTCCAACGACCACATCTCCGAATTCGGCCCGAAGGAAAAGCGCTATGCCGAGAAGCGCGATCTGAAGGACGGGCGCCGTCTTTCCTGCTCGGCCACCATTCTCGGCGATCTCGTTGTCGACGTGCCGCAGGACGTCCAGGTCAATGCGCAGGTCGTGCGCAAGGATGCCGATACGCGCGTTATCGAGCGCAACCCCGCCGTGCACATGTGCTATGTCGAGGTGGAAGAGCCCGACATGCACAAGCCGCTTGGCGATCTCGATCGCCTGAAGGCGGCGCTGGAAAAGGAATGGGGCATCCGCAATCTCGACGTGGACGCCTATCTGCTGCCGCAGATCCAAAAGATCCTGCGCAAGGGCGAATGGTCGGTCACCGCCGCCATCCACCATGACGAGGAAACATCGCGGCCGGTGATGATCGGCCTGTGGCCGGGCCTGAAGAACGAGGCCTATGGCATCTCCTGCGATATCGGTTCCACCACCATTGCCATGCATCTGTCGTCCCTGTTGTCGGTGCGCACCATTGCTTCGGCCGGGACGTCCAACCCGCAGATCCGCTTCGGCGAAGATCTGATGAGCCGCGTCTCCTACGTCATGATGAACCCGGACGGGCGCGAAGGCATGACCAATGCGGTGCGCGAAGCCATCAACGAGCTGATCGGCAGGGTCTGCGCCGAGGGCAATGTGGCGCGCGAGGATATTCTCGATGCGGTCTTTGTCGGCAATCCGATCATGCACCACCTCTTCCTCGGCATTGACCCCACGGAGCTGGGCGGCGCCCCCTTTGCGCTTGCCGTGTCCGGCGCGGTGCACCTGAAAGCCAGCGAGATCGGCCTTGCCATGAATCCCGGCTCGCGGGTCTACATGCTGCCCTGCATCGCCGGTCATGTCGGCGCCGATGCGGCCGCCGCGACGCTCGCGGAAGGCCCGCACCGGCAGGACGAGATGATGCTGCTCGTCGATGTCGGCACCAATGCGGAAATCGTGCTCGGCAACCGCCAGCGCACCGTTGCCGCCTCCTCCCCGACCGGCCCCGCCTTCGAAGGCGCTGAAATTTCCGGCGGCCAGCGCGCCGCGCCCGGCGCCATCGAGCGCGTGCGCATCGATCCCGTCACGCTGCAGCCGCGTTTCCGCGTCATCGGCACGGAACAATGGTCGGATGAGGCAGGCTTTGCCGAAGCGGTGCAGGCCAGCGGCATCACCGGCATCTGCGGCTCGGCCATCATCGAAGTCGTCGCGGAAATGTACCTTTCCGGCATCATTTCCGAAGACGGCGTGGTGGATGGCAGCCTTGCCGCCACATCACCGCGCATCCGGCCAACGGGCCGCACATTCTCCTATCTCTTGCACGAGGGATCGCCGACCATCATCATCACGCAGAACGACGTGCGGGCGATCCAGCTGGCCAAGGCCGCGCTCTATGCCGGCGTCAAGCTGCTGATGGACAAGCAGGGCATCGACCATGTCGACCAGATCCGCTTTGCCGGGGCTTTTGGCTCCTTCATCGATCCGAAATATGCCATGGTGCTCGGGCTCATCCCCGATTGCGACCTCGACAAGGTGAAGGCCGTCGGCAATGCGGCAGGCACGGGCGCGCGCATGGCGCTGCTCAACCGCGACTACCGCCGCGAAATCGAAGACACGGTCACCCGCATCGAAAAGATCGAGACGGCGCTGGAGCCCAAATTCCAGGAGCACTTCGTCTATGCCATGGCCATGCCCAACAAGGTCGACCCCTTCCCCAAGCTGTCGCTGGCCGTCGCGCTGCCGCCGCGCAAGAACGTGGGCGAGGATGGCCAGACGGGCGATGCCACCCCGCGCCGCCGCTCGCGCGAGGACAGGGCCGCCCGCCGCTCGCGGGAATAGAATAAATCCAGCCGCTTGAGTTTGCCACGCGGGGAAATTCCGCTATCAACATCCACCATGATTGATTCCGGACCTGTTTTCCCATGATTGCCTGTTTTGACATCGGTGGCTCGGCCATCAAGGGTGCAATGGCCTATGCGCCCGAAGACATACGGCCGCTGCCCAAAGTGCCGACGCCCCTGCATGATTTCGACGCCTTTGCCGCTGCCATCGAAAAAATCGCAGCGGATGGCGGCGCCGATCCGAAATCGCTGATCTCGATTTCCATCGCCGGTGTGGTCGATGCCGACAGCGGCAGGATCACCTGCGCCAATATTCCCTGCATCCACAACCGCCCGCTGGTAAACGACCTCAGCGAGAAACTCGGCCGTCCGGTGCTGGTCGCCAATGATGCCGACTGCTTTGCCCTGTCGGAAGCCGTTGTCGGCGCCGGACGCGGCCACCGCGTCGTGTTCGGCATCATTCTCGGCACCGGCGTCGGCGGCGGCCTCGTCATCAACGGCAAGATCCATGAAGGCGCTGGCGGTTTTGCCGGAGAATGGGGCCATGGGCCGATTTCCGCGACCTGGGCGGGCAATCCGCCCATCGCCATTCCGCGCTATGCCTGCGGCTGCGGCCAGGTGGGCTGTGTCGATGCGGTGGGTGCGGCACGCGGCATGGAGCGGCTGCATGCCCATATCCACGGCGTCGACCTGCCGAGCACCGAAATCATCGCCGCCTGGAACAGGGGCGACGCGGCGGCCGAGCGCACCATCGACTGCTACATCGACATCGTCAGCGGGCCGCTGGCCATGACGCTCAATGTCGTCGGCGCATCGGTTGTGCCGGTCGGCGGCGGTCTCGCCAATGCCGTTCCGCTGATCGAGCGGCTGGACCGGGCGGTGCGCGGGCGCATCCTGTGGAAGACCGGCAAGCCGCTGGTCATTCCCGGAGAATTGAAAATCGAACCCGGCCTGATCGGCGCAGGCGTTCTCGGATTGATGGGCGAAACACGATGAGTGGCATTCTCCTGGAAGTCTGCGTCGATGATTCCAGCGGCCTTGCCGCCGCCATAACAGGCGGCGCCGACCGGGTGGAGCTGTGCTCGGCGCTGGAACTGGGCGGCCTGACGCCAACGCCGGGCCTGATCGGCCAGGCGATTGCCTCACCCATTCCGATCTATGCGATGATCCGCCCGCGCCCCGGCAATTTCGTCTTCGGCGAAGCCGATATCGATGCCATGCTGCGGGAAATCGACATGATCCGCAGCGCAGGGCTTGCCGGCGTCGTCCTTGGCGCTAACCACGCCAATGGCAGCCTCGACCATGCCACGCTGGAACGGCTCATGCGCAATTGCGATGGGCTGGGCGTGACGCTGCACCGGGCCTTCGATCTCGTGCCAGACCTCGGCGAAGCCGTTGAAACCGCTGTCGGACTGGGTTTCGAGCGTATTCTCACATCCGGCCGGATGCCGACCTCGGCGCAGGGGATCGGCGATCTGGAAACGACGTTCGCGTTTGCCGCCGGGCGGATCACGATCATGCCCGGCTCCGGTGTCAATATCGGCAATGCGGATGCACTTTTGCAGCGCATTCCGTTCCGGGAAATCCATTCGTCCTGCGCTGTCCCGGCAGAACCCGTCAGCGCCGCCGCGCAGCGGCTCGGTTTCGAAACCGCCACGCAGAAACGCACCAGTGTTGAACTGGTCAGGGCGTTGAAAGCTTTTTGCCTGACGCGTTGAGGCGTTGGGGTGAATTGACACCCCCCTCTGGGCTGCCGCCCATCTCCCCCACAAGGGGGGAGATCAGCTTTCACAGCTGTTTCGATTGGTTCTGAAATATTGGAAAGCAAGCAAAGGCGTTGATGCCAATGTGATCTCCCCCCTTGTGGGGGAGATGCCCGGCAGGGCAGAGGGGGGTGAAAATATCACCGCCCTAAAGCTTGCCCGTCCGCTCATAGCCCTCGAAATACACCCGGAGATGCTGGGCGACGGCTTTGACATGCGCGCCGGCATTCTTGGCCACCAGCATGCCGAGTTTCGATTCGCCGAGCGGCGGCAGACCGTGTTCTGCGCCGAGTTCAACCATGTTGTCCTCGAGCAGGAATTTTGAAAACGGTGCCACGGCCAGATCGGCCACGATGGCGGCGCGCTGCCCCATCGTATGGGCGCTCATATAGGCAACGCGGTAATCCCTGCCGGCGCTTTCCAGCGCGCTGATGGCATTGGCGCGCCAGATGCAGCCCTCTTCCCACATGGACAGCGGCAAGGGATTGCGTTCATGCGCCGTGCCGCATTTCGCCCCGGCCCAGATGATATCCTCGGTCATCAGAACTTCGATCTCGTCGAGCTTGGCCAGCGTTTCATTGACATTGACCAGCGTCACGTCGAGCCTTTGCTCGTCGAGGCGCTTACGCAGGCTGTTGCTCTGGTCGATGACCACATCCACGGTGACATCCGGGTGCGATTCGGCAAAGCGCTTGAGCACGAAGGGCAGCACCTTTTCACCGACATCGTCGGGTGCGCCCAGCCGTACCACGCCGGACACCGTCGGCGTGATGAACTTGGCAACGGTTTCGCGGTTGAGCGCGAGCATGCGGCGGGCATAACCGAGCAGAAGCTCGCCGCTTGGCGTCAGCTTGACCGACCGCGCGTCGCGCTCGAGCAGTACATGCCCCAGCGTCTCCTCCAGTTTCTTGATCTGCATGGAGACCGCCGACGGCGTGCGGAACACCGCATTGGCGGCGCTGGAAAAGCTGCCGGTTTCGGCAATCATGGCAAAGGTGCGCAACACATCGAGATCGAGGATGGGAATGGGGTGCTGCATCGGTGCTGACATTGCGGCGTCTCCTTGATCAATTTTTCTGAAACATAGTGTTCTGTAATTTCGTTTGATTGAACATCAACTTGGGCAGATAGTCAAGATCGTAGAACAGGCGGACCGCAGAAAACGGCTGCCTTCATGACAAGGAGCAGGAAAATGAGTGTCTGCAACGACCATTACATCGAACACAGGGTAAGCTTGAGCGAACGCCTGTTTGCCGCCGTCAGCCGCACGGCGGGGACCGTGGCATCCATCGCCGAGGCCTCGCGCAACACCATTGTCCGCCAGCGGCGTCTGCGGGCAACGGAAGCCGCGCTGGACAGTCTGCCGGAAAGCATCCGTGAAGACATCGGCTGGCCGGATCTGTATGAGCGCCAGATCGCGGCGGGCAATGACGTCAACCGCACGCGCCAATAAATCATGAGAATACAACCGTAGAGGGAGCAGACCGGGCCACGTCTGCTCCCTTTCCCATGCGCCCTACCTGCGCTTTTGCGACACAGGCAGGCGCCCTTCCCTTTAGAATAATTCTATGGTTCTATCTGTAAAAAAGCTTAAGAGACCATGCCTGTAATTTGAAGACTCTACTTCAGGTGCGACATGGCCTCGTGGTAAAAAACGGGAACCTAGAGACATCATGAACCAGACAGGCCTCAACAAGCGGTCTTTTGTTTTTTTCCTCGTGCCGAACTTTTCGATGATCGCTTTTGCGACCGCCATCGAACCGTTGCGCATTGCCAACCGCATGCTCGGCTACGAGGCCTATCGCTGGCGCCTGGCGTCGGTGGACGGCAAGCCGGTCACCGCATCCAACGGTGTCGAATGCGCCGCCAATTCCTCGCTTGAGGACGAGCGCCGCTTCCTGACCGGCGAAGACCGCCCGTCGATGGTGTTCGTCTGTTCCGGCGTGCATGTGGAAAAATTCCAGAACAAATCGGTCTATGCCTGGCTGCGCGAAGAGTTCAACCGCGGCGTGGCCGTCGGCGGCCTGTGCACCGGTGCGCATATACTCGCCGCCGCCGGACTGCTTTCGGGCAAGCGCTGCGCCATTCATTGGGAAAATCTGCCCGGTTTTGCCGAAGCGTTTCCGAAGGCCGATGTCTATGCCGACCTCTTCGAGGTCGACGGCAACATCTATACCTGCGCGGGCGGCACCGCAGCCCTCGACATGATGCTGAAGCTGATCGGCGACGATTTCGGCGACAACATCGTCAACCGCGTCTGCGAGCAGGCGCTGACCGACCGGGTCCGTAGCCCGCATGACCGCCAGCGCCTCCCCCTGCGCGCCCGCCTAGGCGTGCAGAATTCCAAGGTTCTGACCATCATCGAACTGATGGAGGCGCGGCTTTCCGAACCGCTGTCGCTGATCGAGATCGCCGACCATGTCGGCCTGTCGCGCCGCCAGATCGAGCGCCTGTTCCGCCAGGAGATGGGCCGGTCCCCGGCACGCTACTATCTGGAAATCCGGCTTGACCGTGCCCGCCACCTGCTGATCCAGTCGTCCATGCCGATTGTGGAAGTCGCGGTCGCCTGCGGGTTCGTCTCGGCCTCGCATTTCTCCAAATGCTACCGCGAGCTTTATGGCCGCTCACCGCAGCAGGAACGGGCCGACCGCAAGCAGCTGATGGCCGCTTAAGCCAGTCAGGATGGACTGCAATTCTGCGGTGCGCGCAGCGCACCACCCAAAAGAAATGGCGCCCGTTCAGGCGCCATTTTCATTTCTGCATGCAGGCGGAACCGGCTTAAGCCCGGAGACGCTCGTTCTCTGTATCGAACGGCGCTTCCGGGATGACGGTCGCCTTGTGCGTCTTGCCGAGAATCTTGATCTCGAGCTGCGTGCCGAGTGCCGAATAGTCCGGCTTGACCATGGCGAGCGCCAGGCTCTTGCCCAGACGCCAGCCATAGCCGCCATGGGTCGCACGGCCGATGAGCTGGCCATTGGCGTAGATCGGCTCGCTGCCGCGCGCATCGACATCCGATACGCCGGGCACATGCACTTCGAGCGTGACGAAATTCCACTTCAGGCCATCCTCGCGCGCTTTCACAACCGCATCACGGCCGATGAAATCGCCCTTGTTGGGATGAACGAAGCGGTCGAGGCCGCTTTCGAAGGCATTGTATTCGATCGACAGTTCGCGCGGGATCAGGCGATAGGATTTTTCCACCGCCATCGCCGTCATGGCGCGGATGCCGAACGGCTTGATGCCGAACTCCGCCCCGGCCTCGAGCAGCAGGTCATAAAGGGTGTTCTGCTGTTCAATGGGGTGATGCAGTTCCCAGCCGAGTTCACCGACGAAGTTGACGCGCAGCGCATGCGCTGTTGCCGTGCCGACGCTGATTTCCTTGCCCGACAGCCAGGGGAAGGCTTCATTGGACAGATCCGCACGGGTGATCTTCTGCAGGACTTCGCGGCTGCGCGGGCCTGCCAGCACCAGCACGCCATACATCTGCGTGATCGGACGGAGGGTTACGGAGCCGTCAGCCGGCAGGAGTTTGACCAGATAGTCATGATCATGGTTCTCGTAGGCACCGGCGGACACCAGATAGAATTTGCCGGGCGCCCATTCATAGACCGTGAATTCGGAGCGCACGCCGCCCTGCTTGGTCAGGAGGTGGCAGAGCGCAATGCGGCCCTGCTTCTTGGGGATGCGGTTGGCCAGAATGGAATCGAGCCATTCGCGCGCACCGGGGCCGGTCACCTCCATCTTGGCGAAGGCCGACATGTCGAGCAGGCCGACATTGCTGGTCACGTTCTTGATCTCGTTGCCGACATGCTCGAAATAGTTCGACCGGTGGAAGGACCAGAGTTCCTTGACCTTGCCGTCCTTGTCCGGCTTCGGATGGTTGTGGTTGAGCAGCACATCCGGCTTGTCGAGTTTCGCAACCTCAAGGCCATAGCCCTGCGGCGCGAACCAGTTGGCGCGTTCCCAGCCATAGACGGTGCCGAACACGGCGCCGAGCGCCTTCTGGCGGTCATAGGACGGCGACCGCTTGAGCGGACGCGCCGCGCCGCGCTCTTCATCGGGATAGTGCACCGAGAACACCTCGGCATAGGCTTCCTCGTTCTTTTCCTTCAGGTAGCCTTCCGTCGCATAGGGGCCGAAGCGGCGCGGATCGACGCCCATCATGTCGATGGAGGGCTCGCCCTCGACAATCCATTCGGCCAGCTGCCAGCCGGCGCCGCCAGCGGCGGTCACACCGAAGGAATGGCCCTCGTTGAGCCAGAAATTCTTCAGGCGCGGGGCTGGACCGATGATGGGCGAGCCATCCGGCGTATAGGCGATGGCGCCGTTATAGACCTTCTTGATGCCGACTTCGCCAAAAGCGGGAACGCGGGCAATGGCGGTTTCGATATAGGGTTCGAGCCGGTCGAGATCCTCCTGGAACAGCTCGTATTCACTGGCATCGGACGGGCCGTCGACATAGCAGACGGGCGCGCCCTTTTCATAGGGTCCGAGCAAAAGGCCGCCATTTTCCTCGCGCATGTACCAGGACGAATCGCTCTCGCGCAGCACGCCCATCTCCGGCAGGCCCTTGGCCTTGCGCTCAAGAATGGCCGGATGCGGCTCGGTGACGATGTACTGGTGCTCGACCGGGATAACAGGCACGTCGAGGCCGACCATCTTGCCGGTCTTGCGGGCGAAATTGCCGGTTGCCGAGACGACATGTTCGGCGGTGATATCGCCCTTGTCGGTTTTCACAAGCCATTCGCCCGATGGCAGCTGCTCGATGCCGAGAACAGTGGTGTAGCGATAGATGGTTGCACCGCGATCGCGCGCACCCTTGGCAAGCGCCTGGGTCAGGTCGGCGGGCTGGATATAGCCATCTTCCGGATGCTGGATCGCGCCGAGAATGCCGTCCATTTCCGCCAGCGGCCAGATTTCCTTGACCTGTTCCGGCGTCAAAAGCTTGACCGGCACGCCGATCGTCTCGGCGACGCCGGCATAGTACATATATTCGTCCCAGCGGTCCTTGGTGCGGGCGAGACGGATATTGCTGCAATTGGTGAAGCCGACATTCATGCCGGTTTCCTCTTGCAGCTCCTGATAGAATTTTACCGAGTATTTGTGAATCTGGCCGACGGAATAGCTCATGTTGAACAGCGGCAGCAGCCCGGCCGCATGCCAGGTCGAGCCGGAGGTCAGTTCCTTGCGCTCGATGAGCACGACATCGCTCCAGCCCTTCTTGGCCAGATGATAGAGTGTCGACACACCCACCACACCACCGCCGATCACAACTACACGCGCTTGGGTCTTCATTTCATTCTATCCTCTGATATCAACCGGTGGTCAGGCGGCACGCGCCATTTTCAGCACTATGCCGTTCGCACTGCCGATTGCTAAGGCCTGTTTGCGACATGGCCAAAACATGCCGCGACGCGCGGCAAACTGGTCGCATTTTGCGGGATTTTCCAGTCAGGCGGAAGGAATGATCGAAGGCGTGGCCGCCGGGGACCGTTCAAAAACGAACAGGCCCGGACTGTTTTGCACAGTCCGGGCCTTTATCCCGGCGATCATCAGTGGCCGGGTTACTTGATCGAAACCTTGCCGCCCTTGATTTCGATGCTTTCCGCACCGGTCAGGGCTTCGCGGTCACCATTGGGAAAGGTGACGAAACAGCCGCCGCTGCAAAATTCAACCGTGTCACCGGCTGCAACCTGCAGCTGGGTCTTGCTCGACCCTTCGGTCACGACGATGGTCTGAGCGCTGGCATCGCTGTTCTTCAGGCTGGCAGCAAATGCGGGTCCGGCCAGAATAGTGCTCGTAAGCATGACAACTGCAAACTTGTTCATATCACCCCGGTGCTTCCACCGCCCCTGTTGCCTCGGGCTCAACCGGCCCTTTTCGACACCAGTTATAACGGGGTGAAACTGAACGGCAACTGAACGTCCCGTTATTTTTCCGTGATTTAGACGAAAGTGGGGCACTGGCCCCACACACCGCCTCTCAGGACTTGGCCGTCTTCTTTACCGGCGCTTTCAACTCGGCCTTCACCCGCTCGGTGATCATCTGCACGATCGCATCCGCGTCATCGAGATGAATATTGACATCGCGCTGCGGGAACGGAATCTCGATCCCTTCCTCGGCAAAACGGTCGACCAGTGCAAAGCGGATTTCATTCTGTACCGTGCCGGAATTCGAAAGATCAGCCAGATGCACGCGCATTTCGAAATCCATGGTCGAGTCCGCCAGTGCCTTGAACGCAACGAAAGGTTCGGGATTCTTCAGAACCAGCGGATGGCTGCGCGCAATGTCCATCAAAATGGCATGCACGCGGCGCGGATCGACCTTGTAGGAAACGCCGATCGGAATTTCCACGCGCCCCAGCTTGTTGCGGTGGGTCCAGTTGCCGACATTGCCGTTGATGAAGGACGAGTTGGGGATGATGATCGACTGGCGCTGGAAGGTTTCAACCTCGGTCGCACGCACGCTGATCTTCTTGACGATGCCGCCGACGCCGCTGGTTTCGATCCAGTCGCCCACCTTGAACGGACGCTCGGCCAGAAGGATCAGACCGGAGACGAAGTTGGAAACAATCGCCTGCATGCCGAAACCGATACCGAGCGACAGACCGCCGGCGACCAGCGCGAGGCTGGAGAGATTGATGCCCGCCGCCGAGATGCCGATGAGCCCGGCTATCCCGAGGCCAAGATAACCGACAGCGGTGCGGATCGAGTTGCGCACGCCCGAATCCAGCTTGCCGCGCGCCATGACCCGCACGTCCAGCCAGCCCTGAAACCAGCGGGTGAAGAAGTAGAACAGCGCGAACAGCAAAATGCCGACGGCAATGGCCACCAGCGAGATCGTCACCGAGCCGATCTGGAAACCGGTGGCTATGGTGAGGAACCAGACTGTCATCTCACTCCACTGGAACCCCCAGAGCAGCAGGATCACCGGAATACCGAGAAGCAGCACGAAAATATTGATGATGATGCTGGCGATCAGGCCGAGCTGGTCGAGTGTCGAATCGTCGATGCCGAACCGCGTCTGCACCGCGCGCCCGAGCACCGTGCCGCCGAGCGCATTCTCGTCGGCCACCGCCCGCGCCGTGAGGAAGCCCAGATACATCGTCACGAGCACGGCGCCATTGATGACGATCTGCTGCGAGACGAAACGGGCAAAACCGATATAGCCCAGCAATGCGGCGATGATCGGGATGAGGCCGATGGCATAAAGGAACAGCCGCAATGGTCTCGGCCATCGCCTGGCTTCACCGGTCTCCTCATTCTCAAGCGGTTTCAAAAATGCCATGGCAAGGATCAGCAGCCCGACCAGAACCGTTGCAAACAGGCTCTTGGCCACGGTCAGCGACAGGGGTGAGGATGCGATCTGGTTGACCGTATTGGCGAGATAATCGAGCCCGGTGATGGTCGCCGTGGCCGTGACCAGAACCATGAGAATGCGGCCCGGACGCGGTGCAACGCGCACCAGACGCCAGTTGGGTGCGCCGGGGCAAATGACGGCCTGGGCCAGCGCATGCACGAAATAGACGATGCCGATCACCGAAAACAGCGTGTAGATCAGCGACGCGATATCCGGGCGCAGCACATTGAAATAGCCGAGGAAAAAGTAGGTCGTGGCCAGAAACACGCCGACGGTCAAAGACCGCATCAGGGTCGACCAGAAGGCAACGGCCAGACGGCTGAGATAGGACGGTTCCTCCACCGCCGGATCGCGCAGATAGAGATGTCCCAGCAATCGCTGGCCGCCGATGAGAAGCACCAGGGCGGTGATCACGGCAAAGAAGGCGGCCGCCAGCAGGGACTGCCATTTGAATGCAATAACGAAGCGCCACCAGGACGAGATGAGCTGGTTCATCGTGCCCATTTCCCGGCCATAGGCGTCGATGACTTCGCTGCCAAGCGAGTAGTTGATGTCGACACGCTGCGACAATGTACTGGCAAACAGCTCGCGCCGGGCATCGCTGATCGCGTCGATCATCTTGTTGACTTCAAGCAGCTGATCTTCGGTTTCGCCCAGAACCGCGTTGATTTCGGCCTTTTCCGTCGTCAGGCGGGTGCGTTCATCCGTGACGATCTTCGCTTCGGCCGGCTGTCCCTGCGCGGGCGGTGCGCCCAGCTGTTCCAGGCGCGCATTGATCTCAGTGATGCGCGGCCGGAACGAAACGCCGATATCCAGGAGTTTCTTGGCGCTTGCTTCCAGATCGAGGCGCAGATTGGCGAGTGCCGCGTCGGCATCGGCCTTCTGCTTGAATTTCTGTTCATAGGTCGCGATCTGCTTCTTCAGCGCATCGATGGCCGGACGCTGTTCGGCGACGATATTCGACTTGACCGGGGGTGCCGGGGCCGCAGGCGCCACGGGTGCCGGTTCCGCTGCGGCGCTGCCGCTGCTTCAGTGAAGCGGCGACAACTTTTATCCTGCGGTCAATGTCATCAAGCAGGGATTGCGGCAAAGCG
>NZ_JBQEPA010000041.1:0-16749 GCF_052056495.1 Phyllobacterium sp. 22229
AATCGTCTCGGCTCGCGCCGAAAAGTCGCCGCCGGCAATGGCACGGACGGCCTTGGCGATGGATTTGAGCGGCCGGATGACGCTTTGTGCAAGCCGCCAGCCGGCAAGGACAGCTGTCGTCAGACCAATAGACAGGATCAGGCCAAGTGTAACAAAGTCACCGGCGGTCCACTTGTCTGAGTATGGAGCGTCTGGAAAAAGCCAATCATAGAGCTGCCAATAGGCCATGACGCCAAAGAACATCACGGCAAACGCCGACAGCGTCAGAACGCTCATGGCAATGACCAATTTTGTGTTCAGGCTCTTAGCCAAAATGATCCGCCAGCCTGTAGCCGACGCCGCGAACGCCCGACAGGAGCCGGTCAGCTCCGGCGGCGGCAAGCTTACGTCTGAGATTGCTCATATGACTGTCGACGGTGCGCTCAAGCGCCTCGCCTTCCGGCAAACAGGCATCGACAAGCTCGGAGCGCTCGAACACGCGATTGGGTGAACGCGCCATGTAACTCAATAGCCGGAATTCCGTGCGTGTCAGTTCCAGCACCGCCGGGCCGGTCGGGTGCTCGACCGATGCCAGATAGGCACCCGGATCGACCGTCAACGGCCCCACGCGCATCGGCTGCTGGACGTCGCGGCCAGTGGCCCTGCGTAACACAGCCTTGGCGCGCGCAACCACCTCGAGCGGATTATAGGGTTTGACCACATAGTCATCCGCCCCGATCCGCAGCGCCTGAAGCTTGTCGAGGTCCTCGGCCAATGCGGTCGCCATGATCACCGGCGTATCGCCGCGCCGGCGGATTGCGGCAAGAACTTCATAGCCATCCTGGCCGGGCAGCTTGACATCCAGAATGATGAGGTCCGGCTTGAGGCGCTGATGATGCGCCAGACCGATCGTTCCATCGCTGGCACTGATGGTTCTGAAACCTTCGCGGCTGAAATAGACTTCGAGTATCTCCACGATTTCCGGCTCGTCCTCGATAATGAGGATCAATGCATTTTCCATAGCCTTTCTCCCGCTGCCAATCATGAGTGCCACAAGAGGCGCTTGTACCGTGAACGTCAAGAATGGAACAGGCATCTCCATACAAGCTGCACACAACCTTCACATCGCCTGAAGGCGGGCGATGAATTTGGCGCCGAATGAGCAAGTGTGACATGGGTGGCGATGCCGTGAAATTACCGCAGCGATTGGCGCGACAATGGGTCTGGGCCCTTGCCCTTGCCGGAGTGGTCTTTGCGATCGCTTTGGCAACGGGAATGCTGGAAGACAACAAGCAGGCAGGTTTGCTGACCGCACCGGTTGTCGTCGGTTCGATCGAAGAAACGGTCCTGGCCAACGGCGTCCTGGAGCCGGCGCGCATGGTCAATGTCGGTGCCCAGGTCAATGGTCAGATCGATGCATTGCATGTCAGCCTTGGCCAGAAGGTCAAGGCCGGCGATCTGATTGCCACAATCGATTCATTGCCGCAGAGCAATGCGCTGCGTATCGCCGAGGCCGCGCTTGCCAATGTAACTGCCCAGCACAAGGCGCGTTCCATCCAGCTTCGCCAGGCCGTCACGGTCTATCGCCGCCAGGCCAGTCTCCTCAGCCAAAAGGCGGCTTCCCGCCTGGACGTCGAGACGGCAGAAGCCGCCTACAAGACGCTGGAAGCCGAGGTTGCCGCATTGCAGGCGCAGATGGTGCAGGCCGGTGTCGAGGTTGAGACCGCGCGGGTCAATCTTGGATATACCCGCATCATCGCACCGATGGACGGCGTCGTCATTGCTGTGATCACCAAACAGGGACAGACGCTCAACTCCGCGCAAACCGTGCCAACCATCGTCGTCCTGGCCCAGCTCGACACGATGCGCATGAAGATTCAAATATCAGAGGCAGATGTTGGAAGAGCCAAGCCGGGCCAGAAGGTCTGGTTCAAGATATTGGGCGATCGGCAAACCCGTTATGAGGCGGTGCTTGCGCAGATCGAGCCCGCCCCGACCTCCATGTCGAGCGAAGCCGGCATCCAGGCCGCGGCAAATCCGCAAGGCACGGTGGCGATCTACTATAATGGTCTGTTGGAACTGCCCAATCCGGTCGCTGCCTTGCGGCCGCTGATGACGGCGCAGGTCAATATCGTGCTCGCCAGGGTCAGCGATACCCCATTGATCCCCTGGTCGGCGCTGGCCGAACCGGAGGCTGACGGGCGTTATCGCGTGCGCGTCAGGACGCCGGACGGCAAATCGCAAGCGCGCCTCGTGACCATCGGCCTTTCCGACAAGGTGCAGGCACAGGTCCTTGATGGCCTTTCGGTCGGCGATGAGGTGGTGCTGCGTGCCGATGGACCGTTGTCCGAGCCGGTGACGGGAGGGATGCTGTGACCGCGCTTATTGAACTCACCAATGTATCGCGCCGCTACCGATCGGGTGACGAAACGGTTGTCGCGCTTGACACGGTCGATCTGACGATCGCTGCGGGCGAGATGGTGGCGATCGTCGGTGCGAGCGGTTCGGGCAAATCGACGCTGATGAACATTCTCGGCTGTCTCGATCAGCCGAGTTCGGGCAGCTATCGTGTCGACGGGCATGAGACGGCCCGGCTCGCTCCGGATGAACTGGCGCGCCTGCGGCGGGACCATTTTGGCTTCATCTTCCAGCGCTACCATCTCATGCCGGATCTGAGCGCTGCGGGCAATGTGGAGATGCCGGCCATCTATGCCGGGATGAATGCCGGCACGCGCGGCGAACGGGCGCGGTCGCTTCTGGACAGGCTGGGACTTGCCGATCGTCTTCACCATCGTCCAGGCCAGCTCTCGGGCGGGCAGCAGCAGCGTGTCTCGATCGCCCGGGCGCTGATGAATGGCGGCCATGTCATCCTTGCCGACGAGCCGACGGGCGCGCTCGACAGCAAGAGTGGCGAAACGGTGCTGACGATCCTGCGGGACCTGCATCGTGAAGGCCATACCATCATCATTGTCACCCACGACGCCAGTGTCGCCGCCCATGCCGACCGGATCATCGAGATTCTGGACGGCCGTATCGTTGCCGATCGGCGCAAGGCACAAATGGACGGCCCCGTGGCGGCTGGCGCGCCGTCGCTGACCCGCTTGGCTGGCGTCTCGCGCCTCCGGCACCGGATCGGCGAGGCCCTGCCCATGGCGTTCCGCTCGATGGCTGCGCACCGTGTCCGCACGTTTCTGACCATGCTGGGAATCATCATCGGGGTTGCCGCAGTCGTGGCCGTCGTTGGACTGGGGGAAGGATCCAGGCAAAAAGTTCTGGCCCAGGTCAATGATCTTGGTGTGAGCACGATCGGCATCTATCCCGGACAGGATTGGGGCGACGAGCGGGCCAGCCGCATCCACACGCTGACCCCCGAGGATGCGACGGCACTTGCGGCGCAGCCCTATATTGACAGCGTATCGCCGGTTCTTGCAACCTCCGGAACGGCGCGCCGGGGCAATGTGCTTGTCAATGCCGAGATCAATGGCGTGGGCGAAAGCTATTTCCAGGTCAACAATCTCAAGCTTGGCCGCGGGCGGTTTTTTGACCGGCACGGCGTCGCGGAACGATCGCAGCTTGCTGTCATTGACGACAACACCAGGCGGCGTCTGTTTGCCGATGACCCCAATCCCATCGGCAAAATCATCCTGGTTCAGCAGGTTCCCATGGTGGTCTCGGGCATCCTGGCCCCGCGCCGGGCCAGTGAAGCCGGCCGCAACCTGCAGATATTCCTTCCCTATACGACGGTGATGGGGCGGCTGAGCGGCCCGGCGTCCAGCCTCAACGGGCTGACCGTCCGGGTTTCCGACAGCGTCGATACCCGGCTTGCGGAGGGTGCCGTCGCCAGCCTGCTGACGCGCCGGCACGGGACGAAGGATTTCTTCATCTTCAACAGCGATCAATTGCGCAAGACCTTTGAGAACACGTCGCGCTCCATGACTCTGCTCATCACCTCGGTTGCGGCCATTGCCCTGATCGTCGGCGGCATCGGGGTGATGAACATCATGCTTGTATCCGTCACCGAACGGACGAAGGAGATCGGCTTGCGCATGGCGGTCGGTGCCCGGCGCATCGACATCATGCTGCAGTTCCAGATCGAAGCCCTGGCAATCTGTCTTGCCGGCGCCGCGCTCGGCATCGGCCTGGCGCTTGCCGCCGGCAGCGGGATTGGCTCGAGAGATGGGGAGTTTCCGATGATTTTTACGGGCGCTTCCATCGTGATCGCCAGCGCTTCGGCAATCACGGTTGGTCTTGTGTTCGGTTATCTGCCCGCCCGCAACGCCGCACGGCTCGATCCCGTTGATGCGCTGTCGCGTGAGTAAAAAAGAGGGGTATCAGAGCCTTTCCCCGGGACTTGTTTTTCTTTGCCGCTGGCCGGGTTCCTGGTTGCGCTCCTCGGGCAAGGCTCAACCTCAATTGGGACCGACGGCCAGTCCCCCGCCCGCCATGTGCACACAGAGGGGTGCATGCCGCGGCGCGGTCCGGTCAGAAGCTTTGCATCTCAAGGAGAGTGTGGCATTTCATGCGTATCACAAATGGAAATCGGGTAACCCGCAAAAACTGCACCGGCAAAGCTCTGGCGGCGCTGCTTGCAACCGTTGTTCTGGCCGGTTGCATGGTGGGGCCCAACCACCAGACCCCCGGCATGCCGCTGCCCGCACGCTGGAGCAACACTGGCGACCGGAAAATGCGCCAGCCGGCGCCCCGGCTGGCCCACTGGTGGAAGCGATTGAATGATCCGCTGCTGACGGCCCTTGTCGAGCGGGCCGTTCAAGGCAATTTGAATGTTGCTCTGGCAAAAGCGCGGATCCTTGAAGCGCGCGCGACCCTGCGCCAGGAGACGGGCGCGCTCTTTCCCCTTGCCAATGGCACATCCTCGGTCAATCGGACGCGCTCGCCCGGTATTGCGGCCAATGACGGCGCTCATGCCGTCTCGACCCAGCACCAGGCCGGGTTCGATGCGCGATGGGAGCTCGACCTGTTTGGCGGCAAACAGCGGGCCGCGGAAGCGGCGCGTTACGGTCTTGACGCATCCGAGGAGGATTTGCGCAACACCCTGTTGGTGCTTGTCGGCGACGTTGTCTTGAACTACACACAGGTGCGTGCCCAGCAGGCCCTCCTCGGATTGGCCCGCCGGACCGCCCAATCCCAGCGCCAAACCGCCTCGCTGATCAGAGCCAAATATGATGCAGGGTCGGCGGCAAATGCCGATATGGCACGGGCAGAGGCAGTCGCGGCGACCACGCAGGCGGATGGAGCAACCTTCGAGATCGATCATAGCCTGGCGGTCCACCGCCTGGGTATCCTTCTTGGCCTTGCCCCGGCCGCGCTGACGGGCGAATTGTCCAAGAGGGCGCCCATTCCCCGTCCACGGTTTCCGTTGCCGCTCGGCGTGCCGGCGGATATCCTTTCCAATCGGCCGGATCTGAGGATGGCCGAGCGCCAGCTTGCCCAGGCGACCGCCCGCATCGGCGTTGCCGAAGCCGCCCGCTATCCATCGATCAGCTTGACCGGCAACATCACGACCCAGGCCATGGGGATCAGCGATCTGGCGCAGAAATCGACAATCGGCTGGGCGATCGGACCAAGCCTGACCCTTCCACTGTTGCGCGGTGGCCAGCTGCAGGCGGCGGTCGATGGCGCCAACGCCCGGCGCGATCAGGCTTTGCTGACCTATCAATCCGCAGTTCTGACCGCCATGGGCGAAGTGGAGAATGCGATCATCTCCCTGACGCGGCAACAGGACCGCCATACGAAACTTGCCGCTGCGGTCAGAGCCTACCGCAAAGCTGCCAATGCCGCACGCATTCAATATGCATCCGGTGCGAGCGAATATTTGAACCTTCTGGATAGTCAGCGGGCTCTCTACGGCTCCGAAACTGCGCTCATCAACAGCCAGCTGGCGATCACAGCGGCCTATATCGCCCTCAACAAGGCACTGGGCGGCGGCTGGAGCGGCACTGCCGATGCCGCGCCCTGAGCCGGAATGGGGCAGGCAGGCGCAGCTCTGCCCGACGCTTTGAAACGTTGCAGCAGGAGGGCCAGACCATGCCGGTGAGCGTATCGAAACAGCCGGCAGCTGACGCTGAACCGGGCTGCGCCTGTTCACACGCTCATGGAGCAGCTGCGGCATCGCAGGAATGCGGCATGTCCGCCAGAGACATCGCCGGGATGCCCAAGCCTCCCTTTGCGGCAGAGGGCCGCAAAGGGAGGCTTGGGCAAGGTCCGTGGGACATCGGCAAGGGCGGTGGTGCCGGTTTTGGTCCGTTCACAGTGGTCGGAGATTCCCGCCATCGGGGAAAGCGGCAATGCAGGCCTATTGCGCGTCCCGGGCCGTGGCGCGACGGCTAGAGCCGCCGCGCCGGCGGACCTATTTGATCTTCTCGATCTTGGTAACCACCAGTTTGGTTCCACTCTGATCATAGCTGACGGAGACCTTGTCGCCGATTTTGAGCTTGTTGACGGAAACGCCCCTGGCCAATTGGTACACTTTCCCATCCGTGAGTGTGAGTGTCTGCAGCTTTGTGTCGATCGATTTGATTTCACTTGAAAGCGTCGCCGCGCTCGCAGCCCCCGAAAGCAAGGCGGCGACAGTTGCGATGGTGAGAAACAGTCTCTTCATTCTCGAGTACTCCTAGCTGGAATTGTCCAAACATGCTGCTTGTCAATCTTCTCTGACCAGACTCTGTCGAGGCTATGCGAAGAGACCGTGGATTATGGTGCAGGTGCCCAAGGTGACCATCGCTGGTGCGGCACTGGGACAGCCACGTCGACATGGGTTTTAACGCAGGCACACCTTCAAACCATGGGGTTGTCACAACCCATGGAGGTCTCGGTGGTCCCCGGCAGTGCGAAGCCCGGCGATCTGCCGCCCGCAGTCCATGCCCGCGACGCCGTGCAGCCGGATATTGATGCGCAGGTCACCGGCAAGCAGACAGAGCAGGATTGCGAAGGCTACGGCGAAGATGCAGAGGAGGATGGTGAAACGTTGTGCGAGCATCTTGACCCTTTCGGGTACAGGATCGCCACTCTGTTCAGACAATGCGAAGATCATATGGAGATGAGGTGAAGGTGATCGGATCCTCCTTCATCATGGTCACGGCTTTCCGTTCTTTGCGCGCCCAGAATTGCTCGATCGCCGCCATGGAATTCGCGCCGTCCGTTCGGCTGCGTCCGGACCATGGCCAGCGCGCCGCCGCACCGTATCAAGGATCGGGCGCGGCGGCCCGAAAGGTGATGCGCGACAGGCGCTTTACACGCGCTCCGTCTGGGTGGTGCCTGCACAGGATCTCCATCGAATTTGCACGGGATAGGAGCATGTTGCGGCCAATGACCCTCGATCTGAACGAAGTCAGATGAATAGACAGTCAACTCAGCGCAGGGCCGTGTTCTTGCGCAACAGGCTCTTGTTGCCAAGGGGGATCGGGATTCGTTCGCTCGCCCGATCGCTCCTCGGCCTGACCGTCATCTTTGCCTTCTTCTTCGGACCCTTGATCCTGACGGTGGTGCTAACCCCGCAGCAGACAGAGCAGCCGAAGGACAACAGGACGCCGTGCCTGCAGAATTTGCCCGGCTTTGCATTCGAGCGCTGCCGCCATTAAGAGCGGTGTCAAGGCCGGCGTTTCGGACCCGGATGCTTCTCTGCCTGTTGGGCCGCAATGGCATCTTGCTGCCTGCCAGGTCTTGCCGCGGCAATGTCGATCCCCGTCGCAACATGGTCGATGCCTCGACCACGACGCGGTGATCGCCCGCAGACCGTCTCTTCTGTCAATTTCGGCATGGATACGCTCATCCCCCCGCAATGCCGGGTCCACCGAATAGTTTTGCTTGAATGTTTTGCTCAGCATGGCCAAATCCGCATCGGACGCCCGCCCGATGAGGCGTGAGCCATCATTCCTGGACAGGGCGCCGAGATAGTCCGCCATTTGATGAAGCGCCTCGGATTTGTCCAAAGGATCATGATTGTCGAGGATTTTGGTGACAAAATCGGACCGGTTCATCATGGGAAAGAAGATGGAGAATGGCCTCCACCGTCTCCACGTGATGCGCAACGGCTGCAGAGCGCAGTTTCAGCGGTTCGGCCTGCACGCGTTTCATAGGCAAACACCGGGTGCTGCGCATTTGAAGGCTCGCTTTTCCTGAACCGGTCGTCGAACGGCGGCAGTGTTTGCGCCAGAGCCGTTTCATAGATGGTTTTTGCAAAGGTTCGTAGACCATCGATGCGTGCTCGCACGCGTTTCAATTCCGGCGATCCGCCGCCAGCATCATCGGTACGTCCAACGGTCTCTGACCGCGGCGGGCCGGCAACGACTTTGCGGATATAACGTGAGGTTGCCGCCAGATGACCGAGATCGCCTGCGCTCTCTCCCATATCATCCCTGACCAGAAGTGTGGCGATCTGCGCGATCCGTTCAGGCGGCAGGCGAAAGCGTTTGCTCGGTCTTTCTTCCTCTGCCATCCCCGGTTCCCCTTCACTTCAATTCTCGTGCACGGCCATTGAATGGCCCTTGTACAGGCGCATGATTGGACACATTATCGCGCGCGGGCCACCGCTTGAAGCAATAATGTGTTTCACTTGCGACCGGATCGGCAACCGGCGGCCTGAAACCGTCAAGAGGCGTCGGCATAGCACGCGTCAAGGGCGCCTGCCTCAGGTGAACTTGATGGTTTTGCACAATCAGGGCAGGTCAATGAACATCACGTCTCCCACAAAAACGGGCAATTATCCTGATCGTTTCGAGGATTGCCAGACGGCCATAGAAGAAGTGTTTGTTCAACTGGTTGTCGAAGCGACCCGCGCCGGATGGCACCATGAAGAAGTCTTGGCCGCGCTCGCCTCGCTTGTCGACATCACCGCCCTTGCCCTGGATACCAGGGGAAAGACAGATGTTGAAATGCGCCTGTCGAAATTGCGGCAAACGAAATGACGCAAATCCGGGACAGCCAGGCCGAGCGAGATCAATGCAGTCCCGGCGCTCTTGTTGGTTCAAACCAGCGCAACCGAAAACGGTTGCGCGCCCATCGGTGTTGATGAGCGGCAATTGGATAATCGCCCTCGACGAGAAGGCTGCCTCGACGAACGCGTTGCAAAGCCTCAATGCTTCCGCTGCCGTTCAGCCATTTGAAAGCAAGTCAGACTACATTGTCATGAGACGTTCACAGAAAGGACGTGTCGTGCAGGTCAAAGTGTCATTTATCAACGCGGATAAGCGAACAAAGACCATCATCATCAGGGCCCAGCGATCTGATGCCATGGTTCGAAACCGTGATGCAAACAGCTCATTGCGCCGGTCGCAACGGCGTTTGCGCAGGCTCCTGCTTACCCGGAACAGATGATCGGCAACAACATTCGTGATTTGACCGTTACCACCGCGTCGATCATAAGCCAAACGGCTGCACTGAGGTGCCGCTTGAGACCTGGCAGGGGGGGATGAAGGCAACTGCCGGGTCTCTTCTTGCATAAATCATAGCCTCAAGTCAGGTTTTGACCATTGTCTCTCCGCGACGGCCGCATGAGGCGCGCGATTGATCGCTGTCGACCATGCAGCAACCCTGCGTCAGCGTCTGTGCGCAATCTGTCGAAAGAATCCTTTCCAGCGCCCGGCTTGTCCGACAGGCGATGAGATCAGTTGCAGATCAGAACGCGCTTGCGCTGATACGTGCCGGAATATCGGTTCCATGCCCTTTCCCAGGTGCGGTAACAGCCGGAATCCTCGTGCACGATCACTGGCGTGGGAGCCCGCGACGTTGCAATCGCACCAAGCGCCACACCGCCGATCACCCCGAGCGCAAGCGCTCCACCGACATCGCTGCGCGAACTCCTGTAGCGGGGTTCGTAGTCGGAATAGGCGTTGCCGTAGCCCGAATGATAGCCGTCGCTGTAGCCATCACTATACCCCTCCCCATAATCAGCCCAATCATCGGCTTGCGCGGGGCCAATGCCGAGCACCAAGGGTGCTGCAAGCAAAAGCGCGGTTAATTTGCGTAAAGTGGCCATGTCAATCTCCATGCTCGCGCCTTGAACGGATGCAGCACCAGCGTCGTCTTTCCTTGTGGAGATTTCCTGCTTGCCGCGTGGAGGTTGTGTCGAGACCAATCTGCGGCCCGCTGTGTTTGAACCCATTGGGATGAGCGATTGCCCATCGCCGCAATGCATAGCCGCCCGCTGATCATACCGAACCGACGTCGTTCTGCGGTGACCGGGCCGTGACGGTGGGAGGCGGTCACAAACGGAACCGATCCCAAACGGATCGGCCGTGCGACAAGACACAGGCATGGCGACCGTCTGGGGTCCAACCGATAACGGATACCTTCGTCAAGGCGGGCGGGAACGCCATCCATGCCAATGGCTGCCTGCATGCGCGCTCCCGCACGGTGGCCGGTGACACCCGCTCCGTCGTGATCTCGATGGCGAAGGCAAGCCGTTTGGAATCCGCCTCGAGCGTGCGGCAGAACAGGCGCATCGATTCCCCCTCTTGGTGCGCGCAAGACACGTGCTGCGCCGGTGTCTTAAAGCAGATGAAGACTGTGCGGCGCCCACAAGCCGAGCGCTGTGAAGAGGAGCCCGATGCAACCCAGCGCGCCCGTGAACCAGATCAAAGCCGCAATGCCGGTGACAACCGCTGCCGAAGCCAGGACGATGGCAATCTGTATCGCGGCGGAGGCAAGTTCATAATGATGGTAGCGCGCCAGGGACAGATCGCGCGCCGTCTCGGCCGCCTTGGCGCGCAAGGCGATCTCCTTGCGGCCCTCCTGCGTTTCCGGTTCGCTCTCCCAGCGCCCGACATTCTTGTTCCAGCGCTCCAGCGTGGCGGCAATTGTCGCGGCCGTCTCCGGGGAGGCGCTCGTCCGGCCGACTTCCATCCCCTCGGCGGCTGTGCGCACGACAGTCTGCCGAATGCTCTTGGCCTGAAAGAAGGCCCAGAGATTGGACGCATCGACATTGTGGCTGAGCGCTCCGGTCTGGGCGTTCTTTCCCAATGTCTCGCTCAAGGCGAGAAACAGAGCAAGCACCGCAATGAGCAGCGCAATCCTCTTGTTCGATGCATCAAGATGGCCGTGGCCTGTAGACATGCTTCACTCCTCAGTTGGTGTGTTGGTGCTTTGACGGCTGAATTGCAGCGTCCCGCTGGCAATGTCGCTGCGGCCCTGACCGCCGCAGCAAGGCAGCGTGCGGATGACGCGCAGCGCAAGGATTGCCGCGCCGCTTGCGCCGGCGCAGGCGCTGCTATTTCACCTTTTTGATGTTTGAGATCACGGAATGCGCGCCGATTTGCTCATAGTCGATGGTGACCTTATCGCCGGGCCTGAGCTTGCCCGCGTCCACGCCCGGGGCCAGTTCATAGGTTGCGCCATTGCTGAGGATAATGATCCCCAGCTTTGCATCGATGGCCTTGATTTCGCTGGAAAGGGTAATGGCGGCGGCCGCGCCTGCCAGAAGCGCGGCCATCGGGACGCCAAGGAAGAGCAATTTGCGCATGTGTCACGGATCCTCATTGCGGCAGACTGTGCGGGAAAGTCGCTTTCTCGAATGCCTCAATCGAGAATTCATGCATCTTTTGTGTAGGAACGGTGGAGCCGTGGCCGTTATCCTCCGCAAGCTGCGCCCGTCCGCTCTTGGCTATCCGTGCGGGTGCCGATCCGCGCGCTGGGCCGACTGGCAAGACGCTTAAAAATAAAACTCTAGTGTTATTCTTGTGAAGCTGGCAGCGGGCCGCCCGGCCTTCGAGTGGGTTCAGCAGATCGAAAAGTAAAACTAGAGTTGTATTTATAGGTAATTCATGGAAGGACTTCGAATAACGCAGGATACGAAAGCGTATAAAAGAAATATAGTTTTTATTACTTACATAAGTTACGAATATATTTTACGAGATTTGCAATATAAATACCATGCATTAAAGTTATAATGAAAAATAAATTGTTGAAATACTAGAAATATTGTGTATAATGGCGAGATGGAGATTTTCTTGCCATGAAAATGCGCCTTCGAACCTTCGGTTGCCCGAATTTCAGCGCCGCTGCCCTGCCCTGCGGCGCCGTCCTTCTCGTGTCGATGTTGTCGGTTGCAGCCGGCCAAGAGCGCGGCCCATCATTGCCTCTTACGGATGTCGCCCTGCCGCTTGCGGCGGGCCCTGGCGGATCGTCGGTCATCTCGTTGGGGGTGGATGCGCCGCCCCGCCCGGACCTTCTGGCGCCGGTGCCGGAGGACTATGCCCGTATCCTTATCGATGCGGCACGCCATGAGCGCGTGGACATCAATCTGATGCTGGCAATCCTGCACAGCGAAAATGCGGCCTTCGATCCGGCCGCTATCAGTCCCGCGGGTGCCGTCGGCCTGATGCAGCTCATGCCCGCCACCGGCCGTGCATTGGGTGCTGCTGATCTGACGGTGCCCGCTCAAAACATCCGCGCCGCCGCGCGGTTCCTGCACATCCTGGCCGAAAAATATCGCAACCCCGTTCTCATCGCCAGCGCCTATCATGCCGGTGAACCGCGGGTCGACGCGCGCGCCTCCCTGCCCCTCATCCGCGAAACCGCCGCCTATGTCACGAGGGTCATCGGGCTTTACACCGGCACAAATCAAGCGCAGCGGGACATCCGCAGCGCGCCGTGGCACGCCGCGGCGCCGCGCGGAGGCTCGCCCCGGCGCGACCGGATATCGTCGTTGATGCTCATCTATTCCGATGGCGGGCCCGTGATGCCGGAGCCTCAACCGGCGCTGCCGGCAGGATCAGCTGGACTGCCTGCACGCATGTTGAAGGAGAAGCCATGATGCGGCCGCTGCGATCCACGCTCCAGCGCAGGCTGGTGTTGCATGGCGTGATACTTGGCCTGTGCATCGGGATGCTGATGCTGTTCCGGACGGATCCCGCCGCTGCCCAGAGTCTGCAGAAACTGGAAAACGCCGCCGACCGTCTCGTCCAGTTTTTCACCGGAAAATTCGGGCGTTCCGTCGGGGCAATGGCCTTTATCGGCATGTTCCTTGCCGCGGCCTTTGGCTTCTGGTCCTGGGGTGCCTTGCTGCGGGTCGGCGGCGCCTTGGCCGGCATGTTTGCCGCCGCCGAGCTCGTCGGCTTCCTGGCCGGTAATTGAGGGGGCCCGCCGACATGGATTTTGGCTATCACAATGATCACGAGCACGGTGACGATCATGTCGCTACCTTTCCCGTCATCCTTGCCCTGACGCGGCCCCCGACCATTCTGGGCGTTCCCTATCTCTATGTCTGTGTCGAAGCCTTCATCTCGATGATGGTCTATCTCATTCTCGGATCGATCCTGTGGCTGCCGCTTGCCCTCTGCGTCTGCCATGTGGCGCTCTATGTGCTGTGTGTGAAAGGCGATCTGTGGTTCTTCGAGATTCTTTTCCGGCAATCCGCCTGCGGCCGCAATCCGGTCGGTCGCTCGCTTGGCGGTGTGCGCACCTATGGAGCCTGATATGGTTGCGACCGGGCTCAAATCCTCTCTCGTGCATGGCTGGCGGATTTTTGCCGATCGGTCCATCGGCAGCCATATCCCCTATTTGCGCCCGGTCGCAAATGGCGTCATCGGCACCAAAACCGGGTGCCTTCTGTCGACCATCCGGCTGAACGGGTTTTCCTTTGAAACCGCCGATATTGATGAGATCAATCTTCTGCAGAAAAACCGCAACACCGCCTTGCGCGCAATAGCCTCGCTTGGCAGTTTTTCCCTCTATAGCCACACCATTCGCCGCAAGGTGCGGCCAACCCTGCCGGCCGATACGGGCAACCCTTTCATTACCCGGCTTGACGCGCAGTATCAGCGCCACATCGCGCGCCATGAAATGTTCGTCAATGACCTTTACCTCACCCTTGTCATTCGGCCGCTCTTTGCCCATGACACCGCCCTGTCACGGCTGCTGCCGCGCGGCCGGGACGCCGGCCGGCGCATCCGGCAGGAGTTGTGCGACAGGCTCGCTGAGGGGATCAGCGCCCTCGTCAAGACGCTCGATGCCTATGGCCCCAAACCGCTGCGGGATGTTGAACGGTACACGATCACGCGTCCGGATGGGTCCTATTTCTATCAGGATCGAATCCCCGGCCGCCCCCTGCCGCAGGACGGCAAGACCGCCTGGTTTTGCGAACAGGCCGAGTTCCTCCACGCTCTCCTCAATGCGGGCCGGATGCGGCCCGTCCGCCTCGGCGCCTCGCCGCTCGACCAGCTTCTGCCGGGCCAGCGCATTTCGATCGGCAACCGCTGCATCCATCTGGAGGGACCGGTGCCGGATCATGCGCGCTTCGCCGCACTGGTATCCCTCAAGGACTATCCGGCCGAAACCGGCGCCGGCATGCTGGACTATGTGCTGCAGCTTCCGCACGAAATGATCCTCACGCAGTCCCTGTCCTTTCTCGATGACCTCGTCGCCCGCGGCCGGATCGACCGGCTGGACCGCCAGCTTGCCAAGGCCGACGAAGCGGGATCGAGCCTGCAGGACGATCTGGCGCTTGCGCGCGACCAGTTGGCCCGCAAGGAGGTTGCCTTTGCCGAACATCATCTGACGCTCATGCCGATCGCCGCCTCGACGGCTGCGCTCGACGACGCGGTCGCCGACATCGGCGCCCAGCTCGGCGCAATCGGTGCTTCCTATGTGCGCGAGGATTTCAACTGCGAACCCTGCTACTGGGCGCAACTGCCGGGCAATCATGCCTATATTGCCCGGCGCGCCGTCATATCGACGCTCAATTTTGCCGGTTTTGCCTCCTTCCATGCCTACCCCTATGGCCGCCCGGACGGCAATCATTGGGGCCCGGCGATCACCATCTTCGAAACCACGTCGGGCACGCCCTTCTTCTTCAATTTCCATGAACGGGACGTCGGCCACACCACCGTCTTCGGCCCGACGGGCTCCGGTAAGACGGTGGTCATGGCATTCCTCGTCCTTGAGGCGCACCGGGTGGACCGCCGCCTGAAAACCGTCATCTTTGACAAGGACCGCGGTCTGGACCCGATGGTGCGCGCCGTGGGCGGTACCTATCTGACCCTGGATCCGGGCAGGCCGTCGGGTTGGAATCCGCTGCTTTTGCCCGATACGGCGCGCAACCGTGCCTTTCTGCTGCGGCTTGTCGGCTACATGCTCAAACCGGACAACGGAACAAGCCTTTCCGCGCAAGAGGAAGCCATCATCGCCAGCGCATTGGCAACGATCCTGACAACCCGCGATATTGCCATGCGCCGTCTATCCTCGCTCAAGACCCTTTTCGACGGCAGGCAGCACAGCGATGGCGGCCTGTCGGCCCGTCTTGACAAATGGATCGGGCATGGTCCCCATGCCTGGCTGTTCGACAATGAGCGCGATGCAATGGATCTCAGGTCAAACTGTATCGGCTTTGACATGACGCGCATCCTTGATACGCCTGCGCTGCGCACCGCAGCGCTCTTGTACATGTTTCACCGCCTGGACGAAATCTATGACGGCGCGCCGGTCATCAATCTCATGGATGAGGCCTGGCGGCTTCTCGACGATGATGTCTTCATCGATTTCTTGAAGGATTATTTCAAGACCATCCGCAAGCGCAACGGCATGGTGATCTTCGGCACGCAGTCCGCCTCCGACGTGGTGGAATCAAAGGTGGCGCGGACCATCATCGAACAGACATCCACCAATATTTTCTTCGCCAATGCCAAGGCGGACATCCCCTCATACCGCCGGCATTTCAGCCTCTCGCGCGCCGAATTCGATTGGGTGAAGAACGCCGATCCGGCCAGCCATTTCATGTTGATCAAGCACGCAAAGGCTTCCGTCATTGCCCGCCTTGACCTGTCGCACATGATGGATTTCGTCAAGGTGCTCAGCGGTCGCGAGACAACGGTGCGCGAATGCGAGGCGCTGCGGCAGAAATATGGCGATGACCCCAGTGCCTGGCTGCCCGCCTTCTGCGGCTGGCCGCCACAGGAAGGAGAAAATCATGACCATGCCGCGCCATAGCCATGCGGTTTTGCTGACGCTGGTCGCGCTCGTTCCCGCGCCGGGTGCCGGCAGGGCCGAGGTACTCGTCAATGATGCCGCGCGTGCGGAGGCGCAGGGCGAGACCGGATCGCGGATGAAGCGCTCTGGCGGGCACATGCGTGTCATCAAAAATGCAACGGGCGGCATGGTGCAGAGCGCTGTCCCCCCGCAGGATGCGGCCTCCGGTCCCTGTACCGCCGGCGATGCTGCGGCCGTGCCGGGCAGCGCCGCCATTGCAGCCGGCCGGGAGACCGTCGCTGCCATGGTCCGGCGCATGGCAAAGCAAGAGGGCATTGATCCGAACCTTGCTCTTGCCATCGCCCAGCAGGAATCGCATTTCAGCCAGAATGCCCGCTCGGCGGCCGGTGCCATCGGCGTCATGCAGCTGATGCCGGCAACGGCTGCCGCGCTTGGGGTCAATCCTTATAGTCTTGAAGGCAATATCCGCGGCGGCATGCGCTATCTGAAGGCCAATCTCGACCGGTTCGGCGGGCGCATGGATCTTGCCGCTGCCGCCTATAATGCCGGACCCAACCGGGCGAGCCTGCGCAACGGCCAGATTCCGACTATTGCCGAAACCCGCAACTATGTCCGGCGCGTCTCGGCCCATTACCGTGCCTTCACTGCCGCCAGGTCGGAGCAATCTGCGGGTCCGCCGCCCGTGCCGCCGCTTCTATCGGACTGCAGCGAAGCGCTCAAACAGGCTCTCGACCGCAACAGCCAGGCCAAATTGGCACACCGGCAGCCACGAGACCGGCGATATGCGCCATGTCGACCATGAGGTAGGCGCCGATCGCATCGGCGATCTGG
>NZ_JBQEPA010000042.1:0-15833 GCF_052056495.1 Phyllobacterium sp. 22229
GCGCAGGCGCATCAGCTTGCTGACATAGCGCCCCGTGGCGGCAATCAGTTCCGGTCCATAGCCGCCAGCCACGATCAGCGTGACATAGGGCTTCCACCAGACCCGCACCACCATGCCGCCATCCGGCGTGGCGTCACCCAGCGAGACATAGAGCTGGCTGAAAACGAATGTCTTGATGCCCGCCTCAGTGGTCTGCATCTTGCGCACGGGGTAGAAGCGCTTGGATGACATCATCGTGTCCACCTCCCGCGCTGCGCTGTCGAGGATGGTGAACTTGCCCTGATCCTCGGTGAAATTCGAATCCTTGACCGGATCGATGCGGTCAAAGCGCAGGGTATAATCGGCCACACGCATGGTCTGGCCCGGCTTCATCACCGTCACGTCTTCCGTGGCAAAGGTCGAAACGGCAACGATACCCAGAAGCGTAACGCCAAGGCCGAAATGGGCAAAGGCTGTGCCGAACACCGATTTCGGCAGGCCGGCCAGCCGCCGCAGCATGACGCTGACGGGCGCCTTGCCGACGCCCGCTTTCAGGGAAAGATCGGTCAGTGCGCCCAGCATCAGCCAGAACGCCAGGCCGATGCCGAACGCCGAAAACACTGCCGTGCCCGAGGTCTTGTAGAGCACCACGGCCACCACCAGCAGGGCGAGAAAGAACGCCATCATCAGCCGCTGGGCGACGCCAAGGATATCGCCGCGCTTCCATGCCAGCAGCGGCCCGAACGGCACGGCGGCGAGCAGCGGGATCATCAGCGGGCCAAAGGTCATGTTGAAAAACGGCGGCCCGACGGAAATCTTTTCGCCGGTCAATGTTTCCAGGAGCAGCGGGTAGAGCGTGCCGATCAGCACGGTGGCCGCAGCGGTCGTCAGGAAGAGGTTGTTGAACACCAGCGCGCCTTCGCGCGAGACCGGCTGGAACAGCCCGCCCGGCGCGAGCGTCTGGGCGCGGCGCGCAAACAGCGCCAGCGATCCGCCGATGAAAAGCACGAGAATGGCAAGAATGAACAGGCCGCGGCCCGGATCGGTGGCGAAGGTATGCACCGAGGTCAGGACGCCCGAACGGACGAGGAAAGTGCCGAGCAGCGACAGGGAGAAGGTGAGGATTGCCAGCAGCACCGTCCAGATTTTCAGGGCCGAGCGCTTTTCCATCACCAGGGCCGAATGCAGCAGCGCCGTGCCTGCCAGCCATGGCATGAACGAGGCGTTTTCAACCGGGTCCCAGAACCACCAGCCGCCCCAGCCAAGCTCGTAGTAAGCCCAGTAGGAGCCCATGGCGATGCCGCCGGTCAGGAACATCCAGGCCGTCAGCGTCCATGGCCGCACCCAGCGCGCCCAGGCGGCGTCGATACGCCCGTCGATGAGCGCCGCCACGGCAAAGGAGAAGCAGACGGAAAAGCCGACATAGCCGAGGTAAAGCAGCGGCGGATGGATGGCGAGGCCAATGTCCTGCAGGATCGGATTGAGATCCTGCCCTTCGATGGGCGCTGGACTGGTGCGCGTGAACGGATTGGACGTGGCAACGATGAACAGCAGGAAGGCCGAGCCGATCCAGGCCTGCACGCCCAGGACATTGGCTTTGAGCGAGGGCGGCAGATTGTTGCCGAAAAAGGCAACCAGTGCGCTGAAGAATGTCAGGATGAGCACCCACAGCAGCATGGAGCCCTCATGATTGCCCCAGACGCCGGTGATCTTGTACAGCATCGGCTTTTGCGAATGCGAATTCTCCCAGACGTTCTGCAGGGAGAAATCCGACACGATGTAAGCAGATGTCAGCGCGGCAAAGGCAAGCGCGATCAGGGCAAAGACGGTGAAGGCGGCGGGAACGGCAACGGCCATCATGCGGTCGTCGTTGCGCCGTGCGCCCCACACCGGAACCACGGCCTGCACGATGGACAGGGCGAGCGCCAGAACCAGTGCGAAATGTCCGAGTTCAACGGTCATGGCTGCTTGTTCTCCCCCTGCCAGACGCCCTTGGCCTTCAGACTGTCGGCAACTTCCTTGGGCATATAGTTTTCATCATGCTTGGCAAGCACACTGTCCGCCTGAAACGCACCGCCCGGCGCAAACCTGCCCTCGATCACCACACCCTGATCCTCGCGAAAGAGATCGGGAAGGATGCCGTCATAGGTCACCGGCACGCTCTTGATGTGATCGGTGACAGCAAAGGTGATCCGTGTGCCGGTGCCACGCACCACACTGCCCTTTTCGACCAGGCCACCCAGCCGGAACCGCGATTCCGATTGCAGATCCGCCGCGGCGATGTCCGATGGCATGCGGAAAAACGCAATCCGCTGCTGCAGCGCGAACAGCACCAGCCCGGCCGCGCAGGCCAGCACCACCAGAGCACCGCCGATCACCGAAAGCCGTTTCTGCTTGCGCGTCATTATTTCTTCTCCCGCGGCGTGTCGCCGGGCTGTTCGACCAGACCCAGATCATCGGCGACTGCGTCGAGACGCGCAACCTTGTCGGCGCTCAACACTTTGCGAGCATTTGCCAGCGCTTCCAGCGCATCATTGGGGCGGTTGAGCACCACATAGGACCGGACCAGCTTTTCCCAGCCCTCGACATCGTCGGGTGATTGCTTGAGTTTTTCGGCAAGGCTGGAGACCATGCCCTCGATCATGGCCGCGCGGTCCTGCACATTCATCCCAGCCGCCGCCTCGACCTGCGAGGCATCGGGACCCGTCGCCCTGTCGATGTCGCTGACATCGGGCGCGTCGCCGGCAATTTCCTTGTCGAGGCGTGTCAACGCCGCCTGCGCCTCGTCGCGCCACGGCACGTCGCTCGGCGCATCGACCAGCAGCTTGCGGATCAGGTCGCGCGATTCAACCAGCTTGCCCTGCTGCATCCAGCCATTGATGATGAAGAATTGCGGGCGCATGTCGCCGGGATTGAGCGTGAGCGCCCGGTTGAAACTGGCTTCCGCCTCGGGCGTCATCGTACCGCCTGCAGCCGCGCTCAACGCTTCGCCCAGACCCATCTGGCGCGGGCCGCTGTCGCCGTTCAGGCGGATGGCATTGCGGTATGCGGTCACCGCATCGGCGGGACGTCCGGTGCGCAGGTAAATCGGCGCCAGCACTTCCCACCCCTGCCCGTCATCGGGATTGAGGGTGAGATGCGCTTCGGCGCGGGCAATCAATTCGGCGGGTGTCGCCTGATCCGCCGGACGGGACAGGCGCTCGGCCAGCGGCTGCGCCGGCAGATCGGGCGAGCCGGTCTTGGCATAAATGCTCCAGGACAGCAGCGGAATGGCCAGCACGGTCGCCAGCGTCAGCCATTCGCGGGTGGCGCTCTTCTGCGGGCGATAGACCGTTTTGTCGGCTTCGGCAGCGGCAGCCGACTTCAGCAGACGCCGGCTGATTTCAGCGCGCGCCTGTTCGCTGCTGGCGGCATCGATAATGCCGCGCTTCTCGTCAGCCTCCAGTTCCCGCAATTGATCACGGTAAACCTCGACATCATATGTGTTGTCCGACACGCTTGTTTTGACGCGGCGTGTCAGCGGCAAGAGCACCACGAGCGTTGCGATAACGGTCAACAGTGCGGCAGAAATCCAGAAAACCATGCGTTGAGACATAGTCTGCAAGCGCCGTAAAATCCAAATGGATTTCACGGCTAGGGCAATTCGCCGCAAAGCGGGCAAATGACCAGGCTATGGAAGCGTCAGATCAGCGGCGTCCAGCTGCCGTCTTCATTGCGGCAGGCGGTCCCGCGGGTCGTCTGCGGCGTTCCGTCGATGCGGATGGTGTGGGTATACTGGCGGCAGTTCTGCGAGCCGACCTGGTATGGCTGCGCGGCCACCACTTCGCCGCTGCGGCTGCCCGAACTGTTCTTCCAGTCGACAGCCTTGCCGGCCGGTGAATATTCCAGTGCCTGATATTCGGCCTGCAGCGCGCTCTTGCGATCCGCCGGATCGAGCGAAGCCGCCAGGCGGCTTCCGAGCAGGCCATTGCCGAGCGGCGCAAGCACGCCCGAGCTTGCCGGCTGGGACGATTTGCCGGTCAGGCGGGCAAAGGTGCCTCCACCCTTGGCGCCCGACGTGGTCGAGCATGCGGAAAGAAGAAGAACAGCAATAAGGGAAAGAGCAACATGGGATTTCATCATGGGTCCGTTTTTACGGGGCCTCGCAACAAAGGCAATAGCTGGCAATTACTTATGACCCGATTGGGCGTGCGGTTGCAAGCGCCATTCAATCCCCGGCCACCGGAAGCGTGATCCGCGCGCGCAAACCGCCAAGGTCCTCGCTGCGTTCCAGGCGCAGCGTTCCGCCATATTCGCGCACGGTGTCATGCACGATGGACAGGCCGAGGCCGGTTCCCGGCTTGCTCTCGTCCAGGCGTTTCCCGCGTGTCAGCGCATCCTTGATCTGGCCGGGCGCGAGACCCGGACCGTCGTCCTCGACGCTGATATCAAATGCATTGTCCATGGTTTCCGGACCCGCTGCCGACACGGTAAGCCGGATGGCGCTGCGTCCCCATTTCCCGGCATTTTCCAGAAGATTGCCGACGATTTCCTCAAGATCTTCCTGCTCGCCCGCAAACACGGCGTCGGGCATCCTGTTGTCGAAACGCATCTCCATGCCTGGATTGAGCTTGGCGGTGACGCGCACGAGCCGCGCCAGGATCGGCGTGACGGATGCGCGAAAGACCACGCTGTCGCGCTGCGCCGCCACCCGGGCCCGCTGCAGATAGTGCTGGATCTGCACCTGCATGGCCGCGCTTTGTTCGGCAACGATCTTGCCTTTTGCGCCGCCGATTGTCCGGCTTTCATTGGCGAGAACCGACAGGGGCGTTTTGAGGGAATGGGCGAGATTGCCCACCTGCGTGCGCGAGCGCTCCATGATGCGGCGGTTGTTTTCGATCAGCGCATTCATTTCGCGCGCCAGCGGCGCAATCTCGATGGGCAGATCCTCGTCGAGCCGTGAAACCTTGCCCTCGCGGATATCGGCGAGCGAACGGCGCACGCGGTCGAGCGGGCGCAGGCCGAACAGGATGACCGCCGCATTGATCAGCGTTCCGGCAATGCCGAAAACGCCGAGGTAAAAATAGAGCGTATTGCGGAAATCGGCGATTTCGCCTTCCAGTTCGCTGAGATTGCCCATCACGCGAAAGCGGGCGACGCGGTTTTCCGCATCCAGCACCACTTCCGTCTCGACGATGGAGAGTTGCTCGCCCTTCAGGCCGGGCTCCGTATAGGAACGCTGGAACGAGGTATCGAAGGGAACCATCAGGGTTGACGGGGAATCGATGCTCTTCCCGCCCAGCGAGATCGACCGCAATGAGCCCTTGAGATTGTCTGCGACCGGATCGACGGACCAATACCAGCCGGAAAACGGGCTGGAGTAGCGCACTTCGCCGGGGTCCGGCCGTCCAACCAGCGTGCCGTCATTCACGCTGACGGAAGCGATGACGCTGAACAGATGCGCCGAAAGCAGCTGCTGGAAGCTATGCTGGCGTGCTTCGCCATAGAGTGCCGAAATGATGGTCGCGATGGCAACGAAGGATACAATGGTCCACAGCGTCGAGAAGAGGATGACGCGCAGGGAGAGTGACCGGACATTGGGGAGATAGCGGGTCAGCCGTAAGATCACGCGTTTGCCCTGCTCCTGCCCGTCAGGCCTTGTTGTCCTGGGATTTGATGCGATAGCCCATGCCGCGGATGGTTTCGATCAGATCGATACCCATTTTCTTGCGCAGCCGCCCGACAAACACCTCGATCGTATTCGAATCACGGTCGAAATCCTGATCGTAGAGGTGCTCCACCAGCTCGGTGCGCGAAACCACTTCGTCCATGTGGTGCATGAGGTAGGACAACAGGCGGAACTCGTGCGAGGTCAACTTCAGGGTTGTGCCGTTGACCGCCGCCTTCGACGTCTTGGTGTCGAGGCGCAGCGGACCGCAGGTGATTTCTGACGATGCATGACCCGCCGCACGGCGAATCAGCGCGCGCAGGCGCGCCAGCACTTCCTCGATGTGAAACGGCTTGGCGACGTAGTCATCGGCCCCGGCATCGATACCGGCCACCTTGTCGCTCCAGCGGTCGCGTGCCGTCAGCAGCAGCACCGGCATGATGCGCCCGTCGCGCCGCCACTTCTCCAGCACCGTCAACCCGTCCATCTGCGGCAGGCCGATATCGAGGATCACAGCGTCGTAGGGTTCCGTATCGCCGAGAAAATGCCCCTCTTCGCCATCGAAAGCGTGATCCACCACATAGCCGGCTTCGGTCGTTGCCTCGACCAGCTGGCGATTCAGATCACGATCATCTTCAACGATGAGTATTCTCATGCGCAATTTTCCCCGGACAGGCGGAACAACAGATCAAACGGCATCCGGTTCAGTTTGCTGGAACCGCAACCTCGACGCGGCGCGGACGTTCACCGTCCTTGCCGGGAATAAGCACCACGACCACGCAAACTTCGCGGCCGTTCTGCGTCTGCGAGGTGGCGCGCGCCAGGGTGCCTCCCTGGGACTGAGCTACCTGCTGGCCGACCTGCGAACAGTCGGCAGCAGCCAGCTGAAGCAACGCACTGTTCTGCGACGCATCAGGTGCAATCGGAACCGCCCCGGCATGAAGCACGCCGGATGCTGAAATCAGGGCCGCTAGGGGCAAGGAGAAAAGTGTGTGTTTCATCATGGCGCTATTATTATCAATCGCAGTCTGAACGATGCATGAACAGTTGGACGTGGCGTAAGCCTTCGATAACAGGTTTGCCACAGGTCACGTCTTTTAACACTATATTTCTTTACGTGAAATGAGCGCGGTTGCACTCAACCGGCCAAAAAGCGCGGCAATGCCGCTGAGCGCCGTCAGAAACTGCATGATCGTATCGGCAAGCTTTGCCTCGACATCATGATCGAGCGACACGTTGAAGAAGCTGGAGCATGACAGGACGATTGTTGCCACTGCTGCCCATATGGTCTTGGACTGGTACCATTGTTTTTCATTGGTCATAATCAATTCCTTATGAAACAGTTTGATTTTAAAGGGATTTTGTCTGCGTATCGAAAATGGCGCGGGCAAATCTGCCCGTACCGGCAGCACTGGAAATCATGGCGACGCTGAAATCGACTGCGCTTGCAAGACTGCCGAAATCCGCCAGGCGCAGTGCCGCCGGATAAAGCCATTGCGGCCGTGCAACCTCGGCCGACCGGATCAATTTGCCGCTGTTGCGTATCTCGACCCGATAGGCCTCCCGCTCCTCGCCAAGCGGAATTTCGGTGGCCAGCCAGCTGTCCGCGTCGATGCGCCCGCGCCGAATCCAGGTGATATGCAGGTCGCCGCGGTCATCTGCCCTGCAGCTGAGGTGGACGGGTTCGAGCGGCTCAAGCGCCCGGATGCCGCCGGCCATTGTCACCGTGCTGAAATAGCGGTCGGAGAAATCCTGTCCCGCAGCGCCGATACGCCAGCGCAAGGCCAACCCCGTTTCCCGTGCTTTCAATCCCGCCGGCATTACCGCACCGTCGAGGAGGATGAACGGCGTATCCTTTTCCCGCGGCTGCAGCGCTTCGCGTTCGGTTCCGCATTGCCCGCGCAACAGCCCGGACAAACGCCACCGGTCGGCAGCGATCTCCTCGGCATGGTGGAATTGCAGGATTTCCCATTGGCCGTCGGGAGAAGCCAGAAGGGCCGAATTCGCCCCGTTGAAGAGCTGCGGCAATGTGGTGGATCGCAGCGCGCCGAAGTGGAGATCGATCTCAAGACCGGTATTGTTCAGCAAGCGGCCGCTGGCGCCGCCAGGGCATGCTTTGGCCAGCCTGCCCATCACCGCCCGCTCCGGCAATACGGCGCGGGCCGCAAAGCCGGTGTCTTCCGGCGAGACATGGACGGATGCACCCGCCCATGGCCTGGCAAAGGCGGCAACCCGCAATTGATCAAGCGGATTTTCAGCACCCGGCCACATCGGCAGATCGCACAGATGAAAACGCGGACGGCCGAACACCGCCGCTGTTGCCGCCATTGCGGACGCGGGTAATCCCGCCCGGTCCGCGTGCAGCACATGCCGGGGCAGGCCTTTTGCCTCGACACGGCGGGTTGCGCCGTCTTCAATTGACGCGACGATGTAATCCTTGACTGGCGCGGAGCCGTCCAGCCGGATACGGCTGCCCACCGTCAATGCAGCATGCTTCCACGGCAATTCGAACGATAGGGTCCGCCGGGCGGCGCGGCGTGCCTGCAGCCAGTCCTCCGCCAGGCCTTTGACCTGCCCCGCCTCAAGCATGGCGGCAACGGCGAGATTTTCGGTTCCCTTGCCGTCCGGCCGGCTGGCGGATGCCATCGCCACCTGATAGTCGAGCATGGCGTCGCGATAGGCGATTTCGACCCTAGCAGGCTGCTCCATGATTTCATGCAGTTTCGGCTGCACCGGCCCCCTGTCGTCATGCTCGATGAATTCATCGATCAGGGTGGTTTGCGCAGGCATACGCGCCGCGCTTTGAAACACCAGCGTCGCACCGTCTTCGAAAGCGTTGATGCCGAACACCTCGAGCAGCGGCTCAAGGACCGACCGGGCATGGGCAGGCTCTTCAACAATCAAACCACTGACAAAGCCATCTGCCGCGCTCGCATCCACCCCGGCAACACCGAAATCGGCGAGAACAGCGCCAATCAGCTCATCGAGCGCAACCCCGGAAAGCCTGCCGTTGAGCCAATGTCCCGACGTCCAATTGTCGCCATCGGACCAGAGCTTGCGGTTGAGGGGAAATTCCGGAAACGGCCTCGTATCCCAGGCCCAGACGTAAACGCGGCTTGTATTCAGCATGCTGCCGCCATGGCTGCGCCAATGGTCTAGATGGGCGCGCAGAAAACGGTTCTGCGCGAGGTCGCTGCGGCCATGACCAGAAAAATACGGAAACGCCCCCTCGGAGGATTTGGCATCGGGAAAGACATTGGGCTGATTGGGGCCCTTGTCGACCGCCGGACAGCCCAGTTCGTCGCCCCAGGCGGCATCGAATTGCGGCCCGCGCAAACTGTCGGGGTCCTCCGAGGAGAACATTGCCGCCGTCGCGCCATTGGCCCAGACGAGCCGCCGGCGCGTCACCTCGAAACGCGGCCGCTCCGTCCGTGATACCGCCATGATGCCGGACGGGCCATCAACCATGACCTCGCGCACATCGGCCAGCGTTTCGCCCACCAGGGCGATGCTGAGCGATGGCCGCGGCCGGAAGGGCGGAAAGCCCTGCACGATGCTGTTGACCCACTCGGCCCCGGCGCGGGTCTTGCCGGAACCGCGCCCGCCAAGGATCAGCCAGGTCCGCCAGTCAAGATGCGGCGGCAGCTGGCTCGTCCGGCCGCGAAACATCCATTCCCCGGCCATGGCCTGGATCTGCAGCGGGCTGAGATTGTCGCTGCACCAGTTCGTCGGCTCGGCAGAGAGCAAGTTCATGGATTCTTCCGTCAATGCGCACCAGCGCTTCGCGCAACTCGTCCGGGCTGAGCATGAGCATGGAGCGCTGCTGCTCCACGCGCTTCTCCTGCATGTCGCTAAGACGATCCATGGTGCGGGCAAGCTGCGCCAGGGCGTCCAGCCGCGTCTTTGCCGTCGCTGTCTCGTCCCCCAGTTGCAGCTGTTCCAGTTCCCTGTGCAACAGCGCCATGAGATCGCGAACGAGGGTCACGTCGCTGTTTCCGCCTTGCAGATCGTCCAGCGTCAGCCCGTCATCGCGGACGCGCTGCTCGAATTCCGCCCGGCTGATGCCGAACACCGGCGCCATTGCATCGGCTGAAATCCCGTAGTGCCGGCAAAGGTCGTAGGCGTGCCGGCGGCACAGCGCGTTCCCGCTGTGCTCCATCATTGTCATCGAGAATCCTTGGAAAACCAGATTGTCCGAACGTTGAATTTTCCGGACACATTTCTGACGATAACCAGACCTTACACAAGGTCCGTCACGCAGTCAAGGACTATTTTCCTAAATATGATTATTTTCTTTCAATGCGCCCTCGCCGTCAGGCGGAGGCCTTCTTCCAGCCGAGCGCCAGCAGCCCGGCCCCGATCATCAGTGAACCGCCGGTACGGTTGACCGCGCGCTGCACCCTGGGCTTGCGGATGGTCTGGCGCGCCATGGAGGCCATCAGCGCATAGGTTCCGGCATTGAGCGTGGCCAGCACCAGGAACGTCGTCTCGAAGATCAGCATCTGGGTGAAGACCGGCCGCGCCGTGTCGAGAAACTGTGGCAGGAATGCCACGAAAAAGATGATGCTCTTGGGGTTGAGCGCCGTCACCACATAGGTGTGCAGAAAAATGCGCAGCGCGCTGTCATTGCGCTCCTGCGCTTCGCCTGCGGCAGCCGTGTCCGCCACCGGGGCGCGCCACAGCTTGATACCGAGATAGATCAGATAGGCTGCGCCGATCCATTTGAGCACGGTGAAGATCGCGGCGGAAGCGGCCAGCAGGGCGCCGAGCCCCAGCATGGAGGCGGTCATGGCGGTGAAATCGCCCAGCGCCACACCCGCCACGGTTGCAGCGGCAAAGCGGCGGCCATGGCCGAGCGCATAGGAAATGACCAGCAGGATGGTCGGGCCGGGAATGGCCAGAAGGACTGCCGATGCGGCAACAAATGCCAGCCAGTGTTCGATGGACATGCTCTTTCGCTCCCGCCAAAAACCACAGCAATCCATCACCAAAGCACAATTGCAAGTGGAATTTTTGCCGCCCCTGACTCCATCAAATCTCGGTGTTGCCAGCCGCGCCCCTTGTCGCCCGATCAGAAAAAGAGTTAAATTTTTCCTTGAGATACAAAGGGACGAAACGGACTGCCGCGGTCTTACAACGGCCATCATAACAGGCTGTTAAGCCTATTCGGCTACACCCTGTCTTTACGGGGGATGTGGCTGACGACAGGCAGACAAGAGATTGGCATGATGAACGAGCCTCCGGCCGGCAACACTCCGGCCAACAATAAACGCAAGCGATTCAAGGTCTCGCCTCTGCTTGGACTTGATGCCTGGATCGATTCGTCGCTGTATGAGCTGCGGTTCCGCCTTGCCGAATTCTGGGAAGACACCACCATCTTCTTCCGCCGCTTCCATGTATCGGGCTGGCGGCGCGGCGTCGTCGAACTTGCCAGCGAAGGCTTTACCTGGGGCACGGCCGGCTCGGTGGTCATGCTGACGCTCGCCATTCCCGCCTTTCACGACACGGAAAAGAACTGGCGCACGCGCGATGATTTCGCCGTCACCTTCCTCGACCGCTACGGCAACGAGATCGGCCAGCGCGGCATTCTGCACCGCAGCGCCGTGCCCATCGACGAATTGCCCGACCATGTGATCAAGGCGGTTCTGGCCACGGAAGACCGCCGCTTCTTCGACCATTTCGGCATTGATTTCCTTGGCCTTTCCCGCGCCATGACGGAGAACCTGCGCGCCAATTCCGTCGTGCAGGGCGGCTCCACCATCACCCAGCAGCTGGCGAAAAACCTGTTCCTGACCAATGAGCGCAGCCTCGACCGCAAGATCAAGGAAGCCTTCCTGGCGCTGTGGCTGGAATCCAACCTGTCGAAGAAGGAAATCCTGCAGACCTATCTCGACCGCGCCTATATGGGCGGCGGCACATTCGGCATTGCCGCGGCCTCCGAATTCTATTTCGGCAAGAGCGTCAAGGATGTGAACCTCGCCGAGGCGGCCATGCTGGCGGGCCTGTTCAAGGCCCCGGCCAAATATGCGCCGCATGTCAACCTTCCCGCCGCCCGCGCCCGCGCCAATGTGGTGCTGAGCAATCTTGTGCAGGGCGGGCTGATGACCGAGGGCCAGGTGGTGGGTGCCCGGCGCAATCCGGCGACGGTCGTCGACCGCGCCCGCTCGGAAAGCCCGGACTACTTTCTCGACTGGGCCTTTGACGAAATCCGCCGCGTCGGCCAGAAACTGCCCTCGCACACCCTCGTCGTGCGCACCACGCTCGACACCGGCATCCAGAAGGCGGCGGAGGAATCGGCGGAATACCACCTGCGCCAGTTCGGCAAGGAATATCATGTGACGCAGGCGGCCGTCGTCGTTCTGGAAACCAACGGCGCGGTGCGCGCCATTGTCGGCGGACGCGATTATGGCGAAAGCCAGTTCAACCGCGCCACGGCGGCGCTGCGCCAGGCGGGTTCCTCGTTCAAGCCCTATGTCTATGCCGCCGCCATGGAAAAAGGCATGACGCCGAAAACCATGATCTCGGGCGGCGCCGTCTCCTGGGGCAACTGGTCGCCGCAGAACTATTCGCGGCAATATCTCGGCCAGATCGACCTGACGACCGCGCTGGTCAAATCCATCAATACGGTGCCGGTGCGCCTTGCCAAGGATTATCTGACGACGGCGCCCATCGTGGCGCTGGCGAAAGCCATGGGCGTGGAATCGGTGATCAGTTCGCACAAGACCATGGTGCTCGGCACCTCCGGCATGACGGTCATGGATCAGGCGACGGGCTACAACACGTTTGCCACCGGCGGGCTTGCCGGCATGCGCCATGCCTTCACCCAGGTCACCGACCAGAACGGCAAAATCATCTGGGACTGGAAGACCGATGGCGACAAGCCGCACCGGGCGCTGAGCGAGAAGGCGGCGTTCAACATGAACCTCATGCTCAGCCAGGTGCCGGAATGGGGCACGGGACGGCGCGCCGCCCTGCCGATGACGCGCGTGGCGGGCAAGACGGGCACAACCCAGAGTTATCGCGATGCCTGGTTCGTCGGCTTCACCGGCAATTACACCGCCGCGGTCTGGTTCGGCAATGACAATTTTACCCCGACCAAGGAGCTGACCGGCGGCATCCTGCCGGCCATGACCTGGCAGCGTTTCATGAATTACGCTCACCAGAACATCGATCTGAAACCCATTCCCGGCATCGATCCCGCCATGCCGAAGCAGGACAAGGTGGCGGCCGCCAAACCCGCCACGGCGGACGAGGAAGCGCTGAGGGCGGCCGAGCGCCCGCGCGTTCTCTCCAATGCCACCGTCACCGCCCTGCGCGAGATCGGCCAGGCGCTGAAGGACGCGCCGGAGCTGAAACTGCCGGTTGTGCCCGCGAAAGTCTCTGCACTTTGACTCCGCAGCGCTTGCCTCTGACCCGCGCTCCCGTGTAGTCATCGTTCATGCTTCGAAATGTGCTCCTTGCCCTCATCGCTCTTGTCATCGCCATCGGCGGCGGCACGCTGAGTGCCTGGTATGCGGTCAACCGCTTCGACGGTTTCGGCACGCTGACCATCGGGCAATGGACCGGCTATCCCGATGCGGGCACGCCGCAGTCCGACCCATATGCCAAGGCGCGCGCCGCGCGCGAGGGCGCGTTTCCGCTCGGCAGCGCCGAGGGTCTGGCCTTCTACGCCTACCGCGACGATCAGGGGCAGGCGCTCAACCGCCAGTGCACCTACCGTATTACCGGCAACAGCCCCAATTCGCGCTTCTGGACGCTCTACGCGGCGGATCTGGCGCTGATCCCGCTCGATCCCGGCGCGGACCGCCCGCCCGCCCTGCATTCGCGCCAGATTTTCCGCGGCGGCAACGGCGCTTTCATCGTCGCCGTCTCGCCCAAGGCCCAGGCCGGCAACTGGCTGGCAACGGCCGGCGCCGGCCGCATGGTGCTGGTGATGACGCTTTACGACACGCCCGTCGGCGGCAATTCCGGCCTGGTCGACATGACCTTCCCGGCGGTGAAAAAGGTGAGCTGCGATGGCTAAGCTGATCCGCGCCTTGCTGTTCGGCCTGGTCGGCGCCGGCATCGTGCATGTGGCCGTGGTGCTGCTCGTGCCGCTCTATTCCGACCGCAATGCGTGGTCGCGCATCTCGGATTATGGCGACGACTGGGCCTTCCACCCCGTCGTGCGGCAGGCGACGGCACAGACCGTGCCGCTGGCGCTCGATCCGCTGTTCGAAGCCGTGGCCTGCCGCTTCGACATCACCGACCTTCCCGCCCGCATCACCGGCGTCGGCACGGCGCCGTACTGGTCGATTTCGGTCTATGACCGGCAGGGCGAGAACATCTATTCGATCAATGACCGCACCGCCATTGCCGACCAGCTCGATCTCGTCATCGCCCGGCCCCTGCAGATGATCGAACTCAACAAGACCAAGCCGGTATCGGCGGCCAATTCCGTGCTGATCGAAGCGGATATGAACGAAGGTTTCGTCGTCGTGCGCGGCTTTGTGCCCGACCAGTCCTGGAAAACCCAGGTCGACGCCTTTCTGAAAAGCGCCAACTGTTCGCCGCTGCTGTGATCAAGCGCCGATGAGGCCTTCGAGGCCCGCCTGCGCCTTTGTCGCCGCGAATTCCTGGATGTCATAGGTCGCCAGTTTCTTCTGCCAGAACGGATCTTCAGCCAGAATGGCGCGCAGCGCCTCCTCGCTCTCGCTCCGCGCCAGAATCACCCCGCCGGTGCGCGGCACCTTGCGGCCCGATGCGAGAAAAGTTCCGCTGGCATAATGGTGATCGAGAAAGGCGATGTGCGCGGGCACCGCCGCATCGAGCGCCTCGAGCGGCGCGACATAATTCAGCGAAACGATATACATGGGAAAACTCCGGCAGAGATGATCGTACCCCTGTCATATAGACGTGCGAGCCCTCGGACAAAACCGGTGCGCCGTCAAAAAGCGGTGATCACAGGCGATTGCAAAACCGCGCGCCGCGTTTACCCTGCCCCCGTCCAACACCCGCCGGAGAAAGCCCCATGAACCGTCCCGTCCTTGCCGCAGCCGCCGCCCTTCTCGTCCTCAGCGCTGCGCTGCCCGCCCGCGCCTTCGATCCACAAAATGCCGAGCGCATCAAAACCCTCGTCGACACCGGCATGCAGTATTACTGGACGGGCGGCGACGTCAAAAAGGCGGAAGCCGAGATTTTCAAGGGTATCACCCTGCATGGCCGCTACGACGTGGTGGAGCAATCCTTCACCGAGGCGTCGAAGCTGGCGCCCGAGCAGCTGAATTTCCGCTTCGCCGTCGCCTCCTCGCAGATCCTGCAGAAGAAGGTGAGCGAGGCCCGCGCCACCTATCAGGACATTCTGGCCAAGGACCAGACCTCGTTCGAGGCGCAGGCGTGGCTGGAGGCGCTGGCGCGCATCGGCAATGACGAGACCGGCGCCGCGCTGGCGCATCAGGCGCTGGCCGGGCTCGACCGCGAGCGGGCCGAAGCCTACCGCCAGCGTTTCGTGCGCGCCGAACAGATCATCGCGGAAAAGCCCAATGCGGATGTGCCTGTCTTGACCGGCAAGGTGATGATCGTGGCGCTCGGCTATGCGCTGGCCAAGGACGGCACCATGGAAAAGCCGCTTCTCGACCGGCTGGACGTGACGCTGAAGGCGGCGCAGGCCAATCCGGCGGCGCGCATCATGGTCACCGGCGGCCAGCCGCAGGCGGGTGTCACCGAGGGCGATGTCATGACGAGATGGCTGGTGGACAAGGGCGTCGACCGCGACCGGATTCTGATCGAGGACAAATCCAAGGATACGGTCGGCAATGTGCTGAATGTCGCCAATCTGTTGAAGCGGCACACCGCCGACAGCGTCATCCTGGTGACGAGTTCCAGCCATATGCGCCGGGCGCGGACGCTGCTGGACGATGCGCTGAAGCAATATGCCATCGGCGCGAATGTCGTGCCGGTCGTGGCGCTGGATGCCCCGTCGCTGGAGGACGCGGCGAAAATTTCGGCGGATGAGCGGCTGGTGATTTTCCGCGACCTGATGCGCGTGTCGGGCCTGTGGGCCTATCCCGGCCTGCAGCAGTAGCAGGCCCCCGCCGGAGCGTTCTCCGGCGGGGTGTTGTGCTGTTGCCTCAGAATTTTACCGCCAGATTGGCCTTGACCGCATTGTCTTTAGCCTGACTGGAAAACGCGCCGGTATAGGTGAGGCCGATGGTGGTGGCTTTGCCGA
>NZ_JBQEPA010000043.1:0-11715 GCF_052056495.1 Phyllobacterium sp. 22229
ACCAATCTCCCAGATACATCTCAAAACACCCAGTCTCACGTCAGGCGAAGAACCTGAAGGGTGAGGGCGTCCGGGCAAAGCCCGGCAAAACAGTCAACCAGACTGTTTTAAGGCCGAACGGACAAAGCCTCTCCCCAAAACCAATGCACAAAAGGCCCGGCTCGTCCAGGCTATGCCCGGGCCGGCGATCTGAACCCGCATCAGGGGCCCGCAAGGAGCCAGCGCCGACGCCGCGGGACATAAACCAAAGCCTGTCCCCGCAACCAAAACCAACTCACAATCGCAGAACCAGCTTCTCACAAAACACCAAAACCCCGCCATAAACCGGGTTGCCCCCGTTTGATACGTCGCGCAAAAACAGGAGCGCCTGAAGTTCGCTACCCCCTTGTGCGGCAATATATTCGTCGGCTTATAAAGCTCCAGAAAGCATGAAACTTTCATTCAGCTCAACCTGAATAACTATTGCACCGGTTTGCTGCGGCGGTAATTTGTCATTGTCCATATGGGCAGCCAAAGGAATGTTCGGCAGATGAGCGACGAGACAATCGAGATGCATGGCGTGCGCGTTCTCCTGTTTGCCGGAGACGGTGAAAAACTTGCCGCGGCGCAGGATGCCAACCTGTTTCTCAGCGAGACCTGGGCGCGCGATGCTACGCTTGCCGTTATTCCGGTTTCCCGGCTCGGCGGTGATTTTTTCGACCTCAAGACCCGGATTGCCGGAGAAGTCATCCAGAAATTTGTCAACTATCAGGTTGGCCTGGCGATACTCGGAGATATCTCCGCATGGGCAGATACGAGCAAGCCATTGCGCGACTTTGTCTATGAGACGAATCGCGGGCGCAGCCTGTGGTTTATCCGCGATCTGGCCGAGCTCGATCAGCGGCTGGCCATTAAGGCAGCCGGCTAACGCGATTTTCCTGCGGGTGCTGTCGTGCCACGCGTCACCAGTTCGAACCCGACATTGACTGCCGCCGCCGGTGTATAGTCGGGGGCGGTGCTGCGATCGAGAACCTGCAGCAGCAGTTCTCCCGTTCTACGGCCGATCTGTTCGGCATCAATGCGAATCGTTGTGATCGCCGGAACACATTGCCGGGCAATATCGAAATCGCCAAAACCCATCAGCGAGAGATCGCCGGGCACTTTGATACCGCGCCGGTGACATTCCATCAGCGCGCCGACGGCGGAAATGTCGGAAACGGCAAAGACTGCCTGCACATCCGGCGCCCGTTCCAGCAATATGCCTAGGGTGAGGGCACCATGATCGTAGGAAACCGGCGCCAGCCCTTCGCGAATCACCAGTTCATCGCCGAGGCCAGCCTCGCGCAGCACCGAAGTAAAGCCGGCAAGCCGTGATTCGCCGCGCAAATCCTTCGCATCGCCGTCCATCCTGGATCCGAGTGCTCCGATTCGCCGGTGCCCCAATGCGAGGAGGTGCAGCGCTGCGGCGCGGCCCACTTCATAATTGGAAAAGCCGACCGCGTGGTCGATCGGATGTTGCGGTGTATCCCATATTTCAACGATCGGAATGCCCGCCCGCAGCATCATTTCGTTTGCCGCTTTGGTGTGGGTGGTCCCGGCAACCACGATCGCATCGGGCCGCCGGGCCAGCATGGCACGGATGATTCGCTCTTCTTCCTCCAGCCGGTACATGGTGTAGCCGATGAGGAGCTGATAATCGGCCGGGCGCATGGCCTCGGCAAGCCCCTGCGCGGTATCGGCGAAATTGGAGTTGGTGAGTGTCGGGAGAATCGCCGTGATGAAATTGGTGCGCCGGGAAGAAAGGCTGCCCGCCACCCGGTCCGGCACGTAGCTCAGCTGCTCGATGGCTTTCATCACGCGGTTTCGTGTTGATTCGGAAACCAGGTCCGGGTCCGCCAGCACCCGCGAGACAGTCATCTTCGACACGCCGGCGAGGCGGGAAACGTCGTGCATGGTGGCTTTGGGCGAAGATGGCGGCACGGTTCGGTCCTGTCTGCTCCGAATCAGTTACTTCGGGGCGATCCTGTTGTAAACCACGTGGTAGAAACGGCCGTCAAACATGCGCATCATTTCATCGGTGATGGCCCGGCCTTCGAGGCGCACCGGCGAGGCGAGAGCTTCCTTCACGGCCTCCATCGTGGGGTAGTCGATTTCCTGGACCATGGCGATATCAGGCGAATCAGGGTCCGAATCAACCATGCGCATGACGCGCACCGCCTGGGCATTCGGCATGCGCTTCCAGACGGGCAGCAATCGCTCCTCCACCATTCGAAAGAAGGCCTCTTCCTGGCCTTTGTGAATCGTTCCCTCAAAAATGGCCGACCGGGTGAACATGAATCCTCCTAGCGTCTTCAGCATGGCATTTTCGCCTTGCCACTTGTAATGATACCGATAACATGCTTGATTGGAAAAACAAGCAGCAAAATTGACAAGGCGTCAGGGAATGTTGCCGAATGGTTTGAACGGGCTACGGATTGATGCTTTTGAGCGGATTGCTGTCGAAGACACGCAGCGAGTATCGCGGGATCAACCGATTGAATGGGAATGTTATCGAGAACAATTGATACACACTGAGACTGGCGGGTGATGCTCGGGAGGCATTGCCGGAATCATGGACAAGACGACAAGTGGAGGAGACAAGAATGGGTATTTCAAAATCATTGCGCGTGATGATCGCGGCCGTCGGCCTTGCCGCTGCAGGGCTGTTTTCGGCAGTCGATGCCAATGCGGTCACGCTGAACGACATCACCTCGCGCGGCACCGTCCGAATCGGCGTGCTCACCGGCGCGCCGCCGATGGGCATGGTCGACGAGAAGGGCAATCCCACGGGTTATGACGTTGATGTCGCCAACCTGATCGCCGGTTATCTCGGCGTGAAGGCGGAACTTGTGCCGCTGACACCGCCATCGCGCATTCCGGCGCTGCAGACCGGCAAGGTCGATTTCCTCATTGCGACGCTCGCGCCGACGGGTGAGCGCGCCAAGACGGTCATGTTCACCCAGCCCTACAGCGCCTTCAACATGGTGATTGTTTCCGGCAAGGACCAGAAATTCGCCGCGCTCTCCGAACTCAGCGGCAAGCGTGTCGCGGTCAATCGCGGGTCGTCCCAGGAAGCCGCCTTGCGCAAAGTGGCCGTGCCGGGTCTTGAGCTTGTGGTCTATGAAGATGATTCGACGACAGCCCAGGCGCTGATCGCCGGACAGGTCGATGCGGTCGCGCTGCCGTCGACGGTGGCCGATGCGGTGTTGAAGCAGTTGCCCGATGCCGGTTTGCAGGTCGGTTTTACCTTCTTCCGCCAGGGGAACTCCATGGCAACGGCGCTGCAGGATTTCGAAATGCGCCAATGGCTCAACACGGCGATTTACCTGATGAAGAACTCCGGCGAGCTCGATGCCATTGCGGTCAAGTGGACCGGCCAGCCCATGCCGCAGCTGCCATCCTTCTGATCTGCCGCTCAATCGGTTCACCGGGCAAGACCTGCCCGGTGCCATTTTCCAATGGAGACCGGAGATGTCCTACACCTTCCAGTTTGGCGTCATCGCCCAATACCAGAACGAAATTCTGGCCGGCATATGGATGACGATCAAGCTTTCCGTGGCATCGATCATTCTTGGCTGTGCCGCCGGTATCGTGCTGGCGTCGGTCCGCTCGATGAAGCCTGGTATCGGCCGTATTCTCGTTGATGCCTATGTCGAGATCATCCGCAACACGCCGTTTCTCGTGCAGCTCTTCATTGTCTATTTCGGCCTGCCGGGGCTCGGATTGCGCGTCAGTGCGGTGACAGCAGCCCTGATCGGCATGACCATCAATCTCGCCGCCTATTCCACTGAGATCATCCGCGCCGGCATCGAATCCATTCACAAATCGCAGATCGAGGCGGGTGAGGCACTGGGTTTCACGCGGCTGCAGATTTACCGCCATGTCATCATCATGCCGGCCATTGCCAAGGTCTATCCGGCATTGTGCAGCCAGTTTGTCCTGATGATGCTGGCATCGTCGGTCTGTTCGGCCATCTCGACAAAGGAGCTCGCGGCATCGGCCGCCTTCATCGAATCGCAGAGTTTCCGCTCATTCGAAGTCTACATTGTCGTGACGCTCATCTATCTGGCACTGGCGCTCGCCTTGCGCGGCGTGCTGGCCATGATCGGACTGTGGCTGTTCGGCCGCCGCGTGGCGCGGCGAACCGCGATCGCTCTTCCGGAGGTGCAGGCATGATTCTCCGGACCTTCGGCTTCAGCGAATTCGGCTTTCTCGTCTCGGCGCTCCTGTGGACTGTTGTGCTGACCATCATTGCGCTCAGCGGCGGCGGCATTGTCGGCTTCGTCATCGCGCTCGCCCGCACATCCACGCACAAGTGGCTGAGGATAGTGGCCGCAACCTATATCCAGATCATCCAGGGCATTCCTGTGCTGATGATCCTGTTCCTGTCCTATTACGGACTAAGCCTCGCCGGGCTGCAACTGCCGCCTCTCGTGGCGGCGGGCGCTTCGATGACGATCTATGCATCGGGCTATCTCGCCGAGATCTGGCGCGGCTGCATCCAGTCCGTACCCAAGCAGCAATGGGAGGCGTCCGAATCGCTCGCCATGACGCGCGTGCAGCAATACCGCTATGTAATCCTGCCGCAGGCGCTGCGCATCTCGTTGCCGTCAACCGTCGGCTTTGCGGTGCAGGTGGTCAAGAACACGTCGATCACCTCGATCATCGGTTTTGTCGAACTCGCCCGTGCGGGCCAACTCATCAACAATGCGACGTTCCAGCCCTTCCGCGTGTTTCTTGCGGTCGCGGCGCTCTACTTCGTCGTCTGTTATCCGCTGTCCCAGCTGTCGCGTTGGCTGGAAAGGAGACTCCATGCCAGAAGTCATCGTTGAAAATGTCCATAAAAGCTTCGGCTCGGTCGAAGTTCTCAAAGGTGTCTCGCTGACGGTCGAGCGCGGCGAGGTGATCGCGCTGATCGGCCGGTCAGGCTCTGGCAAGAGCACCTTGCTGCGTTGCATCAACGGCCTGGAAAAGATCAATTCCGGCCGCATCGAGATTGCCGGCCATACGGTGAGCAACGATCCCCGTCAGCTGCGGGAACTGCGCCGGGATGTCGGCATCGTCTTCCAGAGCTACAATCTTTTCCCTCATTTAAGTGTCGGCGAAAACATCATGCTGGCGCCGAAGATCGTCAAGAACGTTGCCAGGGCGCAGAGCCGTGAGACAGCGGAAAAAGTGCTGAAGCTGGTCGGACTGTCCGAGAAATTTGATGCCTATCCGGATGAGCTGTCCGGCGGCCAGCAGCAGCGTGTTGCCATTGCCCGCTCCCTCGCCATGCAGCCGAAAGTGATGCTGTTCGATGAAGTCACGTCTGCGCTCGATCCGGAGCTGACCGAGGAGGTGCTCAACGTCATGGAACAGCTGGCGCGTGACGGGATGACGATGATCCTGGTGACACATGAAATGGCTTTTGCCCGCCGGGTCGCGACAAAAACCATTTTCATGCATCAGGGCAAGATCTGGGAAGAGGGGGTATCGAAGGCGCTCTTCAGCGATCCCAGGACGCCGGAGCTGCGCCAGTTCGTCAAAGCCGATGTCAAGTAAATCCATCCATTAGGGAATTCCATGATCATGCCGATCGATATTCTGCAGCTATGCCCGCTGATGCCCGCACTCGAAGCGGATCTTGCCAGGCACTATACCGTGCACCGTTGGTTCGAGATGACGGACCAGCCGGGCTTCCTGAAATCCCATGCGGATAAAATCCGCGGTGTGGTGACGGGCGGCCATATCGGCATTCCGACCGAGCTTGCGGCTCAATTGCCCAAGCTGGAAATCGTTTCGATCAATGGTGTCGGTTACGACAAGATCGACCTGAACGCGGCGCGCCAGCGCGGTTATCGCGTTGCCAATACACCGGATGTTCTGACCGCCGATGTGGCCGACCTTGCGCTTGGGCTGATCATCAATCTGGCGCGGCAGCTCATTCTGGCCGACAATCATGTTCGTGCAGGCAACTGGCCGAAGGGCGAGCTTGGGCTCGGGCACCGGGTAACCGGACGGCGCTACGGTATTTTCGGACTGGGCCGCATCGGCCAGGCCATCGCCAAGCGCCTTGTCGCCTTTGACGGGCAGATTTCCTATTCGGGGCGCCGCAAGCTGGATGTTCCCTATACATTTTACCCGACACTCGCGGAGCTTGCGGCCAATTGCGATGTGCTGATCATTGCGGCGGCGGCCTCTGCAGAAACAAAACATGTTGTTGATGCGGATGTGCTGAAAGCACTTGGCTCCGATGGCAGCCTGATCAATATCGCCCGCGGTTCGCTTGTCGACGAAACCGCTCTCGTTGCAGCCTTGCAGCATGGCACCATTGCGGGAGCCGGGCTTGATGTGTTCGCGGACGAGCCGCGTGTGCCGGAGGCGCTGTTCGGCATGAAGAATGTCGTGCTTTCGCCGCACGTGGCCAGCGCCACCCACGAAACACGCCGGGCCATGGCAGACCTTGTGCTTGCCAATCTGGAAGCGCAATTTGCCGGCAAGCCGCTGCCGGCGGCAGTTGTTTGACAGATATCGCGATAGACAGGGGAAGAGCCGCCATGGCCGATGTACCGACGATTGCCGTTATTGGCGCCGGGCTCATGGGCGCCGCGATTGCGACGCGGCTTATCGAGACCGGCCATCCGGTCACGGTGTTTGACGTCGATGCGCAGAAGGTGACGGCACTTGTGGCCAAAGGCGCAGTGGCGGCACTTTCGGTTGCCGCGGCCACGGCGCAAAGCCGGTTCGTCATTCTGAGCCTCAACCATGCCGATATTGTCCGGACGGTCGTGTTCGGTGCGGATGGCGTGGCTGCGGCTGCCGGAGCGGGCAGGCTGCTGATCGATATGTCGTCGATTGATCCGAAGGAAACCGCCGATATGGCGGCAAAGCTGGCGGAATCAACGGGGATGAAATGGCTGGACTGCCCGCTGTCGGGTGGTGTTCCCGGTGCGCTTTCGGGACGGTTGACCGTGATGGCTGGCGGCGATGCCGCCGACTTCGAGCGCGGCCGGACGGTCATGCGGAACCTCTGCGCCAATTATACGCTGATGGGGCCGAGCGGGGCGGGGCAGACGACGAAGCTGATCAACCAGCTGTTTTGTGCCGTGGCGTTTCAGGCGATTGCCGAGGCGGTGAAGCTGGCGGAAGCGGGCGGCGTTGATCCGGCGCTGATACCGCAGGCTCTGGCGGGCGGGCGCGCCGACAGCCGCATCATGCAGGAGTTCATGGTGAAGTTCGCCGCGCGTGATTACACGCCGACCGGGCGCATCGACAACATGCTGAAGGATCTCGATTCGCTGCAGGCCTTTGCGCTGAAGACGAAGACGCCGTTGCCGATGACCGGTCAGGTCGTTGAAATTCACCGGCTGCTGTGCGCCGCCGGTCTGGGCGCGCGCGATTCCGCCGAGATGATGCGGCTGCTCGACGGTTTCTCCGATTAATCCCGGAATGTCTGGGCTCTCAGCCATTCGACACTGGCCTCGACGATCTGCGTGATCGGATGCGCGACATCCTGTGTGAACACGAGTGGTTCACCCGTTGGCGATTCCAGCGTCGCCAGCTGGCTGTCGAGCATGGACAGAGGCATGAAATGCCCGGTGCGCTTGCCCATGTGATCGCGCAAGACCGCCAGGCTGCCATCGAGAAAAACAAAGGCGAGGGTCCCGCCCGCTTCCTGCCGCAGCCGGTCGCGATACATCTTCTTCAGTGCGGAGCAGGACACCACGACGCCATTTTCCGCCTTGGCGAGTTCTGCGCCGATCTTGTCGAGCCAAGGCCAGCGGTCCTCGTCGGTCAGCGGAATACCCGCCGACATTTTCCGCACATTGCTTTCCGGATGCATCACGTCGCCTTCGATGAACGGCAGGGACAGTGCCGCCGCGATTCCTTCCCCGACCGATGATTTGCCGGAACCGCTTACGCCCATGACGATCAGTCTGATCATAGGGAAGCCGTGATGCCGCCATCGACATGGATGACCTGACCGTTGACGAAGGATGACGCGTCGCTGGCAAGAAACACCGCCGCACCGACCAGTTCCTCGACATTGCCCCATCGTCCCGCCGGGGTGCGCTTTTCCAGCCAGCCGGAGAATTCCGGATTGTCGATCAGCGCCTGATTGAGCGGTGTCTTGAAATAGCCGGGTGCAATGGCGTTGACCTGCAGGCCGTATTTGGCCCAGTCCGTGCACATGCCGCGCGTCAGATTGCGGACGGCGCCCTTGGTCGCGGTGTATGGCGCGATGGAGGGCCGCGCCAGTTCGCTCTGCACGGAGGCGATATTGATGATTTTTCCGCGCCCGCGCTTGATCATATGTTTTGCCACGCTTTGTCCGGCATAAAAGACACTGGAAATATTGGTCTGCAGCAGCAACTGCCACTTGTCTTCGGGAAAGTCCTCAAGCGGTGTGCGGAACTGCATTCCGGCATTGTTGAACAGAATATCAATCGCGCCAATATTTGTCTCGATCGTGTCGATGCCATGTTTAACGCTGTCCAGGCTGGTCACGTCGAACGCGGCCGCATGGGCTTTATGGCCCGCTGCCTTCAGTTCGGCAACGGCGGCATCGACCTTGGCGGCATCGCGGCCGTTGATGATGATTTCCGCCCCGTGTTCAGCCAGTCCCTTGGCCAGGGCAAAGCCGATTCCCTGGCTTGATCCCGTAACGAGGGCGCGTTTTCCCTCCAGGCTGAACAATGGATAGGCCATTCTTTGTTTCCTCCGGTTCTGCGGAATTCCGATTGCGGGATGTCATTGCTTCCTTCTCCGCTTGACATAAATGTTATCGATAACATATGCAAGTATTCCGGTGTTGTGGCGCTGAAAATGATCCCGGCCGTTGCGGCTGCAGGCATGATGCGCGAGGGGAGGAATGCATGAAGGCTGTTGTCATCCACGCGGCAAAGGACCTGCGCATCGAAGAGCGCGATCCGGGTGTTCCCGAAGCCGGGCAGGTGGATATTGCCATCGAGGCCGGCGGCATATGCGGTTCGGACCTGCACTATTACAATCATGGCGGGTTCGGCACGATCCGGCTGCGTGAACCGATGATCCTTGGCCACGAGATTGCCGGAACCATCAGGGCATTGGGGGCGGGGGTCAGCGGTCTTGCCGTCGGCGACCGTGTGGCGGTATCGCCCAGCCGTCCCTGCAACCAGTGCGATTATTGCCTGCAAGGGCTGCAGAATCATTGTCTCAACATGCGTTTCTACGGCAGCGCCATGCCCATGCCGCATATCCAGGGTGCATTCCGCCAGCGGCTGATCGCCGAGGTCTGGCAATGCCACCGGGTTGCGGATGGCGTTTCCGTCAATGAAGCGGCCTTTGCCGAACCCTTTGCCGTGACGCTGCATGCGGTCAAGCGCGCCGGTTCATTGCTTGGCAAGCGTGTCCTTATTACCGGCTGCGGTCCCATCGGGGCGCTGACCATCCTGGCGGCACGCGCGCATGGTGCCCGGGAAATTGTTGCAACCGATGTCATGGATGCGGTGCTGGTCAAGGCCCGCGAGATCGGGGCGGACCGGACCATCAATGTCGCCGACCATCCGGAGCAACTGGCAGCCTATTCCGCCAACAAGGGCTCGTTCGATGTGATGTTCGAGGCATCCGGCAACGAACGGGCGCTGCGCGCCGGGCTCGACGTCCTGCGTCCGCGCGGCATTCTCATGCAGCTCGGCCTTGGTGGGGACATCGCCATTCCGCAGAACCTGATCGTCTCCAAGGAAATCGATCTGCGCGGCTCCTTCCGCTTCCATGAGGAATTCGGCCTGGCCGTTGACCTCATTGGCCGGAAGGTGGTGGATGTGAAGCCGTTGCTCACCGGCATCTTCACTCTCGATGAGGCAGTGCAGGCCTTTGAGGCCGCGGGGGATCGCAGCCGTTCGATGAAAGTGCAACTCGCCTTTGCCTGACATTCGCATCGGCAATGCGGCAAATGTCCATTGAAACCGCCTTCCCCTATGTTAAGGTCCGGCGCCACTTTCCCTTTGACAGAGCGTTGATGCTTCCGGGCGTATCGCCGAGGGTTTGTCCGGCGTGAGCATTTCGGGAGAAGGCCGGTCGACGGCCATAGTGTGGCGGCCCTTGGTGCCGTCATCAGGAAGGACAGAATATATCATGACAGTGCACCAGAACCTGATCGACGGCGCGTGGATCGGCGGCGATGCGATCGCCAACATCAACCCCTCCAACACCAATGATGTTGTTGGCGAATATGCGCGGGCGACAGCCGAAGACACGTTGAACGCCATTGCCGCAGCAAAGGCAGCATTCCCGGCCTGGTCGCGCTCCGGCATTCTCGAGCGTCACGCCATCCTGCGCAAGACCGCCGATGAGATCACGGCCCGCAAGGACGAGATCGGCCGGCTGTTGTCACGCGAGGAAGGCAAGACCCTGGCCGAAGGCATCGGCGAGACGGTGCGCGCCGCCCAGATCTTTGATTTCTTCGCCGGTGAAGTCCTGCGCCTGGCCGGCGAGGTTCTCCCCAGTGCCCGCCCGAACATCGGTGTTGAAATCACGCGGGAAGCCGTGGGCGTGGTCGGCATCATCACACCGTGGAATTTCCCCATCGCCATTCCGGCCTGGAAGATTGCGCCGGCACTCGCCTATGGCAATACGGTGGTCTTCAAGCCTGCGGATCTGGTTCCCGGCTGTTCCTGGGCGATTGTCGATATATTGCATCGCGCCGGCCTGCCGAAGGGCGTGCTCAACCTCGTCATGGGCAAGGGCTCGGTTGTCGGCCAGACCATTCTGGACAGTGCCGATGTCAATGCGATCACTTTCACCGGTTCGGTAGGGACGGGCAAGCGCGTTGCTGCTGCCTCCATCGAACATATGCGCAAGTTCCAGCTGGAGATGGGCGGCAAGAACCCGTTTGTCGTGCTTGATGATGCTGATCTGACCGTGGCTGTGGAAGCCGCCGTCAACAGCGCCTTCTTTTCGACTGGCCAGCGCTGCACCGCGTCCTCGCGCATCATTGTCACCGAGGGCATCCACGACCGGTTCGTCGCGGCGGCGACCGAGCGGCTGAAGAGTGTCGTTGTCGATGACGCCTTGAAAGCCGGAACCCATATCGGTCCGGTGGTCGATCAGAGCCAGCTGAAGCAGGACGAGGATTATATCGCCATCGGCAAGACCGAGGGTGCCAGGCTGGCCTTCGGCGGCGAGCGGCTGACCCGGGATAATCCCGGTTTCTACCTGCAGCCGGCATTGTTCACCGAGGCGACCAACCAGATGCGGATTTCCCGCGAGGAAATCTTTGGCCCGGTCGCCAGCGTGATCCGGGTGAAGGATTACGAGGAAGCGCTGCATACGGCAAATGATACGCCGTTCGGCCTGTCCTCGGGTATTGCCACGACGAGCCTCAAACACGCCACGCATTTCAAGCGCAATGCTGAAGCTGGCATGGTCATGGTCAACCTGCCGACGGCGGGCGTGGATTTCCACGTGCCGTTCGGCGGGCGCAAGGGCTCAAGCTATGGCCCGCGCGAGCAGGGCAAATATGCCGCTGAATTCTATACGACCGTGAAGACGGCCTATACGCTGGCCTGACGCGGACTTTCTCTGTTTTTATGACAGACCGGTTTTTGACGGGCGGTGCGGTTGCACCGCCCGTATTCATTGGGTTCTTTGTCTGGCGGTTGTTGGGTTATCCCCAGGGGTTGTTTGGTTTGCTTGAGAAAGTTTTGATTTGAGCGTTTTTTTTGGAAAGGCGTG
>NZ_JBQEPA010000044.1:0-10885 GCF_052056495.1 Phyllobacterium sp. 22229
ATGTGGCGTGGGATATCGTTCATCCCGATGACAAGGCCCGGACAATCGAGGCATTCGAAGATGTCGTCAGCGGCCGGCAGGTCACCTACGACGCAAACCGCAATGCGCTGCAGGCGCGCGATGCCACCCGCATCGGCGCCATTGCCCTGGCGGAAAAGACGCTGCCCGCCCCCAGCGGCGATCAGGCCAATCAGGGCGTCGTCGAAGCGGTGCGCAGCCATGGTCTCGATATCCTGCCCTGGCCGAAGGAGGCGACGATCCTGCGCCGCCGGCTTGCCTGGCTGCACAAGGGCCTCGGCGCACCCTGGCCGTCGATGGCCGATGCCGACCTAATCGCCGCGCTCGACGACTGGCTGCTGCCGTTCCTGCCCGGCACGGCCAATCTCAACCAGATCCCGGCGCATGTGCTTGTCGAAGGGCTGCGCGCGCTGGTGCCCCATGACCTGCAGCGCCGGATCGATGCGCTGGCTCCGACGCATTTCGCGGTACCGACCGGCTCGAACATTCCCATCCGCTACGATGCGGATGACCCGGTTCTCGCGGTGCGCGTGCAGGAACTGTTCGGGCTCGGGGTTCATCCTGCCATCGCCGGCGGAACCATCCCGCTGCTGCTCGAACTTCTCTCCCCGGCGCACCGGCCGATCCAGATCACCCGTGACCTGCCGGGCTTCTGGAAAGGCTCCTGGGCCGATGTGCGCAGCGACATGCGCGGGCGTTATCCCCGGCATGTCTGGCCGGAAGACCCGGCGCAGGCGCTGCCCACGGCCCGGGCCAAACCGCGCGGCACATAAGCCCGCCGTAAACGATGCAAAACGAGAATTCCCTTTGCATCGGGTTTGTTCTAAAGCTCGCCCATGGTTCAAGAATTCAGCATACGTTCCTCATACCTGTCGCGGCGGCTGCGGCTGACGACGCTGATCCGCCTGCGCTGGCTGGCCGTGGCGGGCCAGAGCATCGCGGTTCTCTTCGTCGCGCTCTATCTGAAGTTTCCGTTCCCGGTCAGCATCTGCTTTGCGCTGATTGCCTGCTCGGCGTGGCTGAACCTCCTTTTGTCGTTCCGCTACCCGATCAACCACCGGCTTGAACCGCGGGCGGCCATCACTGTTCTCGCCTTCGATATCCTGCAGGTGGCGGGCCTGCTCTACATGACCGGCGGACTGCAAAATCCCTTCGCCGTGCTGATGATCGTCCCGGTCATCATCTCCGCAACCTCCCTGCCCGCCTCGTCGACCGTAACGCTCGGTGTCCTCGTAACGGTCTGCGCGACGGCCCTTGCCTATTTCCACCTGCCCCTGCCCTGGTATCCCGACCAGACCTTGCAGCTGCCGTTCGTGCTGATTGCAGGGGTGTGGTGTTCCGTTGTTTCGGCGCTGGTCTTCACCGCCGTCTATGCCTACCGCGTTGCCGAGGAAGCCCGGCTTCTGGCGGATGCACTCACGGCGACTGAACTCATCCTGCAGCGCGAGCAGCATCTTTCCGCGCTCGATGGCCTTGCCGCGGCGGCGGCGCATGAACTGGGCACACCGCTTGCAACCATTGCGCTTGTCGCCAAGGAAATGCAGCGGGCGCTGGCGCAGGACGATCGCTTCGCCGAGGATATCGAGCTGTTGCGCTCGCAGACCGACCGCTGCCGGGAAATCCTGAAACGGCTGACCAGCCTGTCCTCCGAAAGCGAGGAACACATGTCGCGGCTGAAGATTTCCTCGCTGATCGAGGAAGTCATCGAGCCCAACCGCAATTTCGGTATCGGCATCGAGGTGACGAAACTGCGCGGCGAAGGCAACGAGCCGGTCATCCGCCGCAATCCGGGAATCATTTACGGTCTTGGCAATCTGGTGGAGAACGCGGTGGACTTTGCTCGCGAAACCATCCAGGTCTCCTGGGGCTGGACCGACAAGACCGTGCAGATCGTCGTTGCCGATGACGGCAAAGGTTTCCCGGCTGATATTCTCGACCGAATCGGCGAGCCCTATACCACCGGGCGCGACCGCGAGAGCAATGAACATGGCGGCGGCCTCGGCCTGGGGCTGTTCATCGCCAAAACCCTGCTGGAGCGTTCCGGCGCCGCCATCACCTTCCGTAATCGCAATGATCCGGGGCAAGGCGCAGAAGTTGTCGTGACATGGCCGCGCAATCAACTTGATGAACAAAACGGATAACCTTTGACTTTTTGTTCATTGCGAACCATTAACGGAGTATATTTATAAGAAATGAGCAGGAAACCCTGATGGAACACACGGATCAGGACGATATTGCGGCCATAGGCGGCGATCGGACACTGTTGCTGGTCGACGACGACAAGCCCTTTTTGCAGCGCCTGGCGCGTGCCATGGAATCCCGCGGTTTCACCGTTGCAACCGCTGAATCGGTCGAGGCGGGACTTGCCAGCGTCAAGACACATGCGCCGGCCTATGCGGTGGTCGACATGCGGCTGGGCGACGGCAACGGCCTTGATATCATCGAGGCAATCCGGGCGCGCCGCGAAGACACCCGCGCCATTGTCCTGACCGGCTACGGCAACATCGCGACAGCGGTCAATGCCGTCAAGCTCGGCGCCATCGACTACCTGTCCAAGCCCGCCGATGCCGATGAGGTGTTTGCCGCGCTGACCCGCCGCTCCGGCGCCAAGGTTGCCCCGCCGGAAAACCCGATGTCGGCCGATCGCGTCCGCTGGGAACATATCCAGCGCGTCTACGAAATGTGCGACCGCAATGTTTCCGAAACGGCCCGCCGTCTCAACATGCACCGGCGTACCCTGCAGCGCATCCTTGCAAAGCGCGCCCCGCGCTGACCTATTCCATATCCGTTTCGGGCAAGTGAATTCCGGACAATTCGGCCAGTGTCATGCGCGCCGCGCTGACCCGCGCAAAGCGCAGGGTCATCGCCTTGCGCGTCGCCCCGGACAATTTGTGCTCGGGCGCCTCACGCAGGATTTCCGCGCCATAACCATCCGAGAGGATGAACCCGCAGTCCTGCGGGAAAATATCAGCGGGAACGCCGGGATGGGTGGCAAAGAACAGCCGGTCGCAATGGGCCCGGTAGTCCGGCCATTTCTTGTCGACCTTCCAGTCCTCGATCGATGATTTGATCTCGACAATCCAGATCTCACCGCTGCGCGACACGGCAACCAGATCGGCGCGCCGTCCCGAAGCCAGCGGCAGTTCCGGCATCACCGCCAGACCAAGGTCAAGAAACAGCCGCTGCACGCCGCGGCGCACCAGCATGGCGTTCTCTGACTGACGACCATCGATGAGCGGGCTGGTCTGACCGGGAATCACAAGGGGCATGGTGCAAGTATCGCTGAGATCTGTACAACCGAATACGGCAAAAATGCACCACTTGGTTGAGGATAAGTATGGTTAACAGAAAACTACGCTTTACGGTTAATCAAGCATTAACAATAATGGCAGTAATGAGGGAAGACAACTGAATCGCCTTAGATTCGGCTAATACTTGATGGGGTGACTATGCAACTCAAGACAATCGTCCTGGCAGTTGGGCTGATGGGTGCAACTGCTCTGACCGGCTGTTCCACGATCGGCTTCAACTATTCCACTGCCTCCTATTCCTCCGTGACCGACGCCGGTTATGTGCTTCCTGCCATTCCCCGCGCCAAGATTCCCCCGCAGTTCCTGCGTCAGGAAGTTCGCTACGATGGCGGTGAAGCCCCAGGGACAATCGTTGTCGATACCAAGGCAAAGTTCCTTTACTTCGTCCTCGGTGACGGCCGCGCCATGCGCTACGGCATCGGCGTCGGCAAGCAGGGCTTTGAATGGCATGGTTCGGCACGCGTTGCCTTGAAGCGCGAATGGCCAACCTGGACGCCGCCGAAGGAAATGATCAAGCGCAAGCCTGAGCTGGCTGAGTTCCGCGACGGCATGGACCCGGGCCTGCAGAATCCGCTCGGCGCCCGTGCGCTCTACCTCTTCAACAAGGGCGGCGATACCGGCTATCGCCTGCACGGCACGCCGGAATGGTGGTCCATTGGCAAGGCCATGTCTTCGGGCTGCATCCGCCTGATGAATCAGGACATCATCGACCTCTTCAACCGTGCCGAGGTGGGTGCGAAAGTGGTCGTGCTGTAATTTGCCGATCGACGATTTGCATGAAAGGGCCGCCCGCAAGGCGGCCTTTTTCATATGTTCCAGGGATTGAGGGTCCGGACCCCTGTCGATGCAAAATCCGCAATGTTGCGGGTTACCACAACCATGCCATGGACCAGGGCCGTTGCAGCGATAAGCGCATCGCGCTCCGATTGAGGATCAGGGACGTGAAGGTGCGCGCAGCGTTGTGCGACAGCCGTGTCCACTGCGAGAACTCTTCCCTCGAACCGCGGCAGCACCCAATTGTCCCGCCACAGGCGCAGGATCGCTCCTCGTTGCGTATCACGCCGCTCTACGAGCAGCAGACCCTGTTCAATTTCCAGTATCGTGATTGCCGAGATGAAAAAATGAGAGAATGGTATGGTCGACGCCCATGCCATAACGTTCGCATCGGCTCTGTCCGGCCGGCGCATTTCGGAAATGAAATTGGTATCCAGAATAAACATCAGGACAGATCGGCTGGACGAAACCGGACATTCAGACTGGGTATGTCGAAATCAAAATCCGAAGGCTCTTGTTGCGCCAGCACATCGGCGAGGCTCTCCTGTCCTCCGGTGAGCTTCAGATATTCTTCCATGCTCAGGAGGACATGGGCAGGCCTGCCCCGATCCGTGATGAATACGGGGCCATTGTTTGCCGCCTTTTTGACGTCACTGGCATGCTGATTGAATTCTCTGCTCGAAACAGTTGTAATGCCCACAATGCACCTCTTTAAATTGTAGATACGTTACTACAAACCGGAACTGGGGGCAAACATCATCCGGTTACCGCAATCTGATTTATTTGCCGAACTGATTTTTGCCGTGTTGACCTGATCGACATGGCACCCATAGATTGCTGCCGATGCGCATAACCGGGAAGGTCCACATGTTCAAAACCATTGCCACCACGCCGTTCGATGACCAGAAGCCGGGAACGTCCGGCCTGCGCAAGAAGGTTCCCGAATTCCAGCAGCCGAACTACGTCGAGAATTTCATCCAGTCGGTCTTCGATTCCCTCGACGGCTTCAAGGGCAAGACGCTGGTGATCGGCGGCGACGGCCGCTATTACAATCGCGATGTCGTGCAGATTGCCGTGAAAATGGCCGCTGCCAACGGATTTGGCCGCGTTCTCGTCGGCCAGGGCGGCATTCTATCAACACCGGCGGCTTCCAATGTCATCCGCAAGTACAAGGCCTTCGGCGGACTCGTTCTGTCCGCCAGCCACAATCCCGGCGGGCCAACCGAAGATTTCGGTATCAAGTACAATATCAGCAATGGCGGCCCCGCCCCGGAAAAAATCACCGAGGCGGTATTCGCCCGCTCCAAGGTCATCGACCGCTATCTGATCGCGGACGCCGCCGATATCGACATCGACACCATTGGCAAGCAGCAGCTTGCCGGCATGGATGTCGAGATCATCGATTCCGTCTCTGACTATGCCGAACTGATGGAAACGCTGTTCGACTTCGATGCGATCCGCGCATTGATCAAGTCGGGCTTCACCCTGCGGTTCGATTCCATGCATGCGGTGACCGGCCCCTATGGCAAGGAAATCCTTGAGCACCGCCTCGGGGCGCCGGATGGAACCTGCGTGAACTTCGTACCATTGGAGGATTTCGGCGGGCATCATCCCGATCCCAATCTCGTCTATGCCAAGGATCTCTATGACCTCCTGATGTCGCCGGATGGTCCGGATTTCGGCGCCGCATCCGATGGCGATGGCGACCGCAACCTGATCATCGGCAAGGGCATCTACATCACACCGTCCGATTCGCTGGCGATGCTGGCGGCCAATGCGCATCTCGCGCCGGGCTACAAGGCCGGGCTGAAGGGCATTGCCCGCTCCATGCCGACCAGCGGCGCCGCCGACCGTGTGGCCGAAAAGCTGAAGATCGGCATGTACGAGACACCGACAGGCTGGAAATTCTTCGGTAACCTGCTCGACGCCGGCATGGCAACGATCTGCGGCGAGGAAAGCTCGGGCACCGGCTCCAATCACGTCCGCGAAAAGGATGGCCTGTGGGCCGTGCTGCTCTGGCTGAATATCCTCGCCGTGCGCAAGGAGAGCGTCCAGCAGATCGCGCGGGAACATTGGGCCGACTATGGGCGCAACTACTACACCCGTCACGATTACGAGGAGGTGGATTCAGGCGCGGCCAACAGTCTGATCGACGCCTTGCGGGCCAAGCTGCCGACGCTTGCGGGCAAGACTGTGCAGGGACTGACGATCACCAAGGCCGATGATTTTGCCTATCATGACCCCGTCGACAAATCGGTGAGTGAGCATCAAGGCATCCGCATTCTCTTCGATGGCGGATCGCGCATTGTCCTGCGTCTTTCCGGGACAGGCACGTCGGGCGCAACGTTGCGGCTTTATATCGAACGCTACGAGGCCGACCCCAAGCGCCACGATCTTGAAACGCAAAGCGCGCTTGCCGACCTCATCCGCGCCGCCGATGAGCTCACTGAAATCAAGACACGCACCGGCCGCGACAAGCCGAGCGTCATTACCTGACTTTCCAAATCAGTAACAACAAAAGGGCCGCGAAAGCGGCCCTTTTGTTGTCTGGAGCTTTACTCCGACTGGCCGCATACCGCGGCTGGCGTCAAAAGCGGCACGTCCTTGCCGTCCGCTCCGAAGGACGGTGGTATGTTTGTTGTTGGCTTTGATGCCCAGCAACTCGGTTTGTCACCAAGAGCAAAGTCGAGGGTTATGGGCTGTTTCGCAAATGGATCAATCGGTAGCCATGTACTGTCGTAGGGCTTGCCGTCAAGCTTGACGTTCTGGATATAGGTCGAGGCTGGCTTGTTCGTTGTAATCGTGATCAGCTTCTTGTCGCCTTGCCAGACAACCGCCTTTTCGAAAATAGGGCTGGTCAGGGTCAAACCGGGAACAGCCAGAATTTCCGGATAAAGGCCGAGTGCGCTCCAGACATACCAGCCGGAGGTAGCACCTTCATCGTCATTTCCAGGTAGACCCGACGGGGAGTTTGTATAGGTTTTACCAAGAATCCGGCGCACAAGTGCCTGCGATTTGTAAGGCTGGCTTGTCCAATTATAAAAGAAAGGTGTGGCAAACCCCGGCTCGTTGCCGACCCAAAGATAGGGTGAGTTCGTTGCAGCATTTACATACTTTGTAAAAGTGTCGAGACGATCGATGGCGTCTGTTTCCAAATTGGGATTGGTAGCCTTGTCCTTCACCAGCATCCGCAATAGCCAACGGATATTGTGGGGCACCATATAGGTATATTGTTCCGCATTACCCTCACGATAATTGTTCTTGCCACCCGTTGGCGTATATTTTGGCCATGTGCCGTCCGCATTGCGCGGCTGCAACTGCGGATATGGTTGCCCCTCCACTTTGCGCCACTCTGGATTAAACAAATTTGTCCAATTGTTTGAGCGCTTCAGCAGGGTAGCCGCGTCACCGGAACCACCACCTGCAACGAATTGGCTATTTTGTTTGTCCAGCGCATCAATAAAACGGGAAATGGCAAAGTCCGTACTGGCGTATTCCAAGGTGTTGGAGGTCGGCGTATTGTCATCGGATGTGGGACCTTCGCCGACAGTGAGATAGCCACGCTCTATATATTCCTTGATAAAGGGCAGAGTGGTCACGCCCCGGCACGTCGTCTTAGCCCCGGTCGCCATGTCGAGCATGATCTTGCGCGCTGTGGCGGTGTCAAAATTCGGGGCGCCAAACGCATGGATTTGCGCCACGATAATGGAAGCGCCATCGCCCGGCATGATGTTGCTGTTGGATGTGCCTTCGACCCACATCGGGAACACGCCGCCACATTGGTTTGCATCATTGATGAGAGACTGCGCCATGTCTGCGGCCTCATTAGGAGCGAGCAGAGCCTGCATGGGTGCGAGGGAACGATAGGAGTCCCAGCTTGAGAAAGTCGTATAGTGTACCCTGTCCTTTTCGACTTTCTCCACAGTTCCTTTGCCATCAAAGCTTGCATACTCGCCATTGGCATCGCTGAAGACCGAAGGCGCGAAAAAGGAATGGTAAAGCGCAGTATAGAATATTTTTTTCTGATCCTCGGTGCCGCCTGTGACCTGAATGGAATTCAGGCGTTTATTCCAGAGGCTATCGGCCCTTTTTCGCGCCTCATCGAAAGAGAGCGAAGCGCTTTCCTTCATCAGATTGTCTTTTGCATTAGCAATACTGACATAGGAAACACCCGCCTTCATACCGATAGTGGTAGCCTCCCCCGCCTTGGTTGCGAAGGTTAAAATAGTGCCCGATTTATTGGCGGTGAAGGCTTGGTCGAACTGCGCGGAAAAATAGATATTGTAGGTTGGCGCACCGCAGAAACCGCCGCCCGTTGTCCTGGCGGAAATAGTACGCGCATCAACGTCTACCTTCACGTCGTTTAGACTGGTAAATTTCAGGAAGGCACCCTTATCCTTGGGGAAAGTGAACTGCCCCAACCCCGTGCGGGTTGTTGCCGTCAATTCCGTTTTGATCTCATTATCGAATGTGACTTGATAATAGCCCGGATGAACGGTTTCCTTGTCATGGCTGAATTTGGCATCCCCGTCAGACGCATTGGACACAGGCTGAACCATGAACGGCGCGCGTGTGCCACACCCGACACCACTCAAATTGATCATGGGGAAACCATGAATTGCCGTCGTTTCATAGTGATAGCCACGCGGGGACCACACGCCGCTGATCGTGTCCGTCTCCGGTCCCCAGGAAACCATGCCGAGAGGTACATTGGCGCCTGGATTGACGAAACCGCCGAGCAAACTCTCCTTTTCCCCCGGCACATCCGATGCAGGCGACTGACCCGACCCGATCAGCGGATTGACATATTGTGTCAAGGCCGTATCGACGCGCAAGCCGACCGCCGCCTCCAACGCGGCAATGCGATTTTTGAAACCTTCGGCTAAATCTGTTCCGAGCTTTGCTTTGTCGACTGCATCCTTCAAACTGTCGAGCTTCGTCTGCAAGCTTGCAAGCGTCGCGGCATCGGCCTTGCCTGAATTCTTCAACTGCTTGAGCTCGTCGAGCAGAGGGGCGAGTGCTGCCGCTTCCAATTTCAGCTTTATTGCCTTGTCATAATCGTCTTTGAGTGCCGCAAACTGTCTTCGCAAAGGTTTAAGCGTGTCCAGATCAGCCTGTGAGGCCTGGGTTTGCCCATTCAGAGTTTTGAAATTGTCCGTCAGCGACTTGAGGCTGACACCCAACTCGTCGATGCGGGGCCCAAGCGCCTGCAGAGCTTCTATCTGGCCGACACGGCTTTGCAAAAGCTCGATGGTGGACTTGAATGCGGCGAATACCTCTTTCGAGGTGGCTGCGTTTCCTTGCAGAATCACGGTGTTCGCCTGCAAAGTGTCCACGGCGTCCTTCAGGCCCTTGATCGTTGCCTGATCGGCTTGCGTCTGGTTTGCGGCCGATTGCTGCAGTTGATTGACCTGGCCTTTCAATTGGCTGATCTCTTCCGCAAAAGTGCCTTGCAGCGTATCGGGCGTCGCTAGCTTTGCATCGTTCGAATTATTACAGCCCGCCAGTATGGTTCCGCCGAGAAGTCCGGCGATGATGACACATCTCAATGTCATTGGTTCCTCCCAAATAGATTTTGTCCTTAAATTTGTGCTTGAAATGATGCGTTGAAAAATAGATGTCGCGCCCGATACGCGCGTGGTTATAACAATCACGCTTTCAAACCGTACTCCTCCCAAAGCGATTTAAAACGATTGAAGTACGGTACCGGATTATTTCCTTAAGCCAATTGGTGTCAATTCATCTTAAGTCCAAGAGAATGATTTAGTCGCGTTGGTGGGCTTTCCCGCCAGATTGCAGAAACAATCCGGCCGCCACTGCCGTACACATTCTTAGGCAAGATGGCCATCGGGAAGGAATCCGGATATTTACCAGCCTGGGCTCTTTGACAAACTGCTACTCGAAAACAATCGCTGGAGCCGTCCGTCCGGGATCGGCCTTTGCCGCCTGCAGCTGGTCCCAGACCCTGGCGGCGATCTCGCGATAGACCTTCGCCTGCGGCCCTTCCGGATTGCTGATGACGACCGGCTTGCCGGCATCCGACATTTCCCGGATTTCCATCACCAGCGGCACTTCGCCAAGGAAGGGAACACCGAGCCGTTCGGCTTCAGCCCTGGCGCCGCCATGGCCGAAAATGTCGTAGCGGTTGCCAGTATCGGGCGCGATGAAATAGCTCATGTTCTCGACAATGCCGAGCAGGGGCACATCGACCTTCTTGAACATGTTGAGCCCCTTGCGCGCATCGATCAGCGCCAGATCCTGCGGTGTCGAGACGATGACAGCTCCGGCAAGCGGTACCTGCTGCGCCATGGTCAGTTGGGCGTCGCCGGTGCCGGGCGGCATATCGACCACCAGCACGTCAAGTTCACCCCACTGCACCTCGCGCAGCATCTGCGTCAGCGCGGACATCACCATCGGGCCGCGCCAGATCATCGGGGTTTCCTCGTCGACCAGGAAACCGATCGACATGACCTTCAGGCCATAGCCCTCCATGGGCTTGAGCACACGGCCGGAAACGACTTCCGGGCGGCCGGAGAGATGCAACAGGCGCGGCATGGACGGCCCATAGATATCCGCATCGAGAATGCCGACACGATGGCCGTTGGCCTGCAGACCGAGCGCCAGATTGACCGCGGTCGTCGACTTGCCGACGCCGCCCTTGCCCGAGGCGACGGCAATGATCGCGCCAACGCCGGGAACACCCGATGTCAGATCGTTGCCAGATGATTTTACTGTGCGCCCAGGGTCTGCACAGCAAGGAGGTTGCCGAACGCCTGGGTGTT
>NZ_JBQEPA010000045.1:0-7878 GCF_052056495.1 Phyllobacterium sp. 22229
ACAAGCAGGAGCTGCGCAAGGCGCCGTAAAACGGTGTAAGATGAGCATTCTGCGCCAGCGGCGAAATAATTTGCGGGGCAATATCGGCACGGCTGACCGCCTGGATTTCACCGCCATCGGTCCCGCCGTCAATCTGGTCAGCCGGTTGGAGGGCCTTTGCCGCCCGCTTGGCCACACAGTCTTGCTCTCCGGCGCGTTCGCGGCGGAAACGGCGCAGCCGTTGACGTCACTCGGCAAACATCAGTTGCGCGGCATTGCCGCGCCCTGCGCGGTGTTCACACCGGCACAGTGATGCGCCGCATTTTTGCCGGAGGAGCAGATTGGCTTGTGCAGCTCCTCCGGCAACTGTCTTGTGGTTACAGGGTGGCCATATCGATGACGAAGCGGTAGCGCACGTCGCTCTTGAGCACGCGTTCGTAGGCTTCGTTGATATCTTTGATATCGATGGTCTCGATTTCGGCAACGATGTTGTGCTCGCCGCAGAAATCCAGCATTTCCTGGGTTTCCTTGATCGAGCCGATACCTGAACCCGCAAGGCGCTTGCGCCCGGCGATTACCGAGAAGGCATTGACGGGAACCGGGTGCTCCGGTGCTCCGACGAGGACCATGGTGCCGTCGATCTTGAGCAGGCCGAGATAGGCATTCCAGTCAATCGCCACACCGGCGGTGCAGATGATGACGTCGAAGGTCCCGGCGAGTGTCTTGAACGTTTCGGGATTGCTGGTTGCATAATAATGGCTTGCGCCCAGCTTCAACCCGTCATCCTGTTTCGACAGGGTCTGGCTGAGGACCGTGATCTCCGCCCCCATCGCATGACCCAGCTTGACGCCCATATGGCCAAGCCCGCCCATGCCGACAATGGCGATTTTCTTGCCCGGCCCCGCCTTCCAGTGCCGCAGCGGCGAATAAAGCGTAATGCCGGCGCACAGCAGCGGAGCGGCGGCATCGAGCGGCAGGTTGTCCGGAATGGAAAGGACGTAGCCTTCCTTGACCACGATGGAATCCGAATAGCCGCCCTGGGTGGGCGTGACACCATCGGCTTCAACGTCATTGTAGGTCAGGACGATGCCCGGCATATATTGCTCGAGATCGGCATCGCGTGCTGCGCATTTCGTGCAGGAATTGACGAAACAGCCAACGCCGACGCGGTCGCCCTTCTTGAACTTCGTTACCTTTGCACCGACGGTCGTCACGATACCGGCGACCTCATGACCAGGCACCATGGGAAATTTGGAACCGCCCCATTCGTCGCGCGCCTGATGGATATCGGAGTGGCAGACGCCGCAATATTTGACCGAGATGACGACATCATCGTCATTGGGTTCCCGCCGTTCGAAGACAAACGGGGTGAGCGGTTTGGAGGCGTCGGTTGCCGCATAGCCTTTAGCAAGAGCCATGAATGTTTCCTTTTGAGATGAGGAGATGTGTGGGGCAACCAGCTATGCCGCAGGGCCGGCCCGAAGCAGTAGCGCAATCCTGCAGGCTTGTTGCACAATCCTCCAAATCAGCGGCTCCGAAATCGATGGCTCTTTGATCAAAGACCAGCCTTTGAGATCGAACGACGTCATACCCGCATCAGCGGTGTCCAACGCGGCGTCAGAAAAATGCCGTCACGATCCTTCCGGACATCTCAGCGCATGCCGCGCAGGTCCTGCAGAACGCCTTCCGTGCACTCGAAGCAATCGCCGCCCGGCGGCGTGTTTTCGATCCGGTCGATGACCAGCCTCAGGCCGGCATGGGTTTCAGCCAGTTTTTCCTGCAGGGCTTCAATTTCAGCGAGTTTTTTGCGCAGGCCGGAAAGCATCACATCATGCCCCACGGGTCCCTTGCCCTGCTGCGCAACCAGCGTGCGGATCTCGGCGAGCGAAAACCCCGCCTGCTGAGCAAGAATGACCAATTCCAGCACCTGCTTCGTGCGCGCCGGATACTGCCGGTAGCCGCCAAGGCTGCGGTCGACCGTGCCGATCAGACCCTGCGCCTCGTAAAACCGTATCTTTGACGGTGCCAATCCCGTCTGCTGGGCAAGTTCGCCTATTTTCATGATCCGTCGATTTTTTGCTTGACCTTAAAGTTCACTTTAACGTTAGACCGATGCCAACGTCAACTTTCTGGTCATAAAATGTCACCTTTCGAACCCCTTACCCTCCCCAACGGGAGCATTATTCACAATCGCATTGCCAAAGCGGCAATGGAAGAGAACATGGCCGATGCGGCGCATGGCCCCTCCGCCGCGCTCATGACACTCTACAAGGCCTGGGCGGATGGCGGCGCCGGGTTGATCCTGACCGGCAATGTCATGATCGACCGCCGCGCCATGACAGGCCCCGGCGGAGTCGTGCTGGAGGACGAGCGCAATCTTGCGGCTTTTCGCGCCTGGGCGCGCGTCGGTCAGGCCAATGGGGCGCAGATGTGGCTCCAGCTCAATCACCCCGGGCGGCAGGTCATGAAGAATATGGGCCAGGAAACCCAGGCTCCTTCCGCCGTCGCGCTCGACCTCGGAAAACACTCGAAACTGTTTCCGATGCCGAAGGCCATGACGGAGAGCGGCATCCATGACATCATCCAGCGCTTCGTCAAAGCCGCCAGGATTGCCGAGACAGCCGGATTTGCCGGCGTCCAGATCCATGCGGCCCACGGCTACCTCATCAGCCAGTTCCTGTCGCCTCTGACCAACCGGCGGGATGACAGGTGGGGCGGCTCACTGGAGAACCGGGCACGGCTACTGCTCGAAACGGTGAAAGAGGTACGCGCGGCCGTATCGCCAGGGTTCTCCGTGGCGGTGAAACTGAATTCGGCCGATTTTCAGCGTGGCGGCTTTGATGCCGACGATGCGAAGCGCGTGGTGGAAATGCTGAACGGCCTCGATGTCGATCTCGTCGAACTCTCGGGAGGCAGTTATGAGGCACCGGCCATGCAGGGCAGTGCGCGCGACGGGCGGACGTTGAGCCGCGAGGCATATTTCCTCGAATTCGCCCGGGATATCGCGGCAGTCGCCAGAATGCCTGTGATGGTGACCGGCGGTATCCGCCGGATCGAGGTTGTTCAAAAGGTGCTGGATAGCGGCGTGGCAATGGCAGGTATCGGCACGGCGCTGGCCATTCGCCCCGATCTTCCGGTTGTTTGGCGGCAAGGCGCTGATCCGCGGCCCGAACTGCCGCCGATCCGCTGGAAAAGCAAAGTCCTCGCCTCTCTCGCCAGCATGGCTGTGGTCAAATACCAGCTCCGCCGCCTGAGCGCTGGCCTCACACCGGTTCCCGGCGTCTCTCCGGCATGGGCGCTGGTGATTGCACAATTCAAGTCGGCGCGCCTCACCAGGACGTACCGCCGGTGGATGACGTCTTCCGCTGCCGGTCAATGAAAGCGCACAGGCTTTGCCGCCGCGCGCGAGAGCGGGCTTGTCCTATTTGCCGATCAAATCGCGCACCGTTTCTGTGGTGTCTGCCGGATTGAGCAGCAACAGCGGCGTCCTGCCTTCGGCCAGCGGGATATGGCTGATGACATGTAGCTGGTTGCCCGCATCGCGGTGGATGGAATAGACCAGCTCACCGTCAAAACGTCTTTCCACTTTTCTGCTCTCAATGCGAAAGCGCAGTGTCAGCGCCACCAGCCCCAGCACGAAGGCGGGCGGAACGATCAGCCATAGCGCCTTGATCCAATCGGGCGAGGATTGGAACGTGTCGAGCAGATTTGACCAGAAATTGTAATTGTCCATGTTCACTCCCTTGTCTCGCGAGGAAAGTGGTCACCCGAGGTTTATCCTCTGGTGACCGGGGAGTTAGAAAGCCGCCGCAAGACGACCGCCACGGCCTTTAAGCCGAAGCTCTGGACATACGCCGAGACCTCCCCGGCCATAGGGCTGAGGAGGCATCATTGCGGTTGATGCCAACCGCTTGCGGTGGGGTTTCTAAGCCCCAAGACCGACCCATTTCGACCGGCCTCATTGTGGACCATAATGGGAAAGTGAAGCGGGTGGAAGGGGTTAGGGCACCGGTTTGTATATTGAAGGCTACAAAACCTCCGGCGCGTGGTTCGCCTATTCCGCCGCCTCCGCGACAGCGTCGTCCAGCTTCCTGGCCGCAGCGGCCACGGGCAATTGCACAGGCTTCAAAAGCAGGGCCATCAACAGTCCGAACAGGGCAATGCAGGCCGCCGTCAGGAACAGTGGGGTGAAGGCGGCGGCGTAGCTGTCGGCAAGCATCCGGCGCGTTGCCTCGGGGAGCGCCGCCATCATCTTGGGCGTCAGTTCGCCGATATTGCCGACGCCGGGAATGGCACCGGCACCATGCGGCAGGTTGGCCGCAATGATCGCGCCATAGGCTGATATGGCAATCGAGGCACCGGCCATGCGGGCCAGCGACACCGAACCGGTCGCGGCGCCGACGTCGCGGCTGCCCGCTGCATTCTGCACGCCGATGATCGGAAGCTGCTGACCGACGCCGATGCCGGCGCCATGCATGAGCATCAACAGGCCGATGATAAACACGGGCGTTCCCGCATGCACCTGAGTGAGCAGGCCAAAAGCGATAGCACTGAGCGTGAGACTGGCGACGGAAAGGTATTTGTAGCGGCCGGTGGTCGAGATCAGCCGGCCTGTCAGAAGCGAGCCGCCGACAATGCCGCCCGTCAGAAGAATGAACAGCAGCCCTGCGAGCGACGGGGACAGACCCGTCGTGGTCTGCAGGAAGAAGGCGAAGTAATTGACCATGCCGATGGCGATCGAACCGCTGGCAATCGAAATGATCAGAAACAGGGTGAAGGTCGAATTGCGGAAAAGGGAAAGCGGAATGATGGGCTCGGGCGCGCGGCGCTCGACCAGAATCCATGCCGTGGCGCAAAGGATGGCAAATGCCACAAGCGAAACAGTCTGGGGTGCCAGCAGCGACCCGAACAGCTGGGCGCCATCGGCCGCCAGAACAAGGCTGGTCGTGGTCAGGGCGAGCAGGACCGCGCCGGCATAGTCGATCTTGGGCTTGCGTGCCGGTTTGCGGTAGGGAAGCATGAAGGCCAGCCCGGCGATGACGGCAATACCAATCGGCAGATTGATCAGGAAGATCGAACGCCAGCCGAACAGATCGCTCATCGTGCCGCCAAGCACCGGCCCGATGGCGCCGGACGCCATGAACACAAGGCTGATATAGCTCTGGTAGCGGGCGCGCTCGCGCGGCTCGAACAGATCGGCAGTGACGGAAAAGATCGAGACCATGACGCCGCCGCCGCCCAGCCCCTGCAGCACGCGCGCTGCAATCAGCGTGTTCATGGAAATGGCCAGGCCGCAGACCGCCGAACCCAGCGTGAAGATGGATATGGCGGCGATCATCACATATTTGCGCCCGAACAGGTCGCCCAGCTTGCCATAGACCGGCATCACCGCACTGACGGCAAGCAGATAAGCCGAGCCGATCCAGGCGAAACGCTCAAGCTCGCCGAATTCGCCGACAATGGTCGGCAGCGCCGTCGACACGATCTGGTTGTCGAGTACAGCCATGAACATGGCCGCCATCAGAAGGAAGAAAAGCATCAGCCGCTTGCGCGGGTCCGCAACGAGCGGCTCGAACGTGTTGGTCATGTTCATGGAGCGGGGTATCCGGTTTTGATTGGCGCAATTTATGTGCTATTAGCATACATATGTCAATCGCACTTTAATGCCTTTTGCATATTTTAATGCTGATAGGCATCTGTTATGCTGGAATCATGACGGAAACTACGACGACACAAAAAATTGAAACCCCGCAAAACGGGTCGAATGATGATCTCCTACGCATCGGGCGGGTGATGACCCGCATGCGGCTGATGACCGGCCGGCGGGTGATTGCCCGTCTTGCCATACAGAAGCTGGCGCCCGGCCTTGAACTGACCCATCTCGACGTTCTCGATGCGGTCCGCCGCGGCGAACTCGCCGGCGAGGTGACGGTCGGCGTCATTGCCGACACCCTGCGGATCGATCCCTCGCGCGCCAGCCGCATCGTGGCGGAGATGGTCGCCAAGAACGTGTTGCGCCGCAAGGCATCGCAGACCGATGCACGGCGGATCGTCGTGGTCATGACAGCGCTCGGGCAACGCCTGGTCGCCGAACTTCACGCGCTGAAGCAGTCGGTTGTCGAAAGCGTCGTCGCCGACTGGCCTGCCGAAGACATCGCAATCTTCTCCAGACTTTTTGAAAAATATGTCGATGGGTTCGAACAGCTGTTTGCGCGCAGCGCAACAGACCCGGCGGACTAGAGCCTTTCCTGTTTAAATAGAACCAGTTCTGTTTCCCGGATGGCGAGACAATCCACGCGGAAGGCAGCGAGGCCGATGTTTATCCATCGGACGACGCTGCTTGACAAAGTGGGTGTCCGCCAGCCGGAAACCCGAAGGGCCGGGTGAATTTGGCCCAATCCCATCGGGCTTCGGCTTCACCCGATGGAAAGGCATCGGTCTTGCCAAATCCCTCGCCCTTGAACCAAATTCCCTCCGGCAGAACGATTCTATTTAAGCAGGAAAGGCTCTAGATGAGCTTGCGCAGCGTCAGCTCGTCCTTCAGATAGGCGTAGTAGATCGGGGCGGCGACGAGACCGGCCACGCCGAACCACGCTTCTAGCACAACCATGGCCAAAAGCAGTTCCCAGGAGCGGGACTTGATGCGGGCGCCGATGATCCGCGCGTTGAGGAAATATTCGAGCTTGTGGATGACCACGAGGAAGGCAAGCGAGCCGACGGCAGCGATGAACGACACGCTCAAGCCCACTACCACGATGATGGTGTTGGAAATCAGATTGCCGATAACAGGCAGCAGACCGGCGACAAAGGTCACCACGATCATGGTCTTGACCAGCGGCAGGTGCACCCCAAGGATCGGCAGGATGACGACGAGATAGATCGCCGTCAGAAACGTGTTCAGCGCCGAAATGCGGATCTGCGAGAAAACGATGTTGCGGAACGCGCCGCTGAGGAGGCTCGCCCGGTCGACCAGCGCCACCGCCAGAGGTCCCGGCTCGCGCGATGCATTCACCGTGCTCAGCGCGATCATGCCGCCGATCACCATGCCGACGATGATGCGAACGATCAGAACGCCGAAATCACGGCCGACGAGTTGCAGCTGCCCGGCATGCTCGCGCAGCCATTTGGCCGCCATGGATTCCAGCTCATCGAGACTGGCGGGAAAATACGCCTTCGCCCAATCCGGCAGGTGGACCTGGGCCGTATCGATGATTTCAGCCATCTTCTTGAACAGCGAGACAACCCCTTCGGTACCGTTGGTCAGTTGCCCGAGCCCGCTGACCACGGCGGCAACGATCAGAAGGATGAAAATGATCGCCAGCAGGGCCAGCGCCAGAGTCTTCGTCAAGCTGTTGGAAACGCCGAGTTTACCCAGCACGGGTGCGGCAAGATGCACGAGGTTATAGACAAGAAGTCCCGATAGCAGGGCCGAAAGCAGTCCCAGCTGGAGGACGGCAAACAGGGCGAGAAGCGTCAGGGCGAAAGACGCGATATAGAGCCGTGTGGCAGTGAGCAAGTGGCACCTTGAGAAGGGCGATCTGTTTCGGATTCTTCCTAGCCTTGAACGGCGTATAGACGCAAGCAAAAGCGGCTCTAATATGGACAAAATTTAATGGCTGCGGCAATTTCCAAGCAACCCCAATACCCGCTAATGTCCTGTTTAACTTATGCCCTTTCGAGGGATGACAAGAACAGGTGAGTGAATGGTATCGAAATCGCGTGTCCTGATATCGGTCCTGGTCATTGCGGCGCTGGGTACAGGCGCCTATGTGACGCGGGATCGCTGGTGGACAAATGGCCTGGGTATCTCGGCGCAGAATGCCCTGGCGCACGGTGGAAAGCCGGTGCGCGATTGTGATGGTTGTGCGGTCTCTGGCAAGCGTAGCAAGGGCTCTGGCC
>NZ_JBQEPA010000046.1:0-6355 GCF_052056495.1 Phyllobacterium sp. 22229
GCCAATTATTCGGTTGATTCCAACGGCGACCGTCCGATCGAGACGCTGCGCCTGAACTTCACCAAGATGGAAGTGAAGTACACGCCTTACGATGCCAATCAGAGCCCGCAGTCGCCCATGATTGCATCCTACGATCTCGCCACAACGCGCGCGGCGTAAAATCGGCTCACGCGACGACCTCAATGAGCAGGAGAAATGTTGGCTCTTCCTCCGCAGCGTTTAAGCAATCGGTCGTCTTGCACTCCAAGGCAACAATTGAGCTCTATTAAAGGTATCATGTGGAATGGAATATGAGTTCTTTGACGCGGGGTTGATCCAGGCTAACCGTATTCTTCGCATTTCGACATCGCTTGGGTTGGACGTGCTTCTGGCGGAGAAGGTTGATATCCACGAAGAAATCAATGGTCTCTTTGAAATCCACGTGGATGTCAAATCAAAGCGCACCGATATCAAACCGGAAGAGCTCGTTGGCACAATGGCTGACGTATCCCTGGAGATTGCCTATGGCGAGCGCCGCCCGTGGAACGGCCTCATTACCGGGTTTCGGGAAGGGCCGCCTGTCTCTCGCGGGCTGCGGTCCTATCGCTTAGTCATTCGTCCACAATTGTGGCTGCTCTCGCAGCGCTCCGATTGCCGTATCTTCATGGATATGACCACATTGCAGATTGCCGAAACGCTTCTGAGCGAGCACGGTATCAAGGCTGCCGTGACCGGTGGTGTCATCACTCCCCCGGCACCAATGCATTATTCGGTCCAGTGGAATGAAACCGACCTTGCCTATCTTACCCGCCGCTTGGAGGCAGACGGGCTGTTCTACTGGTTTGAACATGAGGATGGTCAGCATGCACTTCATGTTGCCAGTCATCCCTTTGGTTATACGGAAGGCCCGGAAACCGATGTGCGGTTTGCGGCGGGCTCGACTGACAGAAACCACATCAGTGAATTTGCCAGAGATTACCGGTTCACGCCGGGAAAACGCGCTGGCGGTGACTGGAACTTTGAAAAGCCGCAGGGACCCCAGGGCTCGGTGACACCATCGCTCGTGTCGCTGCCGAAGAATGCCGAGTATGAGTTGTTCCATTACCCGGCCAAGGCGCTTGACCAATCGTCCAACGAACAGGCGTCGAAACTGCGCATGCAAGCGGTCGAAGCGGATCATGAGAAGATTGAAGGCTCGTCCACGGTCAGAACGCTGGCAGCAGGACGCAAGTTCAAGCCTTATGAAATAGCCCATGCCGACCACGTATTCGAAGAATATGTGGTCACAGCGATTGTTCACCGGATCGTCGATCATTCCTACGAGACCGCCGATGACGGTGCGCTCGATTATTCAAACAACTTTATCGCGCTTCCCTCACGGCTTCCTGCAACGCCGCACCGGTCAACGCCGCAGCCGAGGGTCGACGGCTCGCAGGTTGCGATCGTCGCCGGACCTCTTGGTGAGGAAATCCATCCGGATGAGTATGGCAGGATCAAAGTCTGGTTCCCTTGGCAACGCAATCGCGCCCGAAAGGACGGCTCAGATACCTGTTGGATCCGTGTGATGCAGTCATGGGCGGGCGGCGGTTTCGGTGCGCAGGTCATCCCCCGTATCGGTATGGAGGTCATGGTCACCTATCTCGAAGGCGATCCGGATCGGCCCGTCGTTACCGGCATCGTGCCGAATCCAAGCACGAAAGTGCCGTATAAATTGCCTGAGAATAAAACAAAGTCTGTGTTTCGCACACAGACTCACAAAGGCGATGGTTTCAACGAACTGTCCTTCGAGGATGAACGAGGTCGTGAAGAAGTTCTCTTGCGGGCTCAGAGGGATTTGACGGTCAAGGTAGAAAATCACCTGACCGAGAGGGTCGATTCAAATCGCATTAGCTCGATTGGCGCCATGTCCCATTTTGAGGTAGAGCAATCACATTCCGAGAATATTGGACGCAATTATACGATCAATGTTGGGACGATGGGTGGTAGTGCAATTGTTGGTGAAATCCTGAAGAATCGGATATTTGGGATGCTTCCTGCCGCTTATCACTTGGAGGCTACAAACAACGAGCGTGTGGGTTCAGGACATTTAAGCATTAACTCGTCATCTTCAATAAGCATGAACACCACCAACTCTTACAGCGTGGAAGTAACCGGTATTCATATGTCCACGATTGGCGTGAGTAAGACGACAAATGTCGGGGGCTCAAGTTTTCATTCAGCCGGTGGAGACCACCGTGATGTCGTCGGTGGTAAGCGCATGATCGATGCCCATGGCGAGATTCATCTAAGATGCGGTAAATCTGAAATAATCATGAAACCCGACGGTGTGATCACGTTAAAGGGAACGCAGCTTATCGTTGAGGAGAAAGATCATATCAACATGAAGGCAGGCAGGATTGATCTGAATGCTTAATCGAATGGGCAATAACGGGCGAAAAATTTCTGCGGCATTCCTGGTCGCTGGCGCAGCTTGTTTGGCACTTTTCATCAATGCTTGCATTGTAGAAGCACGAGACTATTCCATGAAATCAGATGTTACTATTTATCTCGATAGGCCGCTACTCGATCGGGGGGGAACTGTTTTCGTCGTTCCCAATGAAATTCCGGCCGATGAATGGAAACCGCATCTCGATCAGCCCAATCCGGCTCGATCCGATCCGCGGCTGGATATCCGCGTGCCGATAACCGTGCGCGACAGGCGGCTTTCTGCTCGTGCATCCGGTCAGGTTAGTGTTGTACGCTTCGATTATCCCAAGGGAGGAAGCTATGATTTTCGTTTCCTTCCATCGCTGGAAAGCGGGGTTCCACCGGAAAAGCAGGGATCGATTCTCGTGACGGCGGGCAATACATATGACTATCACCCGAAAACCCGAGAAGAGAAATTCATTCCTGAGTTTCAGGTGTTCACCATCATCGGGCCGGATGCCGATGAGGAAAAATCGCGTGCCCTCGTGTCAGAGGTGAAGCTTGGATATTTGGAGGAACGTTATAATTGCGCGCCATTTGAAGGTGTTGTTTCCTGCAGCGTAAGGGAACTTTCCAAGTGAGCAGGCTCACACTTCACACACGGTCTTTCCATCCGATGCCAAATTTTGGCCTGGGTGGATTTTATTATAAAGGGGATGATAGGGATTTTTCTTTAAAAACCGGAGTTACATCACGGATAAAAAACGAGAATTATATTGATCTTGAGGCTGCAAGAATAGAAAAGGGACCGACTACATCGGACCCGAGCAGCAATGCGATTTTTGGTTGGGACCAGAACTACAAGAATCCAAAATTGCAGCCGACGGGGACTGTTCAGGGCCAAATAGATCCATATCGCAAAGATGGTGATCAACATGCCCAGCTCTTTCTTACATATCGTGGTCAGAACTTTGCCATGCCTGGCATGAACAATCCGGAAAGGAAGATGATTGAGGGGTCTATTGACGTACCGGTCGTTGGACCCGTGGTCGGACCCGGATCGGGTCCGGGACCGGGTATACGGTTGCAACCCGTTCCCTTTTCCGCCGGTCCCTCCAATCGCGATGTATTTGAGACGATTGTTCCGGACCTTGACGTTGCGATGTCGCTTGACATCATGGTTAATCGTTCGGAACAAACGCTGTCCTTTGCTGCGCGTATGGTGGGCGATGGCTTCCCCAATGCCGAAAGCTTCTTGTTGGATTCCTCATCAGGCGCGGTCTTTTGTGTCGTGCATCGGCGTATCGGGTCTGCAAGTGGGCAGTTACATGGCAACCGGCGCATCGCCATGGCTGCAGGGTCTGCACTCGTCGCTTTTCCTGGTGACATGTTTGGATCGGCCCTGACCGCGTATTGGGCACGGGATTACGCCACGCATTCGGGCGGCCCAATCGACCTCATCGACGAATACGGATCCAAACCGACTGATGTGAGCGGCTGGAATAAGATGCACCTCAATCACGACGCGAAAGGAAACCTCATTCGACGATGGTATTCCGACAATGAGTTGCACCTACGGATCGACGGCAAGCCGGGAAGTTCCATGCCTTAGGAGGTATCCATGATTTGTTTTCTCAAAAGCTACTTCAGCTGTCATCTGTGACAATGTGATACATCGAAGCGACGACGATAAACCTCTGCGGCGTATGCGTGACATACTCCGTGTTCGAAACGGGGAAATGCACAAGCACAATGCCGAAAGCTGCACGAAAGACCGATATCGGTTCAGGCCATAGCTGCCATTTCCCGGAGACTCCCGCGATTGAGGGGAGCCCGAATGTCTGGATCAATGGTCTGAAAGTGCTGAGGGTTGACGATCATTTCGAATCCCACGGCTGTCCGACGTGCCCAAAACCGGTGCATTCCAGGACACTCGCAGACGGTTCACCGAATGTCTATGTCAACGGCAAGAAGGCTGGGCGTATCGGCGACCCTATAGACTGTGGCGGAACAGTTGTCACTGGTTCGAAGAACGTCTTTATCAATGGCGACTAGTCAAACGCTATCATTGGGGAATTTTGCCGATTGCCGGCAGCGACGGTATTGAAGGTAAGAATGTTATTGGCGTTTTTCGGTTGACCGAATTTACCTGCCAACAGCTGTGCGAAACACCGCCATTAATTGTAGCGCCGGTGGAATTCGTAACCAAAGCGTTCGAACTGTTTCATGTCCTTTGGCGTGCGGCGCCGAGCCTGTGTCGCGACAACCCGTTGTGACCACCGAAAGCTGATCTCACTGAGGTAGAGGTTGGCGTGAGGAGGTCTGATGTGGTGAAACATGCCAGAGATCGTACGACGCACCCGGTCATTATACCCTTCCGCAGAGTTGGGATGGACAGGACCGCGGGCATACTCGCGTTGGGAATGATTGACAGTGTCGTGGGCACTGAATGCGGTGCCGATGGAAATGAAGCCTTGCCGCGCGTCGCTCATCAGATGCGAATTCTGGTCTATCGTATTACTGAGGACCCGGTCCGCTTCTGCTTCTGAGAGATTGTTGATGACTGCGGCATGGGCATGTCCGGCGCGGGAGCCGGTGGTGCGCATTTGAGGTCTTTAGACAACAGCAAGAGCTGGTGGTTTCAAAGTGTTAGGTTGACCTTTGCGGCCACGTCCCAAGCGCGGACGGTCTGCATCGAGGCGGGGTGTGGTGCCGAAATAGAATTGGTAGATTTCGATCGTACCGGCGAATTGCTCATTGCGAGCAACCAGCAAACGCAATGCATGCCCCATACGTCACGCTGCCTGTTGGCTGATACCTAGCTGCGAGCTTTCAGCAGGTTGTCCATTCGAGGCAGATCGAGGAGACTGGAGTTACAACACTTCAAGTCACGAGGATCGCCCCGAATGAACATTCACAAGAATGCTTGTTTGACGCCGATGCGTCGAGAGGAAATGGCCCGCAACGTTGTTGAAAGCCGTTATTCCAAAGCCCATGCGGGCGGACCTATGGGGTGACGCCAAAGGTGGTTGCCCGTTGGGTCGAGCGCGTCATGACCGACAATGGCCTTGCTATAATACCTCCAAGGCATTCACGCACATATGCCGCCGATATGGTCTCAAGCACGTCAGAATCCGGCCATATACACCCAAGACCAATGGAAAGGCCGAACGCTTCATCCAGACTGCCCTTCACGAATGGGCATATGCCGTTGCCTATCCCAACTCAGACTTGCGCGCCGCCCGATTGCCGCAATGGCTGCACTCCTACAATTGGCACAGGCCCCATGGCAGTCTAAACTCAAGGCCACCCTTCACCAAAATCGGTCTAACCGAGGACAACCTCTTGAGGCCGATGGCTGTGAACACGGCGGCCGGCTGCAACAAGGGGTCAGTTGGCTCGAGTTTGAATGAGTGCATTACTATCTTTGAGAAGGTTGTGTAGCGGGTGATGAAACAAGAGGGCTTGGTCTCTCCAAGCCAAGGCGTCAACGGCATGGCTCCGATCTGGGGAGCATAAGCATTTGTGGGGCGGTCATCGAGCTTTTGACGGAACGCAATGGCATTGGGCTCAATTCCTTCACAGTGCCTACGGTCACTGCCGTTCCGGGAGAAGATCGGCGCTTGGTACAGGTGTGAAAAGACACACTGTAGAGCCATTCGGTCCGTGACACAGGCCGATAATGGCCCCCGGGGCATAACGGGCCGCAAATGCAAAAGTGGCAGATCGTTTGCCGGTCCGAACCAGTGCCCTGTATAGTGGAGTGTCAGGGGTGGTTGTATCCGGCAGCGTATCGTGATTTCTATGATCTATAGTGTCAGTTTCGCGTTCTGTTATCGCAACTGTTGCCGCGTTTCGCGGTTTTTGAAGGGCAACACGTGATTGGGGGAGACAAGCATGCCGATTTACTTGCAGATTGATGGAATTCAGGGCGATGCGACGCAGGAGACGCACAAGCGCTGGATGGACA
>NZ_JBQEPA010000048.1:0-3830 GCF_052056495.1 Phyllobacterium sp. 22229
CGATTGGGACAACGGCAATTCCGGTGCGGCGATGGTGAAACCATATTCGATCAGGGCCTTTCTCGTTCAATGGATTGTGCAGCAGCGCCGCGTCCTCCACCGTGCGCCGGGCGATGGCGCGGGCATGGCCGATGCCCCGGCGCTCGATCAGGCCGATGAGATCGGCGGGCGTGAGCACGGGCGAGCGCAACAGCAGCGGCGCTGAAATATCAACGTCGTCCTCGGCCAGCGCCAGGATCAGGCGTTTGGGCGCATGCGGCATTTCGGACAGGGCAGCGGCGGCATGGCGGCGCACGCGCGGCGAGGCGAGGGCGAGCAGCGGAACGGCGAGATCCTCCAGCTGCTGGGCATCGCTCTTTGCCGGTCGTGCGACGCAGCAGAAGGCGGTGATCGATGCGGTGAGGAGATCGTCAGCCTTGCTGCCGCCATTGCGGTCTTCAAGTGCCCGAAACTCAGGATACTTCACGAACACACTCCACTCGATCACGCACGGCGCCAAACTATGCCTAAAATGAGCCATGAAGCGTTAGCAATCCGTTAACCCTGCGGGTGTCTAATGAAATTATGCGCGGCAGGATCGCGCGCGAGCGGACCGGAACCGGTCCGCAGCCCCCGCGGGGGCGCAAAGCAGCCCGTTGTCCGGCGCTTTGGCCGGATGCCAAGACCAGCATGAGCGTGTGCGTATCAAGGAGATCAACAGGCCGAACGGATGGATGAAATGGGGTTTGTCATTACCTTTCCAAGCAGCGCCATGCGCCAGCGCATGGCAACCAAATCCGGGCCGCGGCCGGCAACCGCGCAGATCATGATTTTTCCCGGCGTGCGCTATGAGCGCCCGGCGCAAGCCGCCCGCCCACGCGACAAGGACAAGCCGGGCAGCCGGTTTTTCGATCCCACACCCCAGCCGGGCTAGGGGCGGACAGCGCACGGCCGCCGCCGCGCTGCACGCACTGCCTGTGCCTTTCTTTCCAGCACAACCCTCAATCGCAGCCGGCTCAGTCGCGCATTGTGGCCGCCGATGCCTGCTATCTGCGATAGAATTTACTTACCAGGCACAACCCTGAACATGTAATTTTATGGATTTTCTGCCACAGCAAGGCCAAAACGCCACGCTTTTTGCCATGTGTGACTTGAACGCTGTGTCGTTCTGTGACTCTATTGGCCGATATTGTCCATGATTTCGATTCGTTTTTGACTGCATTTTATTTTAGCCAACAGTATATTTGGAGCTATATTTCATGTCTTTTCACGCCACAGCTGCGGCTATACCCGCACGTCCCAACACCCTTTCCATCTTCCGCAACCACCTCCTGTGCAGCGTCTGCGCCGCCTTGCTGGTGATGGGGTCCGGCGCCTCCTGCGCCATCGCGCCGGAGCCCGTCGTCGACGCGAAGCCGCCCGTGCAGGAGAAGCTCGCGCCGGAGCAGCCCGCTGGAGGCACGGAGCAGCTCGCACCGGAGCCCGTCGTTGACGCGAAGCCGCCCGTGCCGGAGCAGCCCGCCGAGGCGAAGGCTATAACTGTCAAAAGTGGTGAAGAAAAGGAATTCGGGGCAGACAAGATTTTAGGCGATATCACGGTGAACGGCTCGGCGGTAGTCAGAGGGCAGATGAGGAACGGTACTGTTAACAGTGAGGGAAACGGTGCGCTCACTGGCTTCTTAACCCTCACGGGTAGCCGTGCCAAGGCAACCGGAACGATTGTTATTGGTCCCGACGATCAGGCAGTTTTAGTTGTTGATTCCGGTGCAACGGCCAATGAAGTCATCGTGAACGGCACGCAGTCGAAGACCGGCGATCAGAAGCGCAAAGGTGGCGTGGTAAAGGTCTTCCGTGTGGGAAGCCGAATCGACAAGAGCACCGTTAACCTGGGCGGCTTGATGATTGTCCTACGGGAGGCAACGGCAGGCACGGTCACCGTCAACTCGGGCGGCAAGCTGGAGGTCAAGGCCAAGAGCAAGGTGGAGGAGGTCACCGTCAATGGCGAAAAGGCGTGGGGCATTGACGCTGACGGTCATTTCGTCGTTGGCGTTGGCGGCATTGCGGACGTCTTCGGTGCGGAAAGCAGGGTCGACAAGGGCACCGTCAATCTGGGCGGCTTGATGATAGTCCAAGATAAGGCAACGGCAGGCACGATCACAGTCAACACGGGTGGCAAGCTGGAGGTCAAGGCCAAGAGCAAGGTGGAGGAGATCACCATCAACGGCGAAAAAGCGTGGGGCATTGGCGTCGTCGGCGTTGGCGGCATTGCGGAGGTCTCGGGCGCGGGAAGCCGGATCGATAAGGGCACCATCAATCTGGGCGGCTTGATGGCTGTCCGTGACGAGGTCTCGGCAGGCACCATCACCGTCAACAATGGTGGCTGGCTGGAGGTCAGGACCAAGAGCAAGGTGGAGGAGGTCACTGTCAATGGCAAAGAGGCATGGGACAGTAAGGGAGAAAACGGCATTGGCGGCTCCGCTGTCATCTCCGGCAAGGAAAGCCGGATCGATAAGGGTACCATCAATCTGGGCGGCTGGATGCAGGTCTATGATCAGGCAACGGCAGGCGCTATCACCGTCAACTCGGGTGGCTGGCTGAATGTCTTTGCCGGGGGCACCGCGGAGGAAGTCACTGTCAATGGCGAAAAGGCGTACGGTTTTGATGCTGCCGGTCTTGTTATCAGTGGCGTTGGCGGCTCCGCTGTCATCTCCGGCAAGGAAAGCCGGATCGATAAGGGCACCGTCAATCTGGGCGGCTGGATGGCTGTCCGTGACGAGGTCTCGGCAGGCACCATCACCGTCAACAATGGTGGCAAGCTGGATGTCTTTGCCGGGGGCACCGCGGAGGAGGTCACTGTCAATGGCAAAGAGGCGTACGGTTTTGATGCTGCCGGTCATGTCATCAGTGGCATTGGCGGCGCCGCTGTCATCTCCGGCAAGGAAAGCCGGATCGATAAGGGCACCGTCAATCTGGGCGGCTGGATGAAGGTCTATGATCAGGCAACGGCAGGCAAAGTCGCCGTCAACTCAGGCGGTTGGCTGGAGGTCAATGACGATGGTCAGGTCGAAGAAGTCACCGTCAATGGCGGCTTTGCCGACGTCGAGGATCGCGGCGAAATCACCGGCAAGAGCACGGTCAGCAATGGCGGTCTATTGCGTGTCTTTACCGGCGGACGGGCGGGCGACATCACGCTGACTGGCGGTGATTCAGCCGGCCAGACAAGCTACGCAATTGTCAAAGGAACCGCCGGGGACATCACGCTCGGTGCAAACAGCGTGCTCAATGGTTCCGGCACTGTCCGCAATCTGCTGGTGCGTGCGGGCGGCACGGTCTATCCCGGCACAAATAAGTACAGGTTTGCCACGCTCACCGCAACAGGCGATGTCACCTTCGACAAGGACAGCATCTACACCGTGCAGATCGCCAATGACGGTTTGCGCGCGAGCAGGCTCGAGGTGCAGGGACAGGCAAATCTCCACGGCGGTACCGTCAAAGTGCGGGCGGAAGAGTACGCCGAAACGGACAGCCAGGGCGTGAGTATCGCCCAGCCCCTGAGCAAAGAGCAGGTCAGCAATCTGTTTGACAAGCACTTTGTCATTCTGACGGCCGAAAAAGGCGTGACCGGGCGGTTCGAAAAGATAGAGCCCGATTACAACTATATCACGCCAACGCTTGCCTATACCGACAAGACCGTCAGCCTCGGTTTTGATCTGACCGGAGCGGCCAGGACCGAAAAGGCAGAAAAACTGGCCGCCGAGCAGGCCGCAGCCCAGACGCAGGCCGAGGCCGACCGCCTGAACAGGCAGCTGCATGAGGAGCAGATCAAGAACATCGTTCTTGTCGATGCGGTC
>NZ_JBQEPA010000049.1:0-1507 GCF_052056495.1 Phyllobacterium sp. 22229
GGCGATGGTTGCGGACAGGGAGATGAGCGGTGGCACAGGACGGGATCTACGACATTTTCGTGATTGGCGGCGGCATCAATGGCTGCGGCATTGCCCGCGATGCGGCGGGGCGCGGCTACAGCGTGTGTCTGGCCGAGATGAACGACCTGGCCAGCGGCACCTCGTCGGCCTCCACCAAGCTGATCCATGGCGGGCTGCGCTATCTGGAATATTACGAGTTCCGCCTGGTGCGCGAGGCGCTGATGGAGCGCGAGGTGCTGTGGGCGGCGGCGCCGCACATCATCTGGCCGCTGCGCTTCGTGCTGCCGCACCATGCGGGGCTGCGCCCGGCCTGGCTGTTGCGGCTGGGCCTGTTCCTCTACGATCACATTGGCGGGCGCAGGAAGCTGCCGGCGACGCGCACGCTCGACATGACGCGCGATGCGGCGGCCAGGCCGCTGAAGTCGCTCTATACGCGGGCATTCGAATATTCCGACTGCTGGGTCAATGATGCGCGGCTGGTGGCGCTCAATGCGCGCGATGCGGCCGACCGCGGCGCGCTGATCCGCACCCGCAGCAAGGTGACGGCGGCGCGGCGCGATGCCGATGGCTGGACGCTGCAGGTTGAGGATACCCTGACGGGGGCGGTGGAGACGGTGCGGGCGCGGCTCGTGGTCAATGCGGCCGGTCCCTGGGTGGACGAGGTCCTGACCGGCGTGGCCGGGCTGAAGACGGCGCACAATGTGCGCCTGGTGCAGGGCAGCCACATCGTGGTGCGCAAGAAGTTCGACGATCCGCGCGCCTATTTCTTCCAGAACACCGACGGGCGCATCATCTTTGCCATTCCCTATGAGCAGGAATTCACGCTGATCGGCACGACGGACCAGGATTATCACGGCGATCCGGCCAGGGTGGCGATCACCGCTGCGGAGACCGATTATCTGTGCGCGGCGGCCAGCGAATATTTTGCCGCGCCGGTGCAGCGCGCCGATGTGGTGTGGAGCTATTCGGGGGTGCGCCCGCTCTATGATGACGGGGCCTCGAAGGCGCAGGAGGCAACGCGCGACTATGTGCTGAAAAGCGATGCGCCGGAGGGTCTGGCGCCGCTGATGAACATTTTCGGCGGCAAGATCACCACCTACCGGCGGCTGGCGGAGCACATGCTGGAGAAGATCGAGGAAAAACTCGGGGCCAGGGGCAAGCCATGGACGGCGACCGGCACGCTGCCGGGCGGGGATTTCCCGGCCGACGGCTTTGCGGCGCAGCTGCAGCGGCTCAAAGCCGATTACCCCTTCCTCGAGCCGCGCCATGCCTACCGGCTCGTACGGCTCTACGGCACGCGGGCCTGGGTGGTTCTGGGCAAGGCCGCCTCATCCGCCGATCTCGGCCAGCATTTTGGCTGGGATCTTTATGCGGCGGAGGTGCACTACCTCATCGCGCAGGAATGGGCGATGACCGCACAGGACGTGTTGTGGCGGCGCACCAAGATCGGCCTGCATGTCACCGACGCCCAGGCCGACGCCCTCGA
>NZ_JBQEPA010000050.1:0-1279 GCF_052056495.1 Phyllobacterium sp. 22229
TGTTGATCAAGGAGGCCGCCCATGTCTCTGGTCTCGTCATTGTGCAAGGGGTCAGGACACAATCGGACAGCGCGCTTGCGTCCGATTTGGGATGTTGTTGGCAGCAGGGTCCCCATTTCGAGGCGCCCGGCACCGAGGCACCCGGCTATGTGCGGCGCATCGATGCGAACGCGCTATCCCGCTTGCTTGGCCCGCCCATTCAAGGCGGCGGTGGTTCTGCGAAAAAACTTTATCGGCGCGGGTGGACCGTCATGGTGACAGCGGCCATGTGGACGGCCGCAATGGTCGCGCTCTTCATATGCGGGTTGCACGACCTGCGAAGCTAGAACGCGCCACTGCGCTTCGTTGGCACGGCAGGGAGGGCGGCCGATCCTTTTGCTGAAACAGCCGGGGTGTCCTGTCCTCCCGATTTTCCGGGTCCGCCTGATCTTTCTCATATGCCGGCAATCATCGCCGTCTGATCATCAGGTGGCGGCAGGCAGCCATATTTCGATGGAGGTGCCGCCATTATCATTGGCAACGGTCGCATCGCCGCCATGCGCCCGCGCAATGGCCTGAACGACCGACAGGCCAAGCCCCGAACCACCACTGACGCGGGCGCGCGATTCCTCTGCGCGCCAGAAACGTTCAAAGGCACGATTTTCCGAGCCTCGCGGCAACCCAGGCCCGCTGTCCGAACATCGCAGAAACACCCGGTCCCGCGTCTGGCGCGTCTGGATCACAACGGTGCTCTTGGGGGCGTAACGGCAAACATTGTCAAGAACTGCAAACAGCACCTGGCGGATTCTGGCCCGGTCGGCAAAGGTGATCGCACGGCCAAGATCGCGTTTGAGGATAATGCCTGACCCTGAAAGATCCTGGTCAACCGACGCTGTCACTGCGTCCACTTCTTCAGCCAGGTCGACTCTGTCGAGCTTGAGTTCGAGCTGACCCGCATTGGACAGGCCGAGGACCCTCAGATCCTCAACGATACGGGCAAGGTCTTCGACATGGGCAAGCAGCCGCCGATAGATTTCCGGTGCCGGGGTAAACACGCCATCGGCCAGTCCCTGCAGCCGGCCACGTAAAATCGTCAGCGGCGTTCGCAGTTCGTGCGCAATGGCGGAATTCGAGTAGCGAAGTTCAATCTCGGCATTCTCCAGCCGTGCAGCCATGGCATTGAAGTCGGCAATCAGGCTCTCGGCCTCGCCAAATGGCGAATGAATCGTCTCGGCTCGCGCCGAAAAGTCGCCGCCGGCAATGGCACGGACGGCCTTGGCGATGGATTTGAGCGGCCGGA
>NZ_JBQEPA010000051.1:0-1112 GCF_052056495.1 Phyllobacterium sp. 22229
CGCACGGTGCGTCCTTCGGGTGCGTGCCCGCCAATGCCTGCAAAAGGTTTAAGCAGAACAAGCCCATCAGACTATATTTTCTGCCCAAGTAAAAACTTGGAACTATCAAAATCATGACCTGGGCCGCGTCAAGCAAACTATCCGGCCTATCCGAAACCGCTCCAGACTATCAATCAGCCTAGGCAAGTCACGCCCGCGTCACTCCCAAGTAATTAACTTAATCTTTATTAATGCCGAATGGGCATTGCCGCGCGGACGGGCATTTTGAATTACGCGCGAAAAATAACGAAAAAACAAAAACTTACAGGTCTATTCCTGTCAAAAATGGGGGCAAGCATGAATAGTAATGTGCCTTTTAACCTAAGCGAATGCATGAATAGCGAACCCGGAAAGAACTTTGAAAGCAAATCCGACAACAGCATCTTCATTTATGCTGAAACAGGGGTCGTTTTCCAGGGACTGGTCAAGTCATTGGAAAGAACATTCGCCGATATCCGGATAACGCTGTCGAGCTTTCTTCCCGATGCCCAGGATCCCGATCCGGGCATCGGCCTGGTCCTCCTGCAGACGGAGCTGATCACCGATCTTCCCGACTGCATCGAGCGCTGCCGGATATGCTTTCCCAATGCATCCATCACGCTGATGATCAATGGCGATGGATGTGCATCGCAGGGATTGAACAGACTGTTCTGCGACCGGAGAATCCAGGGCCTGCTTCCGTTCACGCTGAAACTCGACATCTGGCTGGCTGCCATATGGCTGCTGCTCAATGGCGGCGAATACTACCCCTACGGCGTCATGCAGTCGCTGGAAAAACTGGCAAAGGACGGCCATGCCCGCCATCAGCAGCCGTCTCTGGCGGACGGCAAACGGGCGCATCTGTCCGCCGCCAAGCCGATCGATACTTTGACATTGCGCGAACATCAAATTCTCGAGCTGCTCTCCGAAGGGCTGCAGAACAAAACCATCGCCGACCGCCTCAGCCTGTCCGACCACACGGTCAAGGTCCATGTCCATAATCTCATTCGCAAGCTCAAGGTGCACAACCGGACACAGGCAGCCGCCGTCTACCGCAATCACATCGATCACGAATCCCTGCAATCGGCCTTCAG
>NZ_JBQEPA010000052.1:0-1102 GCF_052056495.1 Phyllobacterium sp. 22229
CGCAGGCCGAGGCCGACCGCCTGAACAGGCAGCTGCATGAGGAGCAGATCAAGAACATCGTTCTTGTCGATGCGGTCACGCCGAACCAGAAAAGCACCGGCCATGCGGTCCTGCAGCTTGGTCTTGGCAACCGGCTGCTTGACACCGTGCTGTTGTCGAAGAAGGGCGACGTGCTCCATTATGACGCCCTGTCGGGTGAAGCCCATGCCGCCCTGCGTGGCACGCTGCTGCAGGATGCCGGGCTGGTCAGCGGCGCTGCCAATGAGCGGATCCGCGCCGCCTTTGACGGCGTCGCCGCGAGGCCGGTGCCGGTCATCACCCCGCTTGCCTATGGCCCCGAGGACAAGGGCAAGCAGAGCGCCGGTGAGGCTTTTGCCGCCGCTGCGCCCGCCGTTTCAACCACGGCGCTGTGGGGACAGGCCTATGGATCATGGAGCCATGGCTCCAGCGATGGCAATGCCGCAGCCTATGACCGGAACACCGGCGGCTTCGTCACCGGTGTGGATTCTCTGATCGCCGGGACATGGCGGCTGGGCGTGCTCGCCGGTTACGGGTCGACATCGCTGCATGGCGCCGCCTCGTCCACCTCCGCCGACAGCTATCAGCTCGGCATCTATGGCGGCACCAGCATCGATGCGCTGACCTTGAGCCTTGGCACCATCCTGGCGCATCACGCCATCGACACCCACCGTTCGGTGACCTTCGGTACGCTTGATGAGACGGAAAGTGCCGGTTATTCCGCCAACACGGTGCATCTGTTCGGTGAGGCCGCCTACCGCATCGATACGGCCTATGCCGCCGTCGAACCCTTTGCCGCCGCGGCCTATACCCATCTGAAGACCGATGGTTTTAGCGAGACCGGCGGTATCGCTGCCCTGTCGGCGCCAGCTTCCGCAACGGATCTGACCACGACAACGCTGGGTGTCAGGGCCTCGCGCGCCTTCACGCTTGGCAATGCCACCACCGTCACCGCGCGTGGCATGGCGGGCTGGCGCCATGCCTATGGCGATGTGGCACCGCAGGCACAGTTTGCCTTTGCCAGCGGCGGCGAAAGCTTTGCCGTCAGCGGCCAGCCGATTGCCGCCGACACCGCGCTCATCGA
>NZ_JBQEPA010000053.1:0-1028 GCF_052056495.1 Phyllobacterium sp. 22229
TTCATCCCGTTCCGCCTCAAGCTGTGCAATGGCAGATTGGTGGTCGATGAATTTGACATAATCACCAGAAGCGCTAGTTGCCATATAACTGTTATCGTCGCCATCGTACGCTATGTCATATTGAGCAACCGGCGTCACGTCCTGCGCTTGCTTGGCAAAGTCCGGGTGAGAAAGTGCATCTTCACAGGCTGCATCTGCGCAACAACCACATGATGGCCAATCACAACCATGCTCACCCCGTTCAGTTGACATTGCAAATTGCGCCATCAACTGAATGACCGAATGAACGCTGAATTTGTCGCCACCTTTCCAACCGTTCTTTTTCAGTAGCTCGCGAGCATGTTCCTCAAAGGAGCGCTTCGAAGTCTTGATGCTGGAGAAAGGCTTCCCTGAGGCCTCCTTGGTGAGTTCGTCAGTATCGAAACCGAGCAATTGAGTGCTAATGGCAGATTGGTGGTCGGAAATCCTCATGAGTGGTTCGATATTCTTTGACGGATCAAATGCAGGCTTATTGATACAGGCCATCCATACTTCATCGTAAGGGTGAAAATGGCGCTCTTTCCATTGCCACCGATAAGCAACCGGCGTCACGTCCTGCGCTGGCTCTGGTAGAGCGGCGGCAGCCTCGCGCATCAACGCGTCTGCTGTTCGAATATAATCAAGATTGTCATCAATCTGATCATCTGCGTGCTTCAATAGTCGCTCACGCAGGCTAAGCGCTGTCTCTATGCTGGTCATGGCTTGACCTCACGGGCAGCGAGAGCAGAGAGAACGGCATCGGCGGCCTTAATCGCCTCACTGGCTACAATATCCCATGGCAACCCCTGATAGCCTGCTGCCGTACACATACCTGCCAATGCCTGACCAACGTAATATTGGTGAAGGGTCATGCCTGAATATCCCGGGTAGACATCACCAGCCGGTCCTACGGCAATTGCCTCCGGAAACGCCGGTCCACCGTCTTTAATCTGTGTCATGATTGCCTCGCAATGTTGCGACCGAACACGTCACGGACGCGTGGTGGCAGG
>NZ_JBQEPA010000054.1:0-954 GCF_052056495.1 Phyllobacterium sp. 22229
GCCATAAACGAGCTTGTCCTGCCGCTGTCTGAGTTCGACGATTTTCGAGCCGGGGATGGGGGCGGCGTTGGCGCTGGTGATGAGTGCGCCCTTGGCGATGGGTGCCGTCACCGTGCCGCCCTGGAGAAGGCCGCAGGGGATGGCTCCGGCGGCGCGCGCCTCCGGCGCCGTCATGATCCAGGCGCGGTAGCAATATTCGCCGATCGCATCGAGCGTGTCGCCAACCTTGAGGTCCTTCTTCGCCACCGCGCAGACTTCCGCGACAGGTTTGGCCAAAGGCACCATGTCGGCCTTGCCGTAGAGCACGACGCGCGCGCAGGTCAGCGGCACTTCCAGCGACGTCAGGTGATAGGGCCGGTGGAAGGTGAAATACGGGCCCTTGCCCATCTTCAGATCCTCCATCCGCTCCGAAATGCGCGGATGCGACATGTCGGCAACGACGAACACGCCCGGCGCCACGCCCTTGCCGATGGAATAGTCGACAACGCCAACGCGCGACAACAGCCCGCCATCCTTCTGCGGGATCAGCGTCTTGTTGAGCTGGTCCAGCGTGGCGGCGGGGCCGTGCATGCCCGCTCTGTCGGGCACGAGACCCGTGGCATTGGCGATGGCCGCCATTTCCACCATGGTCTTCGAGCCGTCGACGAATTCCACCAGCATGCGCACATTCATGTGGCGTCGCGCCGCCTCTTCCTGGTAATCGTCGGGAATGGCGTCGATGTTGAGCGGATTGTTCTTGCCCTTGCCGGCGGCCACGATCGGATGGCCCATGGCCGAGACGAATTCGATCAGCTCCATGCAGGAGGACGGCTCGTCGCCCGCGCCGAGCGAATAGGTCACGCCCAGGCGATCCGCCTCGCTTTTGAGATACGCGCCGATGGTCACGTCAGCCTCGACATTCATCATCACGAGGTGCTTGCCGTGCTCCATGGCGCGAAGGCCGATCTCGGCACC
>NZ_JBQEPA010000055.1:0-846 GCF_052056495.1 Phyllobacterium sp. 22229
CGCTCGTTTGTGTTAAATTCAGCTTATCCTGCAACAACTTGGAGATTTCCAGCTGGATGCATTCCAGCCCGTCCACAACCGGCTCCAGATCGCGGATCGTCGCCTGGCGCGGAATATCATCGATCACACCGCGAAACGCCGTGTAGCGGGCGCTCCAGTCGATGTCAGGCATTTCCTCAAAGCCCAGCTCAATCAGCTTGACGATATCGCGGCGCAACAGCGTCACCTTCTCCTTCATCAGCTTCAGCTGCAGCCGCTCCGTGCGCACCGCATCCGCCATGGCGTCGAATTCCTGCGCCCGCACCACCAAGGGCGCCAGCGAGAAGCCAAAGGCCTCGCCGCCCTCCCCTGCCCCCGTCGCTCCTGTCCGGGCTTTGCGCGCATAGCGCTTGCCATTGGGGCTGTCCTTGCGGAAAATCAGGCCGCTCTCCACCAGCGCGCCCAGATGCCGGCGCAACGTTGCCGGCGCCATGCCGTGCGCGCGCAGCGACAGTTGCGCATTGGACGGAAACACCACCAGGCCGTTTGCCTCGGCAAGTTCGCTCTGCGGATAGAACGTCAGCAGCGCGTTCAGAACCACCAGCGCCCGGTCGGAAATCCCGATCAGCGCCCGCGCCTCGCACAGGCTGCGAAACAGTTTCCATTTGTCGACCGAAGCCTGTGGATCGACGGCGCTGGCCTGCGCCTGCGTTGCCAGCATGCCAAGCGACAGCGGCCGCCGCCCGAAGGGCGTCGTGAATGCATTCCCCGACTGCATCGTCTTCTACCTTTCAATAGGCAAAAGAAATCCATCCGCCCAAACGACGCCAATTCTGCTTGACACTGATTCCCGGAAATGCGATTCTC
>NZ_JBQEPA010000056.1:0-830 GCF_052056495.1 Phyllobacterium sp. 22229
AACACCACGGTCTTGTGGCCGTTGAGCATGACGCGGGATTCAAGGTGCTTCTTGACGGCGCGGGCGAGCACCCGGCTCTCGATGTCGCGGCCGGTGGCAACGAAATCCTCCGCGCTCATGGCATGGCTGACCCGCTCGGTCTCCTGCTCGATGATCGGGCCCTCGTCGAGATCGGGCGTGACATAATGCGCCGTCGCCCCGATCAGCTTCACCCCGCGCTCGAACGCTTGGTGATAGGGCTTTGCCCCCTTGAAGCTCGGCAGGAAGGAGTGGTGGATGTTGATCACCTTGCCGAACAGCCGCTTCGACAGGGTGTCTGACAGCACCTGCATGTAGCGGGCGAGGATGACCAGATCGGCGCCGGTGTCCTTGACGATCTTCAGCAGCGCCTCCTCCTGCGCCGTCTTGTTGTCCTTGGACACGGGCAGCACATGGTAGGGGATGCCCTCATGCTCGGCAAAGCGGCGGCTGTCCTCGTGGTTGGAGACGATGGCGGCGACCTCGGCATCGAGCCAGCCGACCTTGATCTGGTAGATCAGGTGCAGGAGTGCATGGTCGAACTTCGACACCATGATGACGATCTTCGGCTTCTTGGCCTGGTCGATGAGCGTGGTCTTCATGCCGAAGCGCTCGATGGCGGGCTTCAAGGCCCGCTCGACATCGTCCTTGGCGGTGCCTTCTGACGCGGCAAAGGCAATGCGCATGAAGAAGCGGTTGGTCTGGCGGTCCCAGAACTGGTTGCTCTCGGCGATATTGGCATCCAGCCCCGCAAGCTCCGTCGTCACCGATGCCACGATCCCCGGCTTGTCTTCGCACGACAGGGTGAGGAC
>NZ_JBQEPA010000057.1:0-677 GCF_052056495.1 Phyllobacterium sp. 22229
CCTGAGAGTTCATAGCTGCTTGTCGCGGCCGTGCCCGACAAGATACCGCCGGATTGCGTAACGACGTCACTTGTACCAAGGCCATTCTTGATCGTCCCGGACATTGTTCCGCCAGTCAGATCATAGGACTTGGTGTTGGCCGTCCCGCCCATCGTCCCGCCTGTCTGGCTGATGGCGTTGGTAGCCGTAATGACGCCATTGCTCGCCACCGACCCCGACCCGCTGATCGTGGCCTTGTCTGTTGCCGTGACGGAACCGGAGAGAACACCGCCTGACAATTCATAGGTGCCGGTCGCGGCCGTGCCCGACAATGTACCGCCGGTTTGCGTCACATCGGTCGCATTGATGATTTTCCCGGACATTTCGCCGCCGGACAAGTCGTAAAGCGGCGTATCCGCCGTTCCACCCATCGTCCCGCCGGTCTGATTGATCTTGTTACCCGCCTTGATCGTGCCAGTGCCCGTTACCGACCCCGTCCCGCTGATCGTGGCTGTATTGGTCGCCGTGACAGTTCCGGAGAGCGTTCCACCGGAGAGCGTGTAGTCCTTCGCCCCAGCACTACCCGTTAGATTGCCGCCGGACTGAGTCAGGCCATTGGAAGCAGTGATCGTTCCTGAAGCCGTTCCCCCGGACAGGCTATAATCGACAGTCTTTGCCGTCCCGCCCATCGTCCCGCC
>NZ_JBQEPA010000058.1:0-643 GCF_052056495.1 Phyllobacterium sp. 22229
GCGGCATATATGCAATTGCCAATCCTCATTCCTGTCTCCTTGCTTGCCAGTGCGTATCCGAGTTCGGATGAAGGCGCAGCTGTAGCGGAGCGGTTGAAGCTTTGCGGCCCGGTACGGGTCTGTGTCTGACGAGAGATAGTCGCCGCCCGCATGAGAAAAGTCCGGCAACTGCCTGCCGCGGGAAATTATTGTCAGATATGCAGCGGCCAATTGCTGGAGGTTCGAATCCCCCCGCAAGGCTATGTCCAAGAACATACCAGATCGTCAAGCATCAGCTTCAGCGCATCGGCCATCCGCGTGATGGTGGAAATGCTCCTGTCCATGGTTCCGGTCTCGATTTCGGAAAGATCGGCAATGCAGATGCCAGCCCTTTCCGCCGGATTTCTTGGCTCTGCGTCATCTGTGGACGATGTCTCCATGAAACCTCCATAACAAGGCCGGAGGATAGCCTTGTTGCTTGCTTCCAGGCAACGGAGGCCCGGTGCATTCCGCCGGCGGTTCCCATCCCGCCTTGACCGATAGCCGGGCCTCCCTGTGTTGCCTTCACCATTCACAACAAACACTGCACCCGCGCAAAAATGGCGATGAAAATCTCCATTACCCCGTTCGGAGCACGGTTCATTTCTTCCAGTGCAGCCGCGTG
>NZ_JBQEPA010000059.1:0-620 GCF_052056495.1 Phyllobacterium sp. 22229
GCAGTGATCGTTCCTGAAGCCGTTCCCCCGGACAGGCTATAATCGACAGTCTTTGCCGTCCCGCCCATCGTCCCGCCTGTCTGGCTGATGGTGTTGGTAGCCGTAACGACACCAGTGCTGGTAACCGATCCCGACCCGCTGATCGTGGCCTTGTCTGTTGCCGTGACAGCTCCGGAGAGCGTTCCGCCGGAAAGCGTGTAATTCTTCGCTCCAGCACTACCCGTTAGATTGCCGCCGGACTGAGTCAGGCCATTGGAAGCAGTGATCGTTCCTGAAGCCGTCCCTCCGGACAAGCTATAATCGACAGTCGTTGCCGTCCCGCCCATCGTGCCGCCCGTCTGCTTCACATTGGTGGCATTGATGATCTTGCCGGACATCTCACCGCCGGACAGGTTATAAAGCGGCGTGTCTGCCGTCCCGCCCATCGTCCCGCCGGTCTGGCTGATGGTGTTGGTAGCCGTAACGACACCAGTGCTGGTAACCGATCCCGACCCGCTGATCGTGGCCTTGTCTGTTGCCGTGACGGAACCAGAGAGAACACCGCCTGAGAGTTCATAGCTGCTTGTCGCGGCCGTGCCCGACAAGATACCGCCGGATTGCGTAACGACGTCACTTGTACC
>NZ_JBQEPA010000060.1:0-584 GCF_052056495.1 Phyllobacterium sp. 22229
TTCGATATGCGGGCAGCTGCGACATCATTCTCTATCATGAACTTTGCGCCGGGATTGACGGCCATGACATCGGCCCGACAAGCCCGGCGGCCGAGCCGCTCAGACGGCTCGGGCTGCTGCGTGTCCTCGAAGAGCATGTTGTCCAGCGGACCATCGATGCCCTGCGCGCAGCGCCTGACCTTCGCCTGGGGGTCAATATATCGATGGAGAGCACCGTTCTCGACCTGTGGTGGTTCAATGTCTGCGAAAGGCTGGGGTCGGCTCCGTCTGTTGCCGAGCGGCTTGTCTTTGAATTGAACGGCATCGACCGGTTGCCTGCAACAGCCGATGCCATCGATTTCATGACGGACATCAAACGATATGGCTGCCAGATAGCGCTCGATGATCTCGGGCCTGATCATGTGCCTGTCTGGAGTGCAGGGGCGTTTTCACCTGATATTGCCAAGATCGAAGCAAGGCAGATCCAAGGCGCAGGCCTGTCCGATTGTGGTCACGATGCACTGGCTTTGTTGATCAAGGAGGCCGCCCATGTCTCTGGTCTCGTCATTGTGCAAGGGGTCAGGACACAATCGGACAGCGCGCTT
>NZ_JBQEPA010000061.1:0-584 GCF_052056495.1 Phyllobacterium sp. 22229
TTCGATATGCGGGCAGCTGCGACATCATTCTCTATCATGAACTTTGCGCCGGGATTGACGGCCATGACATCGGCCCGGCAAGCCCGGCGGCCGAGCCGCTCAGGCGGCTCGGGCTGCTGCGTGTCCTCGAAGAGCATGTTGTCCAGCGGACCATCGATGCCCTGTCGGCAGCGCCTGACCTTCGCCTGGGGGTCAATATATCGATGGAGAGCGCCGTTCTCGACCTGTGGTGGTTCAATGTCTGCGAAAGGCTGGGGTCGGCTGCGCCCGTTGCCGAGCGGCTTGTCTTTGAATTGAACGGCATCCACCGGTTGCCTGCAACAGCCGATGCCATCGATTTCATGACGGACATCAAACGATATGGCTGCCAGATCGCGCTCGATGATCTCGGGCCTGATCATGTGCCTGTCTGGAGTGCAGGGGCGTTTTCACCCGATATTGCCAAGATCGAAGCAAGGCAGATCCAAGGCGCAGGCCTGTCCGATTGTGGTCACGATGCACTGGCTCTGTTGATCAAGGAGGCCGCCCATGTCTCTGGTCTCGTCATTGTGCAAGGGGTCAGGACACAATCGGACAGCGCGCTT
>NZ_JBQEPA010000062.1:0-562 GCF_052056495.1 Phyllobacterium sp. 22229
GCGGCATATATGCAATTGCCAATCCTCATTCCTGTCTCCTTGCTTGCCAGTGCGTATCCGAGTTCGGATGAAGGCGCGGCTGTAGCGGAGCGGTTGAAGCTTTGCGGCCCGGTGCAGGCCTGAGTCCCACGAGCTATAGTCACCACCCCATATTCAACATGCGGTTGGTGCAATCCGGCCATCACCGTTCACAGATTTGTGCGGGTTATCCTGAAGGCATTTTGCATTCCTGCCATTTCTCTTGCACACGCAAGGGCGCGGCAAACGTCAGATAGCTGGATTGCCGCGTTTCCGCTGGATTTTCTTGGCTCTGCGCCATCTATGGACAATGTCTCCATGAAACCTCCATAACAAGGCCGGAGGATAGCCTTGTTGCTTGTTTCCAGGCACCGAAGGCCCGGTGCATTTCCCCGGTGGACCCCATCCTGCCTTGATCGATAACCGGGCCTTCCTGTGTTGCCTTCACCATTCACAACAAACACTGTACCCGCGCAAAAATGGCGATGAAAATCTCCATTACCCCGTTCGGAGCACGGTTCATTTCTTCCAGTGCAGCCGCGTG
>NZ_JBQEPA010000063.1:0-514 GCF_052056495.1 Phyllobacterium sp. 22229
GCCGGTGCGCGTGCTGGCAAAGAACCCCAGCGACAGGGATTGCAGATGCGCATAAACGCGCACTCGCAGATCATCCATGATCGCCTGGCCGACCTTGGACGACAGGATGACCTGGACAGTGTTCAGCGCGGCGGACAATGCCGCCACGCCGACCAAGCCGCCCGCCAGCCAGGCCAAGAGGGCCAGATTTTGAATTGGCAGGGCATCATCGATGATGGCGCGCAGCAGGAACGGCGACAGCATCGCGATGGCCGATGCAACCAGGATCAGGGCGATAAGCACAACAATCCGGGTGCGATAGGGCGTGAACAGGGCAAGCACGCGGCCAAGTGAAACATGCGTTCGGGCAAGTTGGTCGTAGGTTTCGCCATTGTCATTGAATGATGGGGACATAGGCATCAAAAGCTCTCCAGCTATCGCCGGTGCGCCGCGCTGCACACGCGGCTGCACTGGAAGAAATGAACCGTGCTCCGAACGGGGTAATGGAGATTTTCATCGCCATTTTTGCGCGGGT
>NZ_JBQEPA010000064.1:0-456 GCF_052056495.1 Phyllobacterium sp. 22229
GACGTGGTGCATCAATTGGTCCTGGATATTATCGGCGCCCTTGGCACCGTCACGCGGTTGCAATCAGGGCAGTTCCACGTGGCCGGCCCCCGCATTGCCAAACAAATCATATATGGGCTGCTGCCCACGGTGATGGGCCATCCCTTGAAGATCCGCGAGGATGCCTTCCATCTCGTGATCTCGGTCACTGGCCCTGACTTTGCGACGCGCCCGACCATCGCCAGCGAGCGATCTCCTTGGCTTGGGGGGCGGCAGCAGAGCAGATACCCGGCCGCTGCCCGAACACAGTGGATTGCGGCCTATCGTGCCGACATGGCGGCCGCTGCCGCATTGTTCAAAACGCTCAATGATGATCATGTCGACTTCGAGACGCGGCCGGTTCGATATGCGGGCAGCTGCGACATCATTCTCTATCATGAACTTTGCGCCGGGATTGACGGCCATGACATCGGCCCG
>NZ_JBQEPA010000065.1:0-435 GCF_052056495.1 Phyllobacterium sp. 22229
GTGATTTTGCCGCTCATCACAGACCAAAGCGGGGCACAGCGGAGAATTCAATTCTCCGCTGTGCCGGCGGCGGTATGATTGGAGGCTCGTCGCGTTTAGCAATGCAGCAGTCCCTCTCCATTGCTGATCCAGGCATACCATCGCCAAACGAATTCATTGCCTGTCAGAGGCCACTGTGTAAGCGAACAAACTCATCGGTCCTGCCGACAAGGCGCAGGCACCTGGCGCGCCTTGCTAGACACTCAACATGGAGAGCTGATCAAGACATTGTGCAAATTTGGTGCAGGAGCAATTCATCGAGCCACCGTGCTCTATCGGATCTTTGGGATTTCAGACAAGCCTGCGGAGCCACTGGCAGGCGGCATATATGCAATTGCCAATCCTCATTCCTGTCTCCTTGCTTGCCAGTGCGTATCCGAGTTCGGATGAAGGCGC
>NZ_JBQEPA010000066.1:0-410 GCF_052056495.1 Phyllobacterium sp. 22229
GCTAATTCACGGTAATAAGCTCCTAAAGCAGTTAAACGACATCCTTTAGAGTTTATGGCTGCAAAGTACATATGTTCAGCATCGACAGGCTCGATTAAACTATGTCTATTACATTGCTGCAGTTGAGAAAAGACTTCTCCCAGCTTAGGATCAAAATCAGGGTGCTCAGGCTCATAAGCTGGTGTCAAAGCGAATACAGACTCAGCTTCAGGAAACCACTCAGGTAGTCTTCTCAGTGTTTCTAAAGGTACAAGTGGTGCGTGCTCTTTTAAAGAAATAAATACAGAAACATTGGTTTTAAAAACAGGTCGCTGTTCCCAAGGGCCAAGTGCATTATCAACAAAAGAATATAAGCTACCAGGGGTAACGTGCCCTAATACATTAACAGCCCCTCCGTGCAATGCTTGAAG
>NZ_JBQEPA010000067.1:0-405 GCF_052056495.1 Phyllobacterium sp. 22229
CTTGCGGCAAGTGCCCTTTCGATTCTGTGGTTGAGGCCTTTAACGCCAAAGTCACCTTCACGAATGGAACACAGCAATCGACCTTGGCTGAACAAGTCGAGCACCGATTTAGCTCTCGCTTCCTGAGTTTCTAATTCTTCTAACGGCACGTTCATTCGGTTCAGATACGCACCATACTCATTGACTAAAGTACGCAGCATCAAGTTATAGCTGTCACTCGACAAAGGATGATTTTCGATATCCTCAAACCCTTTAGCAAACACTTGATCGACCTGCTTAGCAGAGCCGTTATTGATTGCTTTTGCCAACTGTCCGATACCTGAACGCGCATCGAAACGATAACTCTTCTGCAGCATACACAAGCTGTCTGCAATCGCAGGAGCGTTAACCAAACCTGCTTTGTCT
>NZ_JBQEPA010000068.1:0-404 GCF_052056495.1 Phyllobacterium sp. 22229
GCATGTAACATCTTCTCTCGAAACGTGTCCGCCAAAGTATCTGTTGAACATCTTGCGATGTTCCGCAGGACCCTGCCGCCCACGTTTCTCTTTCTTCTGTATTCAATTTTCAAAGAACAGACCACAGCCGCAAAGACCACCGTCAAACCGGAACAAACCGGCACATCCAAAACCCCGAAAACCACACCGTCAGCGTCACCGCAAAACCGCACATCCTTCAAGGTCCCGCCCTTCAATCAACCAGCCAAAACCGGAAGACCACCAGGCAAAACTGTCACTCGCGCAACAATCCGAAATCTCAAACCAGAGCTTCCTTTAGGGCGCATTCAGCAACCGCCAGCGGCGCCCCGCCCTCGTTGTGTCGGTATATAGACCCCACCAACCAAAACTGTCAACACGCCTTT
>NZ_JBQEPA010000069.1:0-395 GCF_052056495.1 Phyllobacterium sp. 22229
ATGCCGATTTACTTGCAGATTGATGGAATTCAGGGCGATGCGACGCAGGAGACGCACAAGCGCTGGATGGACATTGAAGCCATTCATTGGAATGTGGGGCGTAAGATGAGCACGTCCGCCGGTTCAGCCGCCAACCGCGAAGCCTCCGAACCCACGATCAGTGAAGTTGTCCTGACGAAGGTGAGCGATTCCTCCTCAACGAAATTGTTTCAGGAAGCCGTGTCGGGCAGCTCCGGCAAGCTTGCAACCATTCATCTGGTCACCACCGGCAATCCCGGCCAGACCTATATCGAATACAAGCTGACCAACACGTTGATTGCCAATTATTCGGTTGATTCCAACGGCGACCGTCCGATCGAGACGCTGCGCCTGAACTTCACCAAGATGGAAGTGAA
>NZ_JBQEPA010000070.1:0-368 GCF_052056495.1 Phyllobacterium sp. 22229
ATCCGCATCGGGCTGATCGGCTCGGGCGAGATGGGCACGGACATCGTCACGCGGGTGGCGCATATGCCGGGCGTCGAAATCGGCGCGATTTCCGAACTGAACCTGCCCAATGCGCTCAAAGCCGTCGACATCGCCTACCGGGAACCCGGCCATGCCAAGGAAGTGAGCACCGCCTCGGCCCTGACCGCGGCGATGGAAGGCGGCAAGATCGCCGTCACCGGCAATGCCGACCTCATCCTCGAAAACGACCTCATCGACGTGGTGATCGATGCGACCGGCGTTCCGGCGGTGGGTGCCGAGATCGGCCTTCGCGCCATGGAGCACGGCAAGCACCTCGTGATGATGAATGTCGAGGCTGACGTGACCAT
>NZ_JBQEPA010000071.1:0-368 GCF_052056495.1 Phyllobacterium sp. 22229
AGACCAATTACCACTGCCATCTGCAGTTATTGTACGGCTGACCCCTGCAACATTTACATTCACAGTCGCACCTGCTTCTGCCCCAGAGCCAGTGATCAATACACTGTCATCTTCATTGGCATTAACTATGTCATCACCCTCAATCGGCGTAGTGATAGTTACAGCACTTGGTGCAGCGTTATCTAAAATCACGGAGGTGCTGGCTGCACTTGAAATATTACCCGCGGTATCAGATTGTGTGGCGCTGACGGTGAGCGTGCCGTTATTAAAGCTGCTTACATCAAACTCGTTACCACTGATAGTCCATGCACCAGAGCCATCAGCCGTCACACTGCGCGATAAACTATTTGCGCCATCGCTGATAGTCA
>NZ_JBQEPA010000072.1:0-363 GCF_052056495.1 Phyllobacterium sp. 22229
GCTGGCTCTGAAAACAGAGCTCAAAGGTTGGTATCGTGATTTTGTTAGATTGGGCGGTTTAAACGATCTGAGGCTTAGTGCTGAAATTCTCGCTCCTCAAGAACTGCTAGAAAATCAGATTTACGTAAATAGCCGAGCTTATATCGCTTTTGCTAGCAATGGTTGCGGTGACCTTTTCTGCTGGTCTGTCGGCGAGTCTCCAGCAATTTTTTTGTGGGATCATGAGACAAACCGGTTCACAGAGGATGCCCCGGATTTTATTAGTTGGCTGGAACGTAACCGTTTCTAGTCATAACAAATTGCTGCACTCGGAAAAATTACTCGCTGCGCTCCTGATTTTCCGGTGAGCAAGGCGTTGGTATG
>NZ_JBQEPA010000073.1:0-355 GCF_052056495.1 Phyllobacterium sp. 22229
TGGAACTGCCCTGATTGCAACCGCGTGACGGTGCCAAGGGCGCCGATAATATCCAGGACCAATTGATGCACCACGTCTTCAGCGATAATCGCCGCGGCTTCGCCATAAGCGGCGGCGATATGGGGCAGGTTGTCGATCTGGATCGTCAGTTCGCCTGTCAGATACTGCTGCTGCGACTGACTTCGGCTAAATTGGTTTGAACCCGACGTGGTACGACTGCGGTTCATTTGAAACTCACAAACGGCAAGGCCAATCTGAAGAGAAGGGCCTCCAGCCCTGTGATTTTGCCGCTCATCACAGACCAAAGCGGGGCACAGCGGAGAATTCAATTCTCCGCTGTGCCGGCGGCGGTATG
>NZ_JBQEPA010000074.1:0-355 GCF_052056495.1 Phyllobacterium sp. 22229
TGGAACTGCCCTGATTGCAACCGCGTGACGGTGCCAAGGGCGCCGATAATATCCAGGACCAATTGATGCACCACGTCGTCAGCGATAATCGCCGCGGCTTTGCCATAGGCGGCGGCGATAAGGGGCAGGTTGTCGATCTGGATCGTCAGTTCGCCGCTCAGATACTGCTGCTGCGACTGACTTCGGCTAAATGGGTTTGAACGCGATGTGGCGCGACTGCGGTTCATTTGAAACTCACAAACGGCAAGGCCGATCCGAGGAGAAGGGGCTGCAGCCCGGTGATTTTGCCGCTCATCACAGACCAAAGCGGGGCACAGCGGAGAATTCAATTCTCCGCTGTGCCGGCGGCGGTATG
>NZ_JBQEPA010000075.1:0-334 GCF_052056495.1 Phyllobacterium sp. 22229
ACAGAGGGCGACTCGCTCCCCCTCGCAGGGCGAGGGGGCGGGGGGGGAGTGGGAGGCTCAGGGGCATCTCGGTATATATGCGAAGTTACGAACCCCAAAAAACTTTACGTTTCTAGTAACACGTAAAGTTAGTCCGATTTATTGGACTGTAATTATGTAATAAATTACGTTATTACGATTCAGGGGCGTAAAGTTAGCCCCCAGTCACTGGGACGAGACAGCACGCGGGAGATGGCCACGCGCAGCGTGGGCGCTCACGTGGGCTGATCTTCGTCCTTTGCCAGGTGAATTGGTTTTCCCTGGGAGTCGTAAACCTTCAGGTTTTTCACGCTTT
>NZ_JBQEPA010000076.1:0-326 GCF_052056495.1 Phyllobacterium sp. 22229
GACATGGCTTAAGCCGCCAAGTATTAGAATTCGCAATTAATACCGCATGGCAACAAAACTGCTGTAAGGTTATGTTGCTATCAGGCGAAAAACTTACAGCAGCGCACGCTTTATACGAGTCCGTCGGGTTTCAAGCCGGTATTGAAAAAGGCTTTGTTATCAAACCACCTGCTGCCCTAAACTAACTTAGTTAACTGAACCTTGGCTCTACTTGAAGAGTATTTAAACCGTAAATAAAAATAGTAGTGACGTGCCCGCAATCAAGTTAACTGGGTTGGGGTTAATCTTGCTCTTTGCCTAAATATATTTTTGCTTTTCTTTCTTTT
>NZ_JBQEPA010000077.1:0-325 GCF_052056495.1 Phyllobacterium sp. 22229
GTCAATCCGCTGCCGGTGGCCGCCGCCCATTCCGTCACCACACGGGCGGGAACACCGGTGACGGTAAACCTGACGGACGGCGCCACCGGCGGTCCGTTCACGGGCGCGGTCATTGTTACCCCTCCGGCTTTTGGCAGTGCGACCGTGTCGGGCACCACCATTACCTATATCGCGCCAGCAGGGGCGTCTGGTGCGGTGAGCATCGGTTATACCTTGAGCAACGCGTTCGGAACGTCGCCGCCCGCCACGATTACGCTGACGGTCAATCCGCTGCCGGTGGCCGCCGCCCATTCCGTCACCACACGGGCGGGAACACCGGTGACGG
>NZ_JBQEPA010000078.1:0-308 GCF_052056495.1 Phyllobacterium sp. 22229
GCTGCTACTTCAAATAACTTATCTTCACTGTCATGTGCTGTTATTAGTACCGGTGTAAAGTAAAGGCCTTTAGTAAGGTTAGTAATTTCTACTTCTAGCTCTGCTGCCAGTGTTGATTGGCTAGCCACTGCTAAAAGGGTTGCAACTGTAAATGTTGAAGCTTTCATTATTATTTCCTGTAAGTGATGATTCAGGCTAAGTATTGAATAACCACCTCAAGAAACTCTCACAAAGTTATCACTTTTTTATCACAGCGCTACCAGAGCACATTTTGTAGTATAAATTGTTGCAGTTGTTTAATGTTTGTT
>NZ_JBQEPA010000079.1:0-305 GCF_052056495.1 Phyllobacterium sp. 22229
CATCATTACAAGGGCGAGTAATTGGTTTATGGCGTGATAGTGACACGCAAACTGATTATGTACCCGATAACAGTATTGTGTTTTCTCCATCATTAACCTGGTACGCCACTGATGATACAAAAATAACACTATTAACTAATTGGCAAAAGAATGAATCAGGCACGAGTACCTCGTTCTTACCCCACTCAGGCACTATTTTAGAAAACGAAAACGGCAAAATTCCATCAAATCGTTTTGTTTCTGAGCCGGGTTTTGATCGTTATGATACTGAGCAAGCGTCAATCACTGCGATTTTAGAGCAAAAT
>NZ_JBQEPA010000080.1:0-303 GCF_052056495.1 Phyllobacterium sp. 22229
CATGGCGGGCGGCGACGTTCCGAACGCGTTGCTTAAGGTATAGCTGATGCTGACCGCGCCTGATGCATCGGCTGGCGCGATATAGGTAATGGTGGTGCCTGATACGGTCGCGCTGCCAAAAGCCGGAGGGGTAACAATGGCGGCTCCTGTGAAGGGACCGCCGGTAGCGCCGTCCGTCAGGTTTACCGTCACCGGTGTTCCCGCCCGTGTGGTGACGGAATGGGCCGCGGCCACCGGCAGCGGATTGACCGTCAGCGTAATCATGGCGGGCGGCGACGTTCCGAACGCGTTGCTTAAGGTATA